>NZ_CP054839.1:6106590-6411919 GCF_018141105.1 Saccharopolyspora erythraea | reverse complement strand
GTCGCGCGTTGGTGATCACGGTGTGACCCTCCTTGTGGTCAGCGAAATCGGTCGTCCAGGCCCTGATACGGGTCTGAGATGCGCGAAGACCCGGCCCCGGTTCGTGGGAACCGGGGCCGGGCCCTCGTGCGGCGGTGCGCTCTTGGTTGCCAGCTGTGCAAGCACCTCGCCATGGCAGCTCCTGCCAGTGGTGTCTGGGCCGAGTCGGAGTGGGTTCAGGGGCTGGTGACGGGGGAATGTGGGCGTGAAAAAGCCCGGCACCGCGGGTGGCGGTGCCGGGCTCGGCTGGGATGCCGTCGGGTCAGCTCAGCGCTGCCTCGATGGCTCGTCGGTGGTCGGGCCAGATCGTGAGCCCGTCGAGGTAGCTGGCCGGGATCAGCGTGGCCTCGGTCTTGGGCTGGTCGGTGATGTCGGCGAGGTGGAACCGGACGGTGTAGGTCACCGTCCAGAAGTTCAGCGTGCATGTTGACCGGACTACGGGGCGACACGCCGGGGTTACCGGTGCGGTGGTTGGTGTTTGAGCGATAGAAGGTCACGCGAACTGTCCTGAAGGGAGTCGTGTGGCCGTGTTCGATGAGGTCGAGCGGGATGTCACCCGCATCGTCCTGCCCCGCTGGGGCGGGGTGGCCTGGGTTGACGATCCGGTGCCGTGGCTGGTGGTCGATGACCACGGGGCGCCGGTGGAGCCGGTCCGGTGGTTCTTTCGGCACCTGATGGCCCAGGGCAAGGCGTCGTCGAGTCTGCGCAGCTACGGCTACGACCTGCTGCGCTGGTGGCGGTGGCTGCAGGTGATCGAGGTGGAGTGGAACAAGGTCACCACGGCCGAGGTCCGCGACTTCGTGCTCTGGTTACGGCAGGCGAAGAAGCCTCGCCGCCATCCCCGCACCCAGTCGGCATCGACGGCGGGTCAGGTGAATCCGGTGACACGCAAGAAGAATCTCGGTGACGGCTATGAGGCCCGGACGATCAGGCATTCTAACGCGGTGCTGCGCAGCTTCTACGAGTACTGGATCACCGATCAGGGCCAGGGCCCGCTGGTCAACCCCGTGGCCCTGGACCGGGCGGGTCGGCGAGCCAACGCGCACCACAACCCGCTGGGACCCATCCGACCGGAAGGCCGGATCCGCTACAACCCGAAGCTGCCCAAGCAGCAACCCCGGGCGATCCCGGACGAGCACTGGAAGAAGCTGTTCGCCGGCCTGCGATCGAACCGCGACCGGGCGGTGCTGGAGTTGTCGGTGTCCAACGGCGCCCGCGCCGCAGAACTGCTCGGGATGTGCCCGGTCGATGTCGACTGGGGCGAGCAGAAGATCCGGGTCTATCGCAAGGGAACCAGGGCTGCGCAGTGGCTTCCGGCCAGCCCGGATGCGTTCATTTGGCTGCGGCTCTACCTCGCCGAACTCGGCACACCCCTGGAGCCCAACGACCCGTTGTGGTGGACCTTACGTCGCCGCGACCGCGGCGACGGGCTGCGGCGCCAGCCGATGAACTACGAGGCCCTGCGGGCGGTGCTGCGCCGGGCCAACGTCCTGCTCGGGACGAACTACACCATGCACGACGCCCGCCACACCTCCGCGATCCGCATGCACCGAGACGACACCCTGTCGTTGCGCGACATCCAGGAAATCCTCGGCCACGCCCACCTGTCCACCACCGCCGAGACCTACCTCGCCGAAGACACCGACGCGATCATCCGCCGCGTCGCCCAGCACCTGGCCGAACGTGAACGCCGCGCCGCCCAACCCCCACCGTCAGTCGCGATCGGCTATGACTCTGCCGATCTGAATGTCTTGTTCGGAGGCACGTCCCGGTGAGCACCACCACCCACCAGCCAACCAGCGAACAGCAGCTGGACCAGGTACGACGGCCGTACTTCATCCGGCACGACGTGCGGTGTGAGCACCCTGTCGGTCCGGTAGACAAGTACTCGATCTGCTCCATCCTCGACCGCCTCCCCGAGATTCCGAGCTGGCCAAACCCGGTGGACAGGTTCACCAAACACAGAGGCGTCATCTACTTGGCTGGGGCAAGGCAGATCTTGGAATGGCTGGCCGAACACGACGGCGAAGGATGGCAAGCCCGCTGGGAAACCGCAGGTGGCGACAACTACACCTGGATCGATGACCTCGCAGACGGCGACAATTACAGGCGCGCAAACCTAGTTGCTGGGTTGCGGTTCCTGCTCCTCGCTCCGGTCTTCAGGCCCGGCTACGGGTTCTTCCGAAGCTTTCGGGCCCAAGCGCTGTTCGATCAGGCGCAACAGCTTCTCGATGCTGATCTGTTCGCGCGTCTGGATCATCTCGGCGGAGAGCTGCGCTTGCCGAAGGTCCAGGTCAACGAGGGCAAGAAGGTCCTTACGAAGATCGCTTTGCACACTGGGAAGGGCGTCCGGGATCTCGCTGAACAGGACTTCTTCGAACTCCGCGCCTTCCAGATCAAGACAGTGGGAAGGTCCGCGCGCGGGCTTGTTGCCGTGGGAGTTGCTCCAAGCAGCGGGGGTGCTGTCGGCGACCGGCTCTTTGCGAGGCGCGTTGCGCCGTGGTCCACGTTCGACCGAGGAACTGGTCGATGCCTACGGTCTGCGCTGCACACAGGTCCGTGACCTGCTAGTCCGCTATCTTGACGAACGTCGCCCCAGCGTCGATTACAGCACTCTCAGGCAGCTCGCTACCAAGCTGGCAAAGAACTTCTGGGGTGACCTTGAACGGCACCATCCCGGGTTCGACTCGCTGCACCTTCCGGCAGAGGTCGCCGCAGCCTGGAAGGAACGTCTACGTCTGGTGACCAGGCGAGATGGCGCCACTGCGCCCCGCAAAGAACGCTTCTCGATCCTGATGTCAGTACAGGCGTTCTATCAAGACATTCGAGAGTGGGCGTTGGAAGACGCTTCCTGGGCGCCGTTCGTGACGCCCTGTCCAATCGCCCGCGGTGAACTTGACGGTATGGCCAAGCACAAGAAGGCCGTCCAGGCAGCTATGCATCAGCGGGTTCGGGACCGACTGCCGCACCTCTCCCGACGCGTTGACGGCGCAGAACAACACCGCCACAACATGGCCGAGGCGCTGGATACTGCCACCAAGACCCTAGTTGAGGGCATCTTCGAACACAGCGGAGCCCGGTATCGGCGCCTGCCTCGATACGCCCCGACACGGCAGCGTTCCTCACGGCACAGGGGAGCGCCGGCGGTGCTCATCGAACGCGTCGACACCAGGGACCAGGTGAGTCTCACCCATGCTGAGGACGAGGCGTTCTGGGCGTGGGCGATCGTCGAGACCTTGCGGCACACCGGGATCCGCATTGAAGAACTACTGGAACTGACTCATCTGGCCTTGGTGCAGTATCGGTTGCCGGACACCGGTGAAGTCGTCCCGATGCTGCAGATCGTGCCCTCGAAGTCCAACGAGGAACGGGTGTTGCTGGTCAGCCCCGAGCTGGCCAGCGTGCTGGCCAGCATCATCACCCGCCTGCGGACCCGACACGGAGGCCACATCCCTACCGTCAGCCGCTACGACCCCCACGAGAAGATCACCGGGCCCGCGCTTCCGCATCTGTTCCAACGCATAACCCGATATAGCTGGAACACAAGCGTGATTTCCGCAAACGGCGTCTATAAGCTGTTGCAACTGGTGGTCGGCCAGTCGGGCATCACCGACGACATGGGCCAGCCGCTGCGCTACGCACCTCATGACTTCCGGAGGATCTTCACCACGGATGCCGTGATCGGCGGGCTGCCGGTGCACATCGCGGCCAAGCTGTTGGGCCACCGCCACATCAGCACTACCGAGTCCTACCTGGCGGTGTTCCAGGACGAGTTGGTCCGCACCTGTCGAGCTTTCCTGGACAAACGCCGTGCCCTGCGCCCCGGCGAGGAATACCGTGAACCGACCGACGCCGAGTGGAATGAGTTCCACCAGCACTTCCACCTGCGCAAACTCGAACTCGGCGACTGCGGGCGCCCCTACGGATCCCCCTGCCAGCATGAGCACGCCTGCATCCGCTGCCCGATGTTGCGGGTGAACCCCAAGCAACGCGGCCAGCTCGTTGAGATCGTCCATAACCTCGGCGAACGCATCCAGGAGGCCAAGCTCAATGGCTGGCTCGGCGAAGTCCAAGGGCTCAACACCAGCCTGGAGGCGGCGAAGAAGAAGCTGGTCAGCCTCGACCGCAGCATCCGACGCAACCAGTCCAGCAAAGACACCGGACCGACACTGCTCGGCATTCCGACCATCGGGCAACCGGGTACTCTGACCAGTGAAGGACCCAGAACGGTCTCTGAGTAGCCACCGGGTGCCGGGCCAAACCGCTGGGGTTTCGGACAGGAAGGCGTCGCGCTCGTTGCTGCGGCGCCTTCGTCGGCTTAGGACACGAGGTCTCCAACCAGTTCGGCAGGCTGACTGGTCTCGGTTTGACCAAGTTGCGGCACGGTGCTCTTAGGCATTTCGGTAGCAGGCGTCAGAAAGCATCGCCTAGTTGGATTAGTGCTGGTCAGAGGGTTTCCTGGCTGAGTCGTGATGGCTGATCCAGTAGGTAGTGGTCAGCCCCGAATCCCCGGCCGACACCGGCGGCCGACAGTCACCAGAACATCACACCACCCTCCTCGCGCTTGCTCCGTTCGGGCGGTAGCCGGACTCCCACGGTCCGGAATCCCGCAATCCCGGGCGCCGTGTGCCTCGACCGCGAGACCATCCGCAGATGTCCCCCGACTCCGATGTCATCAAGTGGATCGTCATCGCCGCCACCCTGGTCCAGACGACCGCAGCCGTCATCCAAGTCCACCAGGGCCGCAGAACGAACCCCGACGCCCCCACGCTCACGGCGCTGGGCCCCGTGTCCAAACTGCTCCTGGCAACCGCGATCACCGGCACGCTGTGGATCATCGGATTCCTCAGCGTGTACGAACGCCGCAGGTCCGAGTCAGGCGAGACCTTCTACAGGATCCGCGACGAGTTTGCCGACCTCTCGGCGCCCGGGATCCTGCTCGGCCTCGGACTCTTCGTCCTGTCCGCCCTGGCAGGTGCCACGATCGTGGTGGGGTGGAAGGCGACGGACGCGCACTTCGCCGGCCTGAGCACACTTCTGGTCATGGTCAGCTCCGCCACTGCGGCCTTCACCGTGCTCACCGCCGCCGTGTTCGCGTACCGGGACAAAGACGAGAACATCCTGCTGATGCTTGCTTTCGCCGGCATCGGCGCCATCGTCGGCGGCACGACGGTGAATACCCAGCCCGAACGCCGCGGACCCTAGAGCACCGCGCAGTGATCGACGCTCAACGCGGCGCCTGGACGCCGAGCGCGGAGGAACTCGCCGCCCGCATGGCCACGGACTGATCGACGTAATCGCAGTTCAGACGCTAAAACGTTGCCTGCTGCGCGAAAGCTACCGGGACGCCTCTTTAGTCCGGAGAATGTGCGGGGAGCTGATCGGGCGGATCCCGCGCACGATCTCACCAGGGCAGTCCTGCGGCAGGTCAATGCCGGTCTCCGCGGCAACCTTGCGCCGCGCGGTGGCCTGGATGCCCTCCACGGTGACCGGGCGCCGGCCCGCGTTCCAGTCGGCATCGGTCAGCCCGTAGTCCCCGGGAACCGGGTATCCGCCGGGTAGGGCCCACCGGCCGGCATCGCCGGTGGCCCACAGCAGGACCCCGTCACCGATGAGGACCACGGCGTCGACGAGGACGTTTTCGCCGAGCCGCCGTCCCCACCCGATGCCGGTGTTCATGCCAATGCTGTCCAGCAGCTGGTCGGCGTGCGGATGGACGGGCCTGCCGTGCTGGTCCAGGGCGAACCCGCCCTGCCAAAAGTGCTGCTGCAGCGCAGCGGAAAGCTGCCAGGCGTCCGCCGCCGTCGGAATATCGGGGTCGAGCCGCGCCGGGTTCACACCGGCACGGTGCGGCGCGCCGGTCGCGTCGTAGCCGGGCGGCAGGACGTAGCCGTGTTCGGTGCGCTCGAACCCCTCGGCCGAGGTGTGCAGGCGCGGTCCGTAGCCGGGCTGCGGGGTCTCGGCCACGTGCTGGGTGAACTCGGCGAGTTCGCTGTCGGTGTAGGCGTGTCCGGCGAAGCCCTGCCCCCAGCGTGTGTCGTCGGGCAGAATCTGCTGGTCAAGTTCGGACCAGGACATCAATTTCTCCATGGTGGAATCAACTTGCCGGACCCTGCGGTGGGGTCTCGGCTGATGCCGTCTCGACGCGGGGAGGGGGAGAGCGGCCAGCCCGGAAAGTGCGAAGTCGGGAGCGAGGAACGAGCGGACGAGTTCGCACGGGGCTTGCCGCTCGAACCTTCCCCGCGTAGGCATCAGTCAGCCGAGATCCCACCGCAGGGGTTCGAGCGCTGGATCCGTCGCTCTCGCCTCTTTGGTGATCCCGTGGCGAGGGGGCAACCCCGGCTACCGGTTCATCGCGGTGCGTGCCGCACGAGCCTCACGTTCACAGCCGACGCCGGTCTTCAACAGCCGTTTCGTGTTTCCAGTCTTGGAAACCGCAGTTGCCATGAGCGCCACGGCTCGGGGGCAAGGAGACAAAGCTCTTGATCTTGACCATGTCGTCGACGACGCTGCGTACCGATCGCAATTTTCGCTGGTCGCGCAGTGCTGGGCTCGACCTGGCGAGATAGTGTTTTCCCTGGTCGTAAGCGTGCTGCGGACGGTTGCCGACGTGTAGGCGTCGTAGTTGCTGCTGGTCGATGTGTTTGCCCTGGTCGTGCCCTTGTGAAGGGTCAAGCCTTGGCATGGGAGGAGCAGCGGAACGTGGACGGCTCACGGCGCAAACCCGCACCGCAGCGTCAAGCTGTCGATCGCGATCGCCTTGGTGACGCGGCCGAGGAAGCAGTGCCCCGTCGTCACGGTCGCTTGATCCGGTGATCTCGACGAGTCCACGTGCTGCCGCACCGTCGGCCGATGTCGGTGGGGCGGATGCTGCACGTGGCAGGATCGCATTCAGAACCACCAGGCGGGGAACGCAGGAGCAGCAGTGGAAGGCGTCGACCACGAGATCTATGTCGCGGCGGGCGAGCGACCCGCCCCCGACGAGGAGCAGCCCACACCTCGTGACCGATGGCATGTCGTCGGTGAAGAGGTCACCCACGAACGGCCCAGCGGCGAGCGTGTGCCCTCGATGATCCCGGCAGCGATGTTGCGCCGCTCTCCGTCATGGGAGCGCGTGTTACCGCCGCAGTCCTGCGATGAGCAGAGGCCGACCGCATCGTCACCGAACACCGACTGACCGCGATCGGTCAGCATCGAACGACGCCGCACCCGGGTAAGCCAGCGCGTTTTTGTCCAGGTCGCGATGATTTCCCCTGGTCGCGGGCTCACGTACCGGAGGCAAGCGCAAGCATCCCCGAGTGGAGGGCGTCCTGTTTCCGTATGTGTCCTCACAGAGGACACGCTCGGCCTGGAAGAGGACACAGAGAAACCGGGTGTCGGCCAGGTTGTCGTACGCATAGTGGAAGGCGTGACTGATCCCGCCCCGACACCGGTGCCCTCGGCACAGAGCACGAGTTCCTCCCGCGGTACGCCGGACCAGGTACCGGGCGGGCTCGTTGCCGAACTGCGAGTGATCTCGCAACGGTTGGCCGAGCTCGGACCGACGATGAATGAGATCGCGGCGACCTTGTACGCCACCGGCTGCCGTGACGACAGGCTCGACCGCGCGGTGGACGCCCACTGCTGTGCCCTGGAACGCTTGCAGCGTCTGCTGGATTCGGAGTCGGATAGGGCGAGTCGAACCGGCTGAGGGTGCCACATGGCGGTGCGCACTCAGGACGAGCTTCGCCTAGCTCGGGCGATGTCCTGCGGCGAAGAGGGCATGGTCATCAGGGCTGTGGTTCGCGCATGACGGCGTCGGAGGCTTCGAGCGCCAGGCGCAGGACGCCGGCCGGGAGTTGGCCAAGTCCAGCGGCAAGCGCGAGTTCGTCAAGCAGGCCGATAAAGACGAACCGGTCGGCGGGCATGACGGGGGCGCGGCCGGCGGCGTGTTCGGCTTGGCCGCGGCTGGCGGTCGTGCGGGCTCGGTCGGCTGCGGCGGCGATGCGGTCACGGGCGGCGCGGCGCTGCCGGTACTGGCGTTCGGTGGTCACGGCATCCCCCCGAGGTATGGCTCGGTGGCCTTTCTACCTCGCGAAACCTCGCGCCGCCGGATGCGCGACGCTATTGGGGGGTGCCAGGTGCGCGTGGGCACGGTTCTATCCAGCCGTCACAGTGGCGCGGACGATCAGCGAGTGCTTACTGGCCTCAAGTTCCATGTCGACCAAGTCGGCGACAGCGGCGAGGTGAAGTCGAGTTTTGCCAAGACCTGCGCCACAGATGTTGCCGCCGCTGGTCGGGATGCCGCATGCGGGTTCGTTGCATGGGATCACGCAGTGGAGCGTCGCCCCTCAGTTCCACCGAACTGTCGGTCACGCTCTGCGGTACTCGGCGCCTACACCGCAAGACAGATGCTTCCTGAATCTTGAAGCGTCCGCACCTGCCCTGGCCCCGACGCCGAGGACAGGTGTGGACGCTCCGCAGCCACCGCGTGCCTACTGCTTGCGGTGGGATCGCGCGCCGCCCGGAGGGGGTGCAGGGGCGCTGCGACCGGAACACTGGTGAGTGCCGGTCAGGGGGAGGCAACAGGCGCTCACCAGCCGCGGGACACGCTAACTTCCCGCGTCCGCGATCCGGTAGAGCCGATTCCATTCGTTTCTCAACGTATACTATATTGAAACCTCAAGGAATGCGAAAACCGTTCACCGGCTCCAGGTGAACTCGAATTTTTCGTGACAATCCAGCGCCTTTTAAGTTTCCAGGCGGCAGCCAGGGTGGGGCGGACTGCGGAAGGCCGTAACAAGTGACGAGGACGTCTCAGGCCTCGACGCATCGGGGTAAGGAGCGCTGTATTAGCAGACTCCCAACTGTGACGACTCAGTCGGGTAAATTCCTGGTTCATCACCCGTATGGTCTAACGGATATGTGCAGGCTGTAACGGGCTAGCGTTGCGTGTGTTCGAACAGAACCAGAGTCCTGCTTCGCATTGATCCGTGGCCTGGACTCGCACGATGTCTCTGCGTCACCACTGGCGACAAATCAGAGGTCGCGCAATGAGCAACCCGGTACGAACGCTGCTTGTGCAACGGTTCGGCAACGGTTGATCGACATCCCAACCCCTTGTCCCTAGAGTTGTGGCTCTTCCCTTTCTGGAGGAAGACGAATGTTTGCTAAGTCGAAGCGACGCGCTCTAATTGTTGGCGCTGCCCTGATCGGCGCGGTATCAGCGCCTGTGGCGGTCGCCACGGAGACGTCGGCCGCACCGAAGAAGAGTGTCGCGAGTACGGTTCGCCTCTCTGTTTCCAGCGACGGTTCGGGCGTGAGCCGCACGGTCGTGTTGCGCTGCCACCCGACGGGCGGCAACCACAAGCGGACCGTGGAAGCCTGTGCTCAACTCGACCAAGTCGGTGGATCTTTCACAGCTTTGAGGGCCGAAGAGCCCCGTGCGTGCACGCTGGAATACGCTCCGGTCACGGCCAGCGCTACAGGCACCTGGCGTGGATCCGAAGTCCGTTTCGAAGAAACCTATTCCAACAGCTGTGCCTTGCGTGTGGAAACAGGTGTGGTGTTCGACTTCTAACCAAACTCACCTGCATCTTGTTGAAAACTTCCGCTGACTTCGGGGGCCGGGGCCATTCACCGGTGCTCTGGCCCCCGAATGCCGAGCCCAACTGTGGAGAAAAGCCGAGATGAGCTACTACGAGATGATGCGTCTTGTCTCGCCCTTGGGGCAGATCGCGACGGAGACCTCTGCTGTTCCTCAGTGGCCTACCGAGGACCCCGACGCCCACCTCCAACGGCGACTCGCGGATCCAGACACAGTCAGGCTGCGAATTCCTCGCCAACGCGCTCCGCGATCGCTTCGGGTTCAAGGATCCCTGTCCTCCTCAACACCCACCGAGGCGCGACATGGCGAAGCAGCCAGGTACCTCCCGCAAGCCGCGGCACGGACCCGGGTCCTGCCGATCCGGAGAACATGACTACAGGGGGGAAGGCATGGCTTTAAGGGACGTGGGACCGTGACAGCTAATGAGGCTGCTTGCCTGTTCGAGCTGCGCGCTCTTCTGAAGCTCGCCGGGCACGAAGACAGCGCCGCCATCTCCGCATTCCATGCACTTGTGGACAAACGTGGCTGCACCGTTGTCCGCAGGGCGCTCACAAGGCTCGAAAGAGAACGGCCTGCAGGAAGCCAGCTGGCTGACCGCGTAGCTCCGCACGCTACCACTGTAGCTCCATCGTGCCTGTTTGTTCAGACCACCGGCAACAACACGTACTGACCCGCCGAGGTCGCTGGCGTTTCGGGGTGCGCCGCGATCGTGTTTCGACAGCTTTGCGGCCATCATGTTCCCCGGCGACGAGTGGTAACTTCTGTACGAGTTGAAAGCTAATAAATGCTCGTATGTCAGCTGGACACGGCAGCGGGCGGGCGAGTGCGACGGCGATCAGCCGCATCAGAATCCACCCGCTCGGCAAACCCGGACAGCAACCGAATCTGACTTGCCACACCCGGGCTCCTCCCTCGCTGGGCGAACAGCGGACGTGGTGATCAGAGCTGTGGTTCGCGCATCACGGCGTCGGGGGCTTTGAGCGCCAGGCGCACGATGCCAGCCGGGAGTTCGTCAAGTCCAGCGTCGCGCGAGTTCGTCAAGGTAGCCGCGGGTGTGTTGCCGAGGCGCACGCGGGCAACGGCCCTACCCTGGCCGTCACGGCGGCGCGGACAATCGGCGGGTGCTTTCTGGCATGGGGCGCCATGTCGGACCGGCGGCGAGCCGCTGCGTGACGACGTTATAGGGGTCGGGGATGTCGGCGCCCTGCTCGGCTTCGAGAAGGACAGCGTGGAGGCAGCGCTCGGCTTGGTCGTCGCCGATGCCGAGCGTGGCAATGTCGCGCCAAAACTGGCCTTCGCGTGCGGCGGCGTGCTGTGCGGACTGCCGGAGGTAGTTCGGGTCTGGAGTGATCACGCTCTGATCGTGGCCGAGCGTGACCGCCAGGGCGGGCACGACTCGCCAAGTTCGGGCAGGCTTCGCGATGCGGCGGAGACCGGGCCGATCCTCGGCGCCCGGACCATCCCCGAACTGGCGACCAAATGCCCGCACACCCGGGCCAGTGGGTGCTCATCCGCCGTAACCGAGCCACCGGCGAGCACGCCTACCACCGCTGCTTTACACCTCGCCCGGTGGCCCTGGCCGACCTGGTGCGGGTCGCCGGAACACGGTGGCGGATCGAGGATTCGTTCCAGAACGGCAAGAGCCTCGTTGGGCTCGACCAGTACCAGGTCCGCCGGTGGCACGCCTGGTACCGGTTCACCACCCTGGCCATGCTCGCCCTGACCTACCTCGCCATCCTCGGTGATCTACCCCCGGTTCGGTGGAGTCGGGTTACTGGATATTCAGTGATCTACTCGACCTCTGGGAGGTTCGTTGCCCCGCCGGTATCCCGCGGAATTCCGCCGCAAGGTTCTTGATCTCGTCGAGTCTGGCCGGCCTGTCGCGCACGATCTCGGCATCAGCGATCAGACGATCTACAACTGGCGCCGCCAGCATCTCATCGATACCGGGCAGATGCCCGGGAGCACCAGCAGTGAGGCCGCAGAGCTCGTGACCGCGCGTAAGCGCATCGCCGAGCTCGAGGCAGAGCTGGCCACCCATCGCCGGGCTGCAGAGTTGCTCGGCGATGTGGTGCCCCCAAAAGACGGTACGAGGCCATCAAAGTGATGGCAGGCGAAGGGCTGCCGGTACAGCTGACCACCCGGGTGCTGAGAGTGTCAGAGTCTGGCTATTACGCCTGGCTTTCGCGGCCGCCGTCAGCGCGTTCGGTGCGGCACGCGTGGCTGACCGATGTCATCCGGCAGGTCCACGCTGCCTCGAGAGGAACCTATGGAGCACCACGCGTCCATGTTGAACTCACCGCCGGGCGCGGGATCACCGTCGGGCACAACACCGTCGAGATGTTGATGAAACGTGCTGGCATCAAAGGACTTCCAGCCAAAAAGCGGTAGCGGCCCAAGCCCGAAACGCCAGCCGCGGCCGATCTTGTTGACCGCAAGTTCACGCGCCACGGGCCAGACCAGCTCTGGGTCACCGATATCACCGAACACCCCACCAGGGAAGGTAAGGTCTACTGCGCGGTCGTGCTGGACACCTACTCGCGCCGTGTCGTGGGCTGGTCCATCGACAGCAGCCAGACCTCGACGCTGGTCACCAGCGCGCTCGGAATGGCCGTGCACAACCGCAGCCCCACCGGCGAAACGATCATCCACTCGGACCACGGAGTTCAGTACACATCCTGGGCATTTACCCGCCGCGTTCAGGAATCAGGGCTCGTGCCCTCGATGGGTTCCATCGGTGACTGCTACGACAACGCCGTCATCGAGTCCTTCTGGGGACGCATGCAAACCAAAGTACTCAACCGCAAACAGTGGAAGACCAGGATCGAACTGGCCAACGCCATCTTCGAGTACCTCGAGATCTTCTACAACCGCCAACGCCGCCACAGCGCACTCGGCATGCTCACCCCGATCGAGTACGAAAACCACCACCCGAGCATCCAGCCCGTCGCCTAAACTCCAGAAAACCGGCTCCACAAAACTCAGGGAACATCAGACCGACGATCAGTAGTGAGCCGGTTCGTGGAGCTCAGGCAGCGCGACGGCGGCAGGCTCTCTGAGCCGTCTCACCACGCGACTGCGGGCGTGAACAGAGCGGTACCGTCAGGGAGACGCACGGTAGGACAACGCCATCGTGCAACCAGGGGGCCGAATTCCGCCGCCCCGGTGCGTCACTGCCGCCCGCCACCGGCCGTGTTCGGCCCGCTCAGATCAGCCGGGTACTGGAATGGGGTCCGTGGCGCACGTCCGGCGACCGTCGAACAAAAGCCAGGGACGCTTCACCCGCCGACGCGGGGACGTTCTGTGGGACGTGCTTGGCGATGTTGCAGATAATAGAGCGTTATCTGTGGGATGAGCGCAAGAACCGGCCAAAGCCAGCACCCTGGCGATCAGCGAGCAGGGCCGACGAGGGCTTGGCGCCAGTTTCCGTTCCGGTGTTCCTCAAGCGCCGAGTCGGCCGGCGGCGCGACAACGACCAGTCCGATAGCCGCGGCGGCGGCCAGATCCTCCCGCATCAAACTTCGGTGTTCGGTGGTGTCGAGGTGCAGGCGGGCGTCCCCGGCCTCGGTGTGGTCGTCGTCGACCATGTCCGGGCGACGGCGAAGGAGGGTCTGGGCGGTACTGGTGGTCTTTGGACGAGGTGCCCCGCTGCGCCCACTGCGGGCCGCAGCGGGGCCCTTCTCATGCAGGATCAACCTCGCTTAACGGTCCCCTACGTCAGGGACGAAGGACAAAGTGCGTCGCTACTTCGGTCGGGGCCGTGGCCACGGTGGATGTCGAGGTCACAGACTGCGAACCCGCTCCGCTTGCTGAGCGAGCGTCAGCCGGGGCTCCGGTAGCGGTGCTGTGGGGCGGGGCCCAGCCTCGATCCGCGCCGGTACTACCAGCTCACCATGCTGGGAGCGGAAGACACGCGTGGCACGCTGTGCGATGGACACGACTCGGCGGCCAGTGCGATGTCAGTTTGCCGCGGTGAGGCCGGTTGGGACTTCCCAGTTGTATCGGCGTCCCCGGTTCGTGAGACGGAGGCCGGCCTTGAACACCACCGTGCCCAGTTCGCCCGCCGCCTTAGCGGCCAGCGGAACGGTGTTGCTCGTCTCGCCGTAGCCGAAGTTGAGGGCTGATCCGGCGCCGACCGCGAGCTGACTGAGATCCGCCGGTGGGACGGCTACGAGGTCGGCTGTCTCGTCGCCCGCCAGGTGCCGGATCAGGGTGGGGCCCACGCCGGCGAGGGCGGGCCCGGGCAGTACCTCCCGGATGAAGTCCAACACGCCCTTGGTCAGGGCGATGCCCGCTTCCGAGGTGCTCTGCTGTCGGCGCAGAATCGTGTCCCAGAGGGCCGAGCCGTCATCGAAGCAGGCGGCGTTGAGCTGTGCGTCGACGCCCAGTACGTGGCCGATGACCCGCCAGATGTGGAAGAAGGCGTCCCGGTCCTCCTCGGCCAGGTCGATGCCTAGCCGTTCCAGGCCCCTGGGAATGACCACCGAGAAGCTCATCAGCGTCCCCGCGAGGTCTTCCTGGTTGACGGGAACACCCCAGGCCGAGTCCCAATCCTTCCTCTGCGATAGGTGGTAGCGCATGGTGGCGTGCAGCAGCCGGATCTTCTGCGCCGAGCGCAGGCCCTTGCCGCCGGCACCCAAACCGTCCTTGTCGAGAACGTCGACCAGGAACTGCGAGGTTTCCATGAGCCGTCGATAGACACCGGAGGTCAATCGTTGTGACATGCCCAGGACCCGGGCGCCGTCGCCGCAGCTATAGCAGGCCACCAGCGAGTAGCACAACAGCGTCGAGACAAGAGAGTTTTCATAGCGACCGAGCAGGGTGCGGCCTCGGTCCATCAACGTCGAGTCGGCCCACTCGGGTAGCACGGCTTCGTCGAAGTAGTGTTGCACCTGCTGGGGTAGACCGGTGGGGAGTGGGTCGTTGTTCCGCTCGAGTCCGAATAGGACCTGCCGCACCTGATCCTGCTGCCCCAGGTCGTAGGTCTCGGCGATCGCGGCGTCAGCCAGGGGGTCTCCGAGCCTTCGCATCCGGTCCAACATGTCGTCCGTCCACAGCGGAGTGGTCATTCAACTGTCCTTCCTCCTGCATGGCCAAGTCCCCTCGGAGCAAGGACTGGGCAGCTGCTGATCAGACTGATCACGGTAGTGATCATCGTCGACATCTACAACGGTGAGTGCCCCGGGCCGTTGCTGCGGTTGCCCGAAGGCGAGCCGGTGGTCGTTGACGACTTCAGCGACATCGACCCCCCGAGCACCTCGCTGACCAAGTTCCTCACCGATCTTGCGCGGCCAGAAAGGCAGCAGGCAGGCGGCCCCGGAGGGGTGGCCCTTGATGGCTGGGTCCGGGTGCCAGGCGGGGTGACTGCGACGGGGCGCGGGCCGGTTGTGCACGGCCTGTTCGGGTACCAGAAGATGCCGATGGGTGGTTCGGCAAGCACACGGGACGCGCCCGGAGGTGATTTTCCGGTGTCGTACGGAGCTGACAATTCCGGCCTGCTGTGATCGAAAGGACTCTCGATGTTGCGTCGTGCTGCCACGGCGTTCCTGGTCAGCCAGTCCTGGGATCGTCAGCGCTCCATCTACAGCACTCTCGCCGGGCTCCCACCGCACGTGATCGACGAGAACACGGCAGGCCCGGCGGCACCCGAATTCTGAAACCCTGCCACGCCGGCCTGGAGGAGGCCACCACCGCGACGAATGAGCCAGGACGCCCAGATCGGAATTCCGGTGGTCGACCCGGGACACCACGGGTCGTCGAGACCGGGCTGCGGCCGCTCGGGCCGGGCACGATCACCGGCGCGGGGCGGCTGCGCGAGGAACTGGACACCCTCCGCGGGACCGGGATCGCGTACGAAGCCGAGGAATCCGGCCCGGGCGTCGCCTGCGCTGCCGCCCCGGTCGTGCACCGGACCGGCAATCCGATCGCCGGGTTGTCGATCAGCACGAGGTTAGGCCAGGTGGACGTCTCCTCGCTCGGCCCGGCCGTGCGCACCGCGGCGATCGCGCTGGGCCGCCAGGCCGGCCAGATGCCCAGCCTGGCCGGGTCGGCGTGGGCGGGACTGCGGTAGGCGGTGGGATGTCAGCCGCGCCGGCGCTGTGCGACTCCAGCGCCGGCGCGGACAGAACGTGCTGGTGGTCGCGTTGACCGTTACCTTATTTGTCTCGACCACTCACCGGCGTCCCAGCTGCTGCTCGTCAATTCGCCGACCCGCACAGCCCCTGGTAGCGCGGCACCAACGAGAACACAAATGGCCTGCTGCGCCGATATCTCCCCAAGGGCACCGATTTCGCCCGCTGGAACCACGACGAACTCGACGCCGTCGCCGCTGCACTCAATGACAACGACGCCTGAGCAAACTCACCCCGGTCGAGTTTGAGACCATCTACACCACCGCGACAGCGGCCTCAAACCAGTCAACCCCCGGTGACAACCGAACTCTGGGTAGACCCCCGGCCAATGCGCGAGCAATGGTCCACGAACTCGACGGGTGCGTCAGGTACCTGCGTGTGCGGAAGTGGCGAACGCGGCCAGTGCCTCTCGGAAGGCGTCGGGGGCGACGCTGAACGGTCCGTGAAACGGGTGCAGGAGCTCGATTGAGATGAAGATGGTGAGGCTGATGGTCAATGTCAGCAGTACCATCGTCGCGATGTTCGCTGGCCGCATGCTGAGCCCGATGATCAGCGGGAAGGCGATCATCAGCACGCCACCGAGGATGCTGGCCGTCAGCAGCATGATGTTGAAGTTCTGGTCGTCGGTGGCCACGTTGACCCGCTGGCGATGCCCCTCGTCGATCTGTCGGAGGTTATCCATCGACTGTTCCCGCGCTGTCTTGAGCGTCTCGTCGTCCGCAGGGAGCGCGAGCACCTCGGCACGTAGCGAGTTCAGGAGCCGCTCGGTCTCGGGGTCGGTCTCGCCCCGATCCAGTGCTGACCACTCGTGGTCGGCGACCCGTGCTGCGTACTGGGCGGTCAGGGAGCGGATGGTGTTGGCATGTGGCTCGGGCGCTGTGCTGATCTGCCAATGTGTGTCGATGAGCGCGTTCGCCTCCTGTTCTGAGGCCTTGTCGATGTCGTCGCCGTTCTGCCAGGCGAACACGATGTAGAACGCCAGCACGACGGTGAACAAGGCGTTGAGTACGCCGCCGACGAACGCTTGCGAATCGGAGTCCGCCTCGCCGGAAACCGCGGTCTTGCGGCGTGCGTTGAGCACGATGAACCCAACGACGCACAGGGGAAGCAGCACCATAGCCAGCAGGGTGGGGAGAAGCACAAGGTTCCGTTCTTGGGTGCGCCTGGCAGGACAAGAATGGGATCGGATGTGGCATGAAGCCACTCGTCCTTCGAAAACAAGGTTACCTGCTGCGGATTGACGTGAAAACGGCCCCGTAGCGAGTGCTACCAACTTCACCCGTTCGGGTGATCTTGAACTGCCACGGAGACGTATCTGCGGTGTCTGCAGCCTCTTTCTGCGCTATGTCGACACGGGTAGTTCCTGGGCAGATAGCACGCGAAGTCCAAAGTGGATGTTTGGAAGTGCAGTACGAGGACTGCAGTGCTTCCTGTTAGGGTCCGGTCGGGCTGATACGGGAATCGAAGCGGGCGTCCTGGCCGGGCCGGGTTCGGTCGGCAGGTATGGAACTTTTCGCAAGTCGATGCACGAAGCTGGTGAGATGCTGTGCGGAAATGGCGTGTGCCATGGCCATCCTGGTTGCTCGCGTTCGCGTTGCTGTTGCTGGCGCCGCTGCTGTGCTCCGCGGAAGTTCACGGGGCCGCTCGGATCGATCCGGGTGATCCCGCAGCCGGCTCTACGACGGTCGGAGGCGTCTCGCCCTTCGGTGCGTCGTCGGTAGCCAAGTTGAAAATCCCGCGTGGAACACGGATTGTCGACGCAAGACTGCGGTGGACCAGCGGACCGGAGGGCCGGTGCGGTGCGCTTCCCGGGCTCGGGGAGCCGATGCTGTCGATCGGTTCGGTGCAGGTCGTGGCCGGACGCATCACCAGTGGGCCGCATGGCGACATCGCACACGCAAACGTGACCGGACAGCTGCCCGGCATGATCGCCGCCGACGGGAGCGTGATCGTCTTCGCTGGTTTGCGGCAGGAACCCGGGACTTCCTGCAGCGTCGGTTGGACATTGCACGTCGTGTGGACCAACGAGAAGCCGGCCATCGACATACGCACCGAGGCGACTTCCGCAGAAGGCGCTCCTGGTGACCGGCTGACCCAGACGGCCGTGATCACCAACTCTGGTGATGTGCCGTTGGCCGGGGTGGTGGCCGATCTCGATTCCGGACCCTGCCGCATGCCGATCGGCCAGCTCGATCCCGGACAGCAGCGCGTGGTTTCGTGCCCGGGTACGCCACCCGTACATGGCCAGGTGGCCGCAGCGACGCACGGCTGGAGCCCCAGCGGCCGACCCGTTCATGCGGAAGCAACCGGGCGGTTTCAATTGCATCCTCCGCCGCAAGCGGCGGTGTCGCTGGACATCGGGCATATAGAGCCCATCCCGGGCACAGATGCAGCCGAGGTTCCGGTCACGGCGCGGAACACATCGTCATCGGTGACACTGGTCGACGTCGCGGTGACCGGGCAGCCGGCGTCGTGTCGGCGCGAGATCGAACGCCTGGAGCCGGGGGAGGCGTTTTCCTACCTATGTCGTGTGAAGACCGGGACTTCGGTGGACCTCACGGTTGTAGCGAGGCCGGTGACCGGGGGCGTGGCGGCGGATTCCGCAGATCTAGTGCGAGCCACTGCGCATGCGATGGTGCCCGCCACACCGTCGGTCACGCCACCTGCTTCGCCAATCGATGAGCCTCCTGCGCCGCGGTACGAGCAAGCCGGTCCCAGTGCCCTGCGGGAGTCACCCGAGAAGGCAGCGGGTTTCATCGCGATCCTCGGTGTACTGGTGATGATGGTCAGCGTCGGTGCGCTGTCCTCGGCAACCCGTGTCGGCAAGTGACCTCACGGGGGACCTTCGCATCGGATCGGCCTGTGGAACTCGACGAGTAGCTAGGAGTCACGCATGTCCGCAGAACTGGTCGTCGTCGGACTGGGCTACGTCGGGTTGCCGCTGGCAGCCCGGGCGTGTGAAGCCGGCTTGGCGGTCATCGGCTTGGACATCAGCAGCGAGGTGGTGGCCGAGGTCAACGCAGGTCGGTCGCACGTCCAGGACGTCTCCGACGAGGTGGTCGTCGGGATGACGGCGAACGGGTTCACCGCGACGACCGACCCTTCGGTGCTCGGCGCCGCCGAAACCATCGTGCTCTGCGTACCCACTGGGTTGTCGGACACCGGGGAGCCGGACCTGACGGCGGTGCGGACGGCGGCCCGAACTGCTTCCGGGTGGCTGTGCCCGGGGACCCTCGTGGTCCTGGAATCCACCTCTTACCCGGGTACCACAGAGGAAGTGGTGCGCCCGATCCTGGAGCAGGGCAGCGGGTTGCGCGCAGGTGACGACTTTCACCTGGCCTACTCCCCAGAGCGAATCGACCCGGGCAACGCGGCGTTCGGGGTCCAGAACACACCGAAGATCATCAGCGGTGTCACACCGCTTTGCGCCAAGTACGGTGTCGCGTTCTACGGCCGGTTCGTCGACACCCTGGTGGTGTCTCGTGGCACGCGGGAGGCTGAGATGGCCAAGGTCCTGGAAAACACCTATCGCTACGTGAACATCGCGTTGGTGAACGAGGTCGCGCTGTTCTGCGACCAGATGGGCATCGACGTCTGGGATGTGCTGCATTGCGCTGCGACGAAGCCGTTCGGTTTCGCCGCGTTCCATCCAGGGCCGGGAGTCGGGGGCCATTGCATCCCGGTCGACCCGCTGTATCTTCAAAGCAAGGCGAACACAGTGGGATTCTCCTTCAGCACGCTCGCCGCCGCGCGCGAGGTGAACCAGCGCATACCGGAGCACGTAGTGACTCGGGTGGCGAAGCTCATCGAGGAGCAGGGCAAGCCGGTTTCCGGTGCGCGGGTGGTGCTGCTGGGCGTGACCTACAAACGGGATGTGTCCGATACGCGTGAGTCGCCGGCGTTCCCGGTAGCGCGCGGACTGTTGGCCAGGGGTGCGGACGTTCGCTTTCATGATCCCCACGTGCCCTCGTTCGCGGTGGACGATTCGCAGCTGGCCAAAGTGGACCGGCTGGCCGATGCGCTGCAGAGTGCGGATATCGCGATCCTGCTACAGGACCACGCGTGCTATGACCCCGTAGAACTGGCAGCTTCCGGGTGTGCGCTGTTGGACACCCGGGGACGCAGCACGGGCAAGAACGTGACTCTGCTGTGACAGCCTGTTCGTGAACTCGATTCCTGTAGTGATACGGACAGCGGCCCTTCAGGCGCCGCCTGGGCTTCGGGACCACCTTCGGATGTATGGTCCACTGCGCTGCGGTGGGATCGATCTCGCCAGGCGACGTGCGAGCACACCCAGCATTCGCCAACAGACTCTGGCGCACCCCAGCGGAGCGCGTGGGGAGTGCCGATTGTGCTGAAGCAAATGCCCTGGGGCGACCGATTCGGCTGGCTCGCGGCTGAGATTGTGAGCTGATCGCCCCCGAATCCGCTTGCCATGGCGGCCGGCGCTCCTCCCATGGGGGCACCGGCCGCGTGTTGCTGCGGGTGGTTCAGTGCGCGGGTAGCAGCGCGGGCGCGAATGCGATGGGCATTTCCGGCTCGAGGTGCAGGTCCGCGCCGGTCACCGGTTTCTCGGCTTGGATCAGGATGTTGTAGTGGTTCGGGAAGTGGCAAGCGTCGAAGCCCAGCACGGTTCCGAGCAGCGTTGAGCCGATCCAGAACTCGTCGCCGCGGTCGATCACGCCGGCGCACCCGATTTCGGCGAACCCCAGGAAGCCGACGCGGTCGATGCGGGCGCCGGGTGAGGTGTCCTCGTGGTCGGTGGTCGCCAGTTCGTGGATCTCGCCTTGCCGGACACAGCGGCTCGCGTGTGGTTCGAGGGACATGCCCCGTTGCTCCCGGCGGTGCAGCAGCACTTTCACCAGGGTGCCGCTGATGGTCCGTTTCGGTCCGTCTTCTTCGAAATTCACCGTGGTTGCCCTTCTGACGCCAGGTCGCCGGTTCGTTCGTTGTGATAGCTCTGTGCGACGAGGTCGAGTGCCGGTAGGCCGCCGTCGTCTCGCGTGGCACCGGAGATGGTCGCGTCGAAGTCGTCGAGGATTCCGATGTATTCGTGCCACAGCGAGGATTTGAAGCCAGGGTGGCCGGCCAGCATGTCCGCCTGGAGCCGTGTTCCGTCTGAGAGTAGGACGTCGACGTCTTTGATCTCCCCAGGATGCGACCAGTCGAGTTCGACGGTGGCCGGAATGCCGGTGGCCGAGCGCAGTTCGATCACGGCTTGGCGATCGGTTCCGTGCTGGTCGCGTCGCACGCTTGCGGCCGCGACCGTGACGTCGTCGAGGAACATGCGAACCAGGTCGAAGGCGTTGGGCCCGTTGTCTGCAACACATCCGCCGCCGCACCGCTGCGGGTCCAGGTACCAGTTGTCGGCACCTATGTGGTCTTCGATGAGTTCGTTGTACCGGACGGTCAGCTTCTCGATCGTGCCGCCTCGGCGGACCTGGTCCGCCAGATGCAACACGTTCTCGTTGTACCGGCGGTGGAAGGCGGTGAACAGCGGTGTTCCGGTGGCGTCGGCCAACGCGGCGAGCTCGCGGCCGTCGTCGAGCGACACCGCCAACGGCTTTTCCACACAGACCGGGATCCCAGCGTGCAGGGCGTCCCTGCACACCGCTTCGTGGACGTCGTTGGGCACGGTGACCACCACAGCATCCAGGTCTACCTCCTGGAACATCGTGCGATGGTCGCGGAAACACGGCGTGTCGGATCGGTGCGGTTTTAGTGCGGCGGAACGGGTGTCGCACACAGCCGCCAACGTCCAACTGGGATTGTGGTGGATCGAGCCCAGGTAGTATTTCGAGATCGTGCCCAGGCCGACGACCGCGACCCGTCGTGCGTTTCCGGCGGTAGCGGTCACTGGTCATCACCTGCGGGTCGGGTGTCGGGCAGCCCGAGTTCGAGTAGTTCTCGGTGGAGGTGTACGGGGATCGGGACTCCGCGGTGGTGGTGTTCGAAGGCTCGTTCGGCCTCCCACCAGCCGGGATACCGGACCAGATCCCCGGGTGCTGCCGGCGGGCAGCTGGCCAGGGAATCGAACATCGTGTGCGCGTCGGCGCCGAAAGAGCCGTCCGGGCGAAGCAGGTCCGGCGCGATCGCCAGGACGAAGAAGCCGATTCCGTCATCGCGTCCGTGTGGGCCACCGTCGCCCTGCAGCGCCGCCGGCGCGGGGCCGAGGTTGGCGCCGGGTAGCAACGCGGCCAGCAGTTCGACGACGAGACCCAGGCCGTAACCCTTGTAGGCGCCGGTTTCCGGGGAACCACCCAGCCAGCCCAGGTGCGCCAGGCCGCGATCGAAGGCAGTGGGATCGGTGACCGGATTCCCGGCCTCATCGGTGAGCCAACCGGGCGGAATGGTCTCGCCGCGGCTCGCGGCGGTGCGCACCTTGCCGGTGGGAACCACTGTGGTGCTCATGTCGAGCACGAATGGGTGGTCGGTCAAGGCCGGGGCGGCGACGGCGAGCGGATTGGTCCCGAGCATCGTCAGTGCGCCGAGCGGTGGCCGGGCGATGCGTTGGCCGCCACAGTTGCTCGCGACGATACCGACCATGCCCTGCTCGGCGGCGCGTGCCGCATGATAGCCGGCGCAGCCGAAGTGCGTCGCATCGCGGATCGAGACCAGGCCGATCCCGTGTTGTCCGGCGCGTTGGATGGCGGTGTCCATCGCTTCGGCGGCTGACCACAGGCCGAGTGCGCGCCGCGAGTCGACGACGGCGCACGCACCGGTGTCGGTGATGATCTCCGGCTCCGCGGCCGGGTCGACGCGGCCGGAGGCGAACAGCGGCAGGTAGAGGCGTGAAAGGTTGAACACGCCGTGCGAGTCGAATCCCTGCAGGTCGCCGTGGCACAGCGCGGAGGCGGCAGTGTGTGCGCGGCGCGGCGGTATCCCGCGTTCGGTGAACAGTTCGCGGACGCATGCGTGCAGGTCTTCGTAGCGCACGCGGACGGTGTCCGCGCAAGTCTGCGTTTGCTGTTGCAGCGTCATTGAGTCCTCCCTTCCTGGGACTGGCAGCGGTGGTGATCGGTGAAGCCGGTGAGGAGTGCGGAGACGATGGATGCGTATCGCCGGAGTTCGTCCAGTTCGGCGTATTCCCCTTCGGCGTGCGCGTTGTTTCCGTCGAGGGTTCCGGGGCCCAGCACTGCGGTGTAGGTGTCGGGAGCGCCGTCCATCCAGATCGCGTCGCAGGTGAAGGACGGGGTGTTATCCGGCCAGCGAGCCGCACCAGCGTTGGTGAGGAGTTTTTCGGCCCATGCCGCGGAGTTGTGCAGACACGGTAGGCCACGCTTGAGCCAGTCCACGCGGGTGATGGACGAGGCGTTGGCTGCGGTGCGGGCGAATTCCCGGGTGTGGGCGAAGGATGCGGTGAACTGCTCGACTCCGCTGTTGACTGCCGCGAGTAATTCGGCCTCCGCCGCAGCGCCCTCGGCAGAGTCCGAGTAGGAGAGGTTCAGCAGCAACTTTCCGCTGCCGTAGACCCGATTGTGCAGGCCGCCGGTGTGGATGCCGGCAACGCAGAGCCGGGCCGGGCGGTGCCGCGGATCGAGTTCACGGGCGAGGTGCTGGGCGAGGAAACCGAGGAGCACCGTGGCGTTGTGCCCGGCATCGGGCCGGTCGTCGATGGCGCCGTGGCCGTCCACCTGCAGGCACGCTGTCATCGAGGCCGTCGCACGAGGCAGGTACTGCAGGCCCGTCGGTTCGCAAAAGATGTTCAGACGACCGAAATATCCGGCCTCCACTAGCGGGCGAGTCCCGAAGGTGCCCATTGCGCCGCCTTCTTCGCCCGACACCGCCTGTACGAGAACTCCGACGTCTCGCCCGAGTGCCGGAGTGGTCCGGGCGGCGTCGCGGATGCCCGCGAGCAGGGCAACCGCTGGCCCTTTCGCGTCGATGGCGCCGCGTCCGGTGAAGCAACCGTCGCGGAAAGCCACCGGTTCGATGCCGGCGACCGTGTCCAGGTGGACGTTGAACATCACGGTGGCCTCGCGTGGGAGCTCGGGGCCGAGGCGGAGCACTAGGCTCGGCTGTTGCGCGAGGAACTGCGGGTCTGCCGCGGCGTCGCGCACGGTACGCGGCACGTCGGCACGCGTTAAGACCTCCGGTGCCGGGCTTTCGTGGCGCACGGTCTGGAATCCGAGGGCGGCCGCGGCCCGGGCGTAGCTGCGCTGTGCTTGCCACAGCTGTGGCGGTGGGTCGGCTGCGGACGCTTCCAACGGCCCGACCGTGGGGGTTGTCAGCAGGTGCAGGAGCAGGTCCCGATCGTCGCAGTTGAAGATCTCGTGATGCATCACGACGTGACGTGTCCGGTCTTGGCGGAGGAATCCCGCTCATCGAGCGCGTTGGATGCTACGGCTTCGTTCAGCAGCGTTTCCAGGCGCCGACCGGCCTTCACGAACGGCTCCGCATCGGAACCGGTCGGCTGGATGCCGTCATGCGGCCGGCTGAGCAGGTGCGGTTCGATCGACAAGGCGCCCGAGTAGCCGTTCGAGATCAACAGTCGCAGGCTTTCGGCGACGCGGCACTGCCCTTGGCCGGGTAGGACGTATGTGGCGTCACCCGGCTCGCCGATCGCGTCCTTGATGTGCACGTGCGCGACGTAGGGCAGGATTCGCCGGAGTACGTCGTAGGTGTCGTAGCCGTACTCGACGCCGTTGCCGGTGTCGAAGAGCAACCCCAGCGAGGCACCACCGGCCTCGTGGACCAGCTCCAGCATCCGGTCGGGGTTGCTGCCAGCCCATCCGGCGCAGTTCTCGTGCACCAGCGTGACGCCATGTCCTGCGGCGCGCTCGGCCAGCAGGGTGAGGCGCGCCAACGCGCGATCACTCCACTCTGCGTCGGAAAGGCCGTCGTTCGGGTAGGACATGATTCGGATCAATCGGGTGCCCAGTTGGTGACAACGTTCCGCCAGGACGTCAAGTTCGTGCACGTCGTCGGCGAATGGCGAGGTGATGGTTCGGGACCAGTTTCCGATTCGGGAGGCGAGGCACACCACGTCGAGGCCGGCGGCTCGGACAGCGCGCAGCACGTGGGAGAACGGCTCGGGGGCCAGATCCGCCAGCGCGATCCCGTCTACTGTGCGTAGTTCGATTGCCGACCAGCCGAGACGTGTGACGGCGGTGATCTGGTCGGTCAGTGCGGTGGCTGCTTCGTCTCCGATGCCGGCGAGACGGTTCGGTGCGGGAGGTTGTTCAGCACGCATGGTGGAGACTTTCCTTCGGCGGGGATGTGACGACCTGCTCGGCCGCCAGGCACAGTCGCTTCGCTGCCGCAAGCAGCCCGACGACGTCGTAGTGCAGGTCGAACGTCCCGTGGTCGCTGCGTGTAGCGCTTTGGAAATGGCGGTAGGCGCTCACCACGAAGTTGGTCAGTGCGTCATCGCGGAAGACTTCCCGGCTCGTGGATTCGCCGCGGATCAGCAGCTGTGCATGGTCGTCACTCTCGCTTATCGGATACTGGCCGATCGCCTGGCCGCGGTCGAATTCCAAGGTGATCTGGCGTTGCTTCATCGGTGCGGTCAGGTCGGAGAAGATCTCGGTGACGACACCGTTGTGGTGCTGGAGGGCCATGCGCGCGCTGCCCATCCGGGGGAGCAGGCAGCTCGGGGCGTGCATGTCGGTCCACGTCGCGTGGCGGACCGCCGCCGACCCTGCCAGGTGTAGTACTACGGCGAGGGAATGCGGCACTTCGACGTCGAACGCCGTCGGGTGCCCGTCGGCACTGGTTGAGCGGGTGAACCGGGGTTTGTGCTGGTCCACCGCGATTGATCGCAGTTCGCCGAGCCGCTGCTGTCGGATCAATGACTTGAGCCGGCGGGTGAGCTCGGAGTCCAGCCAATGCGTCACCACCGCCGGGTCGAGCCCGTGCCGGCTGCGCAGCGCGCTGATCTCATCCAGCTCGCGGACGTCGGTGGCGAGGGGTTTCTCCACGATGAACCGCTGGAAGCCGAGTTCGGCGAGGCCGGCGAGCAGTTCGGCCCGGTTCTGCGGTGGCGTGCAGAGGTGCACCACGGTGCTGTCCGGGTCCAGTAGCTCTGCGGCCGCGCGTGTGGAGTCGACGGTGGTCACGCCGGAAGCGGCACGGCGCCTTTCCGGGTCCGGGTCGCATGCGACGACGGGACGGGGGTGGAAGAGTTCGCTTGCAGCAGCCCGAGCTTTTGCCAGGACCGGCAAATGCAGGCCGGCGCCTGCCCGGCCGAGGCCGACCACGAATGGTTGCAGCATTGTACTCCGTAGCTACGCGCTTTGGTCGCGGGGCCGGATCAGTCGTTCCATGCCGATCGATAGGACCCATCGCGGCGTGACGGCACTCCGGTCGGAGCGAAGGTACTGGTCCTCAGAAGTCGAATGGAAGCCGTCCTGAAGGAAGGAGGTTCGCGTCTCACCCCATCGAGTGAAAACTTCCACCGTGGCGACTGACGGCTTTCGTTACGGATTGCGTGTCCGCTAGCTTGTTGATCACCAACCCGATCGATTGTCCTCACAGGAGTGTGGTCGTCTTGGCCCGCGGGGCGGATTCCGTCGGCTCGAATGATGAGCTCATGACCTCGCCTGATGTAACAGCTCCCGCCGATGTTCCTGTTCCGTTCTTCTCGCAAGCCCGAACGTTCGATCGGCTTTGGTCGTCCATCAGCGCCCGTGTGGAGGAGGTCTTCGACAACGGGAAGTTCTCCCACGGGCGCCAGGTCGGTGAACTGGAGCGCCGGCTCGCCGACTACACCGGTGCGCGTTTCGCGGTAGGGGTCAACAGCGGCACCGATGCACTGATTCTGCTGCTGCGCGCGGCCGGGTTACGTCCCGGTGACGAAGTCGTGGTACCGGCGTATTCGTTCGTCTCCACCGCGACATCGGTCGTGCTCGCCGGCGGGCGACCGGTGTTCGCCGACATCGATCCGGTCACCTACGCGCTCGATGCGGCCGAGGTTGACCGGGTCGCGGGGCCGCGTACCCGCTTCGTGATGCCGGCGCACCTGTTCTGCCAGATGGCCGATATGTCCGCGTTGCGCGAAGTCGCCGACCGCCGCGGGCTGACCCTGCTGGAGGACAGCGCCGAGGGAATCGGGATGCGGCAAGCCGGGATCCACGCGGGGCTGCACGGTGCCGGTGGCGTGCTGTCTTTCTTCCCCAGCAAGACTTTGGGCGCTCTAGGCGACGCCGGTGCGGTGCTCACAAACGATCCCCAGGTCGCCGAGCTGGTCGCCGGGCTACGACACCACGGCCGATTCGGCCGGACCCTCGACAACTTTCCGGGCATTTCCACCGAAACCGGACTGGTGGGCACCAACAGCAAGATGGACGACATCCAGGCAGCCGTGCTACTGGCCAAGATGACGTGCCTGGATACCGACATCGCCCGCCGAGCGAGACTGGCCGAAGCCTACGGGGAACGTCTCAGCGGGGTACCCGGTGCGCTCCGGTGTCCGGAGGTGGTCGACCGGGGACCGGGTTCGGCGGCGGTCTTTTACGTGTACCTGATCGAGGTCGAACATCGCGACGAGCTGGTCGACCACTTGGCTCGGTGCGGGATCGGCACTGAAACGTACTACCCGATGCCACTGCACCTGCAACCCTGCTTTGCCGGGCACGGGCACCGCCGGGGTGACTTCCCGACCGCGGAAGCCGCAAGCGAGCGGGCCGTGGCCTTACCGCTGTACCCCGATCTCGAAGACGGGCAAGTCGACCGGGTCTGCTCCGTTGTTCGCGAATTCTGCTTCCGGAGGTACGGCTGATGCGTGCGGAAATCCCGTTCTTCCCTCCGGACCTGTTCGCCGACGACCGCAAGGTCATGCTCGAGTTGCTGCAGGAGATCGGCACCGCGCGCGAACAGAAGTTCATCCTTGGTACACGCACCGCCGATTTCGAGGAGCTGCTGCGGGATTCGCTCGGCGCAGCCGATGTAGTGGCGTGCGGGAGTGGCACAGCCGCGCTCGGCCTCGTGTTGCGCGCGATGGGAATCGGGTCCGGAGACGAGGTCGTCGTGCCGGCCTTCGGTTGCGCGCCACTGGCATCGTCGGTGCTCGAGGTTGGTGCGAAGCCTGTCTTCGCCGATATCGACCCGCACACCATGGTCGTCGATCCCGACGACGTCGAGCGACGGATCACCGACCGGGCCAAGGCGATCATGCCAGCACACATGTTCTCGATCATGGCGGATATGCCGCGCTTGGTGGAGCTGGCGGCACAGCACAAGTTGCGGCTTCTCGAGGATTCCGCGGTCGCGCAGGGGGCGGTGCTTCGCGGTACGCCCGCCGGGCTCTGGGGGAATGCGGGTGTCTTTTCGTTCGTGCAGGTGAAGTCCTTCGGCATGCCCGGCGAGGGCGGTGCGGTCGTCACTGGCGATCCGGAGCTGGGGCGCACGGTGCGGATGCTGCGCAACCACGGGCAGAACCGGCGGCGGTTCGTCTACGACATCGTCGGGACGAACAGTCGGTTCGACGAGATCCAGGCGGCGTTTCAGACCTACCGGTTCGCGGGATTCCCGGCGCGCCTGGAACGTCGCGCCGCCATCGCCGACTACTACACCGAACGCTTCTCCCGGCTCAACGGTCGCGCCATCGTGCCTCCACCGCCAGGGAGGGAGGGACGTTGCTACTACGTCTACTGCTTACAAGTCGAGAAACGCGATGAGTTGCGCGATCACCTGGCGTCGCGGGGCATCGGCTCGCACGTCTACTACCCGCAGCCACTGCCGCTGCAGGCTGGATTCGCGCCGCACGCTCCCGCAGGTGGGCGGTGGCCGAACGCCGAATACGCGAGCCGGCGGATCCTGGCATTGCCGATCTACCCGCACCTCAGTGACTCCGAGGTCGCTCGAATCGCCGATGCGGTCTGCGATTTCGCCCGAGAGGACGGTGCTCTGCGGTGACGACTGTCCCATCCGATATGCACGGCTACGTGTTCAGCGATGGTAACCACCGAGACGAGCAGTACCGGTGCTTGTCCGCTGCCCATGACCCGATGACCACTGAACGGCTCGCAGCCACTGGCGTTTCCGACGGCTGGCACTGCTTGGAGCTGGGGGCCGGCAACGGCTCCATCGCGAGATGGCTCGCCGACCGCGTCGCGCCCACCGGAACCGTTGTGGCCACCGATGTGGAGCGAGGCCGCATCGGTGATCATCCCAACCTGACAACAGCCGTGCACGACGTCAGGGTCGAACCGTTACCCGAGAACCGGTTCGATCTGATCGCGGCAAGACTGGTTCTCCAACAGCTCGCTGAACGTGATTCGATCATGGCAGCACTCGTACGGGCTTTGAAGCCGGGCGGCTGGTTGCAGATCGAGGAACTCGATACCGCCTATGAACCGCCGCTGCTGACGGCTGATGAACGGTCCGCGCAGGTTTACCAGAAGTTCCTGACCGCAAAAACCACGTTGATGCGTGCGCGTGGCGGCGATCCTGAGTGGGGGAGGCGTGTCGCCTCAGCGATGCGCGTGGCAGGCCTGGTGGACATCGACCCGCGGCCGTACGTCCAGTTGCGACATGCACGGTCAGCCGATCTGCAGCTGCAGGTCAATCACACGTATCAATTGCGGGATGGGCTGGTCTCGGTCGGGATGACCGATGAGGAGTTGGCGGAGGTACGCGCGGTGATGCGCGACCCGTCGTTTCGGGCCTCTTCCAGTGTCATGTACTCGGTGCAGGGGCGAAAGGAACGGCAGTCGTGACGACGACGGCTTCGGTGCCCAAGGCGGTCCCTGAGGTCGCCGCCCGGGTGGCGCAGGCGCAGCTGACCGCCTTACCGGCGGACTGCGCGGCAGCGCAGGTCGAGGCGGATATCGACTGGTCCGGCCCGGTTGGAATTCCGCTGCCGGACGAGTCTGCGGTGCAGGCGGCATGCGGGCTCATGCATGTGCACGGACGGGCCGCAGGTCGTCCGGCTCGGCTCGGGGTGGACTACGCCTCCACTGTGGCCGGAGTACTCGCGGCGCAGGGTGTTCTGGCGGGTTCGATCGCATGTGCTAGGGGCACCCGACTGAGCTCGGTTCGCACGTCCGTCGCGCAGGCCGCGTTGTTGGCGGTGCAGCAGTACCTCGCGGTAGCGACCAGCGATGACGAATGGGTGGAGAGTTGGGAAGCGGGTGGCCGTCCACCGTTTCGGTCGCGGGACGGAACCCGGTTTGAGTTGGAAACGCTACATGCCGAGGGCTGGCAGCTGTTCTGGCGCGAGCTAGGCGCCGAACCCTCAGCGATAGCCGAGGGCTGGTGGCCCTTCCAGCAACGTTTCGCCACGGCATCGGCGAGTCTGCCGTTGGAACTGCACAAGACGTTGGCGGCCGTGGACTATGAGGTCGTGACGGCCGCAGCAGCGTCCGCCGGTATCCACGCGGTGCCGTTGCGGGACGATCCCGCGCATCCGGTCGACGTTGACGCCTGCAGCCTGCGCATGCTCCCGGGGACGGGGGAGATCCCTCCGTCGGCATCCCTTGCGAAACCACTCGAGGGGATCGTCGTGGTGGAGTCGACCCGGCGTGTCCAGGGCCCGGTAGCGGGACACGTTCTGCAGATGCTGGGGGCCGAGGTCATTCGCATCGAGCCGCCGGGTGGTGATCCGATGCGCGGAATCCCACCGATGGCCGGCGATTGCTCCGCGCGCTTCCGGGCCCTGAACGAGGGCAAACGGTTGGTCGAGTTGGACTTCAAGACCGATGCTGGCCGACGCGCAGTTCACGAGCTCGTCGCTGCGGCAGACGTGTTCGTGCACAACTGGGCGCCGGGCAAGGCCGAGCAGCTTGGTCTGGACGCGGCCGATCTCGCCCGCACGAGCCCGGGACTGACCTATGCGTGGGCATCGGGCTGGGAGCCGCTGCCCTGGCCCGACAAGCCGGTGGGCACCGATTTCCTGGTTCAGGCGCACAGCGGTCTGGGCGCCGCTGTGTACCCTGAGGACGAGCCGAGTGCACCGTCGCTGATGACACTCACCGACATCCTCGGAGGGCTGGTGTGTGCGCAGGGAGTGCTGGCCTCGTTGCTCAGACGGGTTCGCACCAATACGGGATCCAGGGTGGACTCTTCGTTGTACTCAGCGGCCGGAGTCGTGCCGCGGTCGCGCCGGCGTCCGTTGTGGACAGAGCTCGATCGGCCGTTGGCGACCGGCGACGGATTCCTCGTGCTGCCGCGCGGAGTAGCTCCCAGCTGCGTTGCGGGGCCACTGGGGCTCAGGTCTGACGGCGGCACCGCCGAGATCGTTGCCAGGGTGCGAGAGCAATCGACTGCGACATTGATCTCTCTGTTGGCGGAAGCAGACGTGGTAGCGACACAGGTGTGCACCGACCTACGGGACCTGGCCGCTGACCCAAGATTTGGCATCGCTCTGGTACACGACAAGCACGTATTCCCCTCGACACCTTGGGAGTTCAAGTGACCGAGCCCTGGATGTCCCAGACGGGCACCGAGATACGAGACTGTGTGCCAGTGGAGCTGCGGAGCCAGTTTGTGCGCCAAGGCAACTGCCCGGACAAGGACGTCTACACGCTGTTCACCGAGCATGTTCGCGCACATCCGGACCGCGACGCGGTGATCGATGCGGAACGGACACTCGACTACGCAACGCTGGACCGTGAGGTACGCCGGATCGCCGCGGCGCTGACCGATGCCGGGCTCGGCGCGCGGGACATCATCGGGATCCGCATGCCCAACGGGTGGCGGATGGCCGTAGCGGAACTCGCGGTCGCCGCGATCGGCGCGGTGGCGCTTCCGTACCCGGCGGGCCGCGGTAGCCGGGATACAATCAGTCTGCTCGGCCGCTCACGTGCCAGCGCCGGCATCTTCGGCGCTGCACAGGACGCGGACGTCGCCAGCGAGCTGGCACATACTCGCTCGGTATTCACCTTCGGTGCAGGCGAAGACGGATCACGCTCGCTGGACGACGTCCGTCCATCGAGCGAATGGTCCCCACGGCCAGTAGATCCGGAGGCACCCGTCCGGATCCTGGTCACGTCTGGTACTTCGGCGGACCCGAAGATGATCGCCTACTCGCACAACGCCATGGCCGGGGGCCGAGCGAACTATGTGCGGGCCCTGCACGACGGGGATGGACCGGTGCGCGGTCTCATCCTCATGTCGATGGCCTCGTCCTACGGTTCGTGCGCGACCTTCGTCGCCATTGCCGCTTTGGGCTGGACGCTCGTGCTGGCTGAGCGGTTCGATTCGGCGCAAGCCTTGCGGATGGTCGCCCAGTACCGTCCGACGCATCTGTTCGGTGTGCCGACGATGTTGCGCCGGCTGTCGGAACATCCCAGTACACCGGACGAAGACACCACAAGCCTGCGGGCGGTCGTGTCGAGTGCTGCTCCGCTCTCTGATGTCACCGCGCAGCAATGCCGTCGGCGGTTCGGCTGTCAGGTCATCACTATTTACGGATCATCGGACGGAGTGAACTGCCACACCGCGAGAACGGGAACAGGTCGTGGAGCAGGTACCGGAACTCCCGATCAATCAGTTGCATCGATCCGCATCGTGGACCGTCAGGGTCAGCCTGCTCCGCAGGGTGAGACCGGCGAAATCTGGGCTCGGGGCCCGATGAGCCCGCTGTGCTACGTCGCAGCCCCCGAGCTCGACGCCCGTTATCGCACCCCAGATGGTTGGGTACGCAGTGGAGACCGGGGTTTGTTCGACGAGCACGGGCGGTTGCACGTCCTGGGCAGGCTCGAACAGGTCATCTCGCGGGGCGGCTACAAGATCAGCCCGGCCGAGGTCGAGCGTGAGATCAGCGCACATCCGGTGGTCGTCGACGTGGCGTGCGTACCGGTGCCGGATGACGATCTCGGTGAACGAATGTGCGCGTGCATCAGTCAAGCCGCAGGAACTCCAGAGCTGTCTCTCTCCGAGATCACCGCTTTCCTCGAGCAAGAACGCGGACTCGAACGTCGGAAACTACCGGAGTTCCTGGTGCGGTTGCCGGAACTCCCGTTGGCTCCAACCGGGAAGGTATGCCGCCGTACCACTACCTCGATCGCCGTCGAGCACATTGCTACCCGGGATCCTGAACCGGTGGGGAGCTGAACCATGAGCCAGCGACTCAATCTCATCCAGGAATCGCCGGACAACTTCGAGGCCCTGAACAAGCTCAGCAGAGCCGCCGAGGAACGCGCGCGGGCATCCGGTGTGGATGCGAAGCTACTCGAGCTCGTCCGCATCCGCGCCTCGCAGCTCAACGGGTGCCAGTTCTGCGTGGAGATGCACACGCGTTCCGCGCGGGAGGCGGGGGAGTCCGAACATCGTTTGCAGGAGCTGCTGAACTGGCCGGACTCGAGCCTGTTCACCGAAGGAGAGCAGGCGGCGTTGCGCTTGACCGAGTCCGTGACGTTGCTCAACGAACGAAAGGTGCCCGACGAGGACTACTGTCCGGCGGAAAAGCACTTCGATAACCCTCAGTTGGCAAGTCTGCTATGGACTGTGGCGCTGATTAATTCCTACAACCGGCTGTCGATCGCGACAGTCTCTGTGTCCTAGGTGCTGGCTTACAAGTTTGCGCAGTTTTCGATCACCACCTCGACTTGTTCGTGTATAGGTGCTGGCAGCCGGCGCGGAACCACGGCCGGCGTCGTTCGCGTGCTATTGGTAGCGAAACGAAAGCAAGAAAGGAATCCAGATGTCTCGGACAGGTATGGTGCTGCTCGGTTTCTTCGGTGCTCTACCCGTAATGGTAGCTGCAGCCGTTCCCGCCTCGGCGGCCACCGAACAGGTGACCGTTTTCGAGACCGAAGCGCAGCCGCTCACCACGTACGAGAACCCGGACGGCTGCTACAAGCTGCCGCCCGCAGCGCATGTCTTGAACAACCAGACCAACGAGCCGGTGCGCATCTACGGGGATCCGCTCTGCCTGGGGCCGAGCATGACCGTAGAGCCGGGACATGGTTCCCACGTCGCTCCGGGCAGTGGGAGCTTCTCCGTCTGAAACGCGGCGCCGGTGCGTGCCGTGTGTTCGGTGCCCCGGCAGTCGACTGCGGTACTCCGCCGGCTCAACCAAAAAGTCATCTGATCTTACACGGACGTTCGGCGAACGTTTGTGTGAGGCGACGCGCACTTCGCGCGCCGCTGTTCCCATGTGATAACGAAATGGAGTGATTGAGAAATGACCGCCACCGTAGCCAACGAGCGGCTGCAGAAGCGTTTTGCCAAGTGGGATCACGACGGCAGCGGCCGTTTGGAGCGGGCGGACTTCGAGCAGGAGGCAGCCCAGATCGCTCAAGCCTTTGGTAAGAGCGAGGACTCGGCGGACGTGCAGCCGATCAAGAATGCCTTGATCGGGCTGTTCGACTACGTTGCCCAGGAGGCCGGGAGCGATGGATCGGTCACCGAGGCGCAGTTCATGGAGGTCACGGGAAACCTCATCTTCGAAAAGGGCGAGGCGGAATTCAACCGCACGCTGAAGCCACTGGTGCAGGGCATCATTGCGCTGTGCGACAAGAACGACGATGGGAAGATCAACGGAGCGGAGTTCGCCACTTGGCTCACTGCCCTGGGGATGGACCGGAGCCAGGCCGCGGAGGCGTTCCAGAAGGTCGACAAGAACGGTAATGGTGAGCTGTCCACTGACGAGCTCCTGGCAGCCGTCCGCGAATACCACTTCGGCCGGTCCGACGTCGAGCTGTTGGGCTGAGCTTCGCCACGGATGCTGATCCCACGCGGCCGGTGCTGTTCTGGTCATCGGCCGCGTGGACATCCGATCTGAGGAGAATGCATGTGTAGCAACGCTTCTGTTGTCACCGCAGGTGACGTAGCGGAGGAGTGGCGGCAGCGGGCCCGGCGTGCTGGCCTGGCCCGAGTGATGCGGGCTTCCCAGCCGGCGGAGTACAACGCCGACACGACGGAGCAGACCCGGCGGGTCGTGGCGGGGAAACTGCGGACCGCGGCGCGCGAGCTCGCCCGCCCACTGTCCGCCGCACTGGAGATCGGGTGCGGGATCGGCCGCCTGACACCGACTCTGGCGGCACAGGCGGATCGCGTTGTGGCGCTGGACATGACTCCCGGAATGCTGAACGAAGCAAAGGTATCCTGCGCAAATCTGTCAAATGTGGAGTTCGAGTTGGGGCGTGCCGAAGACTTGCCCTGGCATGGCCGGAAGTTTGATGTCGCGGTGTCGGTGTGGGTGCTGATGCACGTCCTCGACGAGGTGGCGCTTGCCGAGATCTGCCGATCGATCGCGCGCTCCAGTCGCTACTTCGTGCTCGTGGAGTACGCGCAGGCCGCGATCCAGGTCAGCAAGTGGTCCCGGCTGCGGTCGGTGGACGACTACCTCGCACTGATGCCGGGTGCACAACGAGTGGAGGAGAGCGCGCTGTATTACGGCGGGGACCGTTCCACGGCGGCACTAATCCGGTTTCCCTGCTGAGACGAGGTTCTGATCCATGACCACCGAAACGAGCCGCTCGACGGGATACGTCCGGCCGGAAAGCAAGCTGCGTAGTTACGCGCGGTTGGCCAAGCTCGATGTCTACGACTACTACCTCAGTATTCTCGTGGTCGCCTCCGCGGTCCTCGTGCCGTTGGGTGCGTTCAATGCACGCACCGCCTTGACGCTGCTCGGCTTCCTCGTAGGCGAGGTCCTGGTGACCGTCGCTCTGGTCGCGTTCGACGACCTCACCGGATTCCGTGATGGCAGCGACATCAAGAACTACGGGCCGGACAATCCACTCCGCAAGAAGCTGCGGAAGCCGCTCGTCGCCGGCACGCTTACGCCTGCCGAAGCGGAGCGCTTCGGCTGGATCACGGCCCTGCTCGGGGCTTCCGTCTGGGCGGGTACGATCGCCATCGCACCGGCGAGTCCGGTATGGACCATCGCGGCGATCGGCGTGCTCTACGTCCTGGCGTTGCAGTATTCTTACGGGCTCAAACTGAGCTACCGCGGGCTCCAGGAGATCTTTCTCGTCTGGCTCGGCCTCTCTCTGGTGATCGCCCCCTATGGGCTTGTGTCCGGGCAGTTCTCCTGGTTCCTGCTGGCCCAGGGCGTATTGTTCGGCTTCGGCCCGCTCATGTTCGGGGTCTACTCCAACAGCAACGACGTCGAGGGTGACCGCTTGGTGAACCGGCCGACCGTGGCCGCTCTCGTCTCGGAACGAGGCAACACGATTTTCATCGGTGTACTCTCGTTCGCCGAGTTCACCATCGGTGCGGTGGCTTCGGCGGTCGGAACGGCGCCGTGGTGGTTCGTTCTGCTGATGCTGCCGGCGACGGCACTGCGCGCGCGGCAGTACTACCTCGGTTTCCGAGTCGGCGACATCATGCGAGCCCGCAAATTGGGCTTCGTAGTTCACCGGGTCAGTGTCGGCCTGCTGATCGCGGCGAACCTACTCGTCAGCGCGGGAGGTCCGGCATGAGCACTGATCTCGATGTCGCTGTCGTCGGCGCGGGCATTTCGGGCCTGACCGCGGCGCACGAGTTGCACCGGGCAGGGTTGGATGTACGGGTATTCGAGGCGCAGCCGGAAGTCGGCGGCCGGATGCACAGTTTCCGGCACGAAGGTTTCGTGCTGGATGAGGGGGCGGAGCAGCTGTCCCCGCAAGGCTACCGCGCGACCTGGGAGCTTCTGGCCCGCCTTGGGGTGTCGCTCGACGAAATTCCGAAGATCGGCAGCGCCATCGGTATGTGGCGGAACGGACGCACACACCATGGCGTCGCCGACTGGACTGGGATGGTCACCGGTGCGGGGCTCTCGTTGCGAGCGCGCCTCGATCTGGCGCGGGTGCTCGGTGGCGCATCGCACCGGAAGCGGGAATACGACTGCGACTTTCCGGAGTCCACACCGCTGGACGCCGCAACCGTCCGCGAGTTCACCGCACGCTACCACGACGAGCTGCACGACTACCTGTTCCAACCGGTTGCAGGCTGCTTCTTCGGTTGGGACACGGCGCGCTCGGCGGCGGCGCCGATGCTGAGTCTACTGCTGGCCGTTGGCCAGGCCGGCAGCTGGCGAACCTATCGCGATGGGATGGACACGCTTGCGCGCCGACTGGCCGATGGCCTGGACATCGCCACCGGCGTGCGCGTGGACCAAGTCGCTGCGGAGCGGGACTCGGCACGCTTGCAGGTCGGTGGCGACACCGTGACGGCCCGTTCGGTCCTGCTGTGCGTGCCGGCGCCGATCGCCGCGAAGCTGCACGCCAACGCACCCGACCATGAGCGTCCGTTCTTGTCGGCGTGCACGTTCACCCCGACGCTGAAGGTCAGCTGCCTGCTAGACAGGCCGGTGGCACCGGAGTCCCACCGGCCGCTGTACGTGCTGCTCACCCCGGAAGTCGAGGAACCGGTTCTGTCCGGGATCATCATCGACCACGCCAAGCACCCGGGACGCGCACCGGCGGGCAAGGGACTTCTGACCCTGATGGCCAACGCCCGAAGTGTCCCGGAGTTGCTGGATGTTCCGGAACACGAGGTGATCGAGCGGCTGACATCCGCGGCAGCCCGCTACGTGCCGGGCCTGGAATCGGCCAATGCGGCAAATTTCGTACACCGGTTCCGATATGGGTTGCCCGAAGCGACCCCGGAGGCGTTGCGGTTGCGCTCCGCTTTCATGGCACGCGACTGTGCGCCGGTCGACTACGCGGGTGACTGGTTGACACTGCGGCCGTCAAGCGAAGGCGCCGTTCGCGCGGGAGCGCTCGCGGCGTCTCGAGCGCTGAGCCGGCTCGGAAGAGACCGAGACCGTCGCCGATCCGCGCTCATTTAGGCTTTGGAGACATTGTGAAACCGGATGATATGGGCGTCCTGTTCGATGAAGTCGCCGAACACGGCAGCCCCACCACAGTTCACCTGGACCGCCCGTTCGATCTCGGCGACGACCGCCGCAAGTTCGCAGTCGCGGACCTAGCGGAGCTGGTGCGAGAGCTGGCCGGATGGCTCGCGGCCGCCGGTGCTGGTAACTGCGACCGGGTGGCGATCGTCAAGGAGAACCACTGGGACTACGACTTGTTGTCCTGTGCAGCGGTGCGGATTGGCGCTGTCCCGGCGAAGCTTTCTGACCGCTTGTCCAGCGACATCGTCGAGGTCCTGCTCAAGCGCCTTGAACCCAAATTGCTGGTCACCACATCAGCTGTGCTCGAACGCGGCCGAGCAGCAGGCGTCGACCTTGCCTCGCTGGCAAGTGCGACACTGGTACTCGATGCTGCGATGCCCGGCGCGCTGTCGCTGGATGATGTGCGCGGGCACGACGCACCCGGCCCGCGCCGCCGCCATGACGACGAACCGCTCGCGATCATGCACACTTCCGGCACAACTGGGACGCCCAAACTGGTCGTGCACTCGCGGAACACGATCATCGGTCAGCTGGCGAGGTTCGAAACGGTGCGCTATCCGGTGATCGGAATGCGTGGTGACGACACGCTCGGCAACGCGAGTGCGTACCCGCACGGCCGCACCTTCTGCTGGACCGCGAGCGCGTTCTGCCTGGCACCGCGGGAAATCGTCATCATCTCGAAGCAGGACGCAGACAGGGCAGATCCGGTGCTGCGTGCACATCCGCCAACGGTCATGGAGGCCCTTCCGGCGACGTACGTGCGGTTCGCACCGTTGGCTGAGAGGCTGGACAACCCGTTCCGACGGACGCGATTGTTCGTGAGTACCTACGACGCCATACACCCGCCCACGATCAGATCGTATCTGACCGCGAGTCGTCGTAAGCGCCCATTGTGGATGCAGGGATGGGGTCAGTCCGAGACCGGGCCACTGACTTTCCGCTTCCACACCCGGGCCTCGGTCGATCCGAGACACGGCGGCAGCACGAGCCGCAACGTCGGCTACGCGGTCCCGGTCAAGACCCGGTTGCGCGTGGTCGATCCCGACAGCTTCGAGCCGGTACCGCGCGGTCGGCCCGGGCTCGTGCTGACCAAGACCGCAGCCCGCTGCTTGGACTACGTCGGGGAGACAGACCGGTGGCAGGCCAAGCACTGGGGCGACTGGTGGATCACCGGTGATCTCGGGGTACGCAAGTGGGATGGCAGCGTGGAGTTGCTCGACCGCGAAGTCGACACCGTACCTGAGATGAGTTGTCTGCGTGTCGAAGACCTCTTGGAAGAGCGTCTGCCGCAGGCGCTGGAGTGCGTGATTCTCGGACAACCCGGCAAGGCGCCGCTGCCGGTCGTCGCTACCGTCGACGGCGAGCTCGACAAAGCGAGCTGGTTGCGCGCAACCCACGACATTCCGACCCTCCAAGCGCCGATCGCTCTGACTTGGGATCAAATCCCACGCACCGGTAGCGGCAAGGTCCGCCGCCTCGCCCTGCTGCAGGAGATCACGGCGACGGCTGAAACCCACGGCACCGGAAGGTGGACCTGACAGGGCGTTGCTGCGCGGGTCATGCGGAAGCCGCGAGCGTGTGCACTGCTGCCCGCAACTGACACGACGAAGGTCGTCGGCTTGATGAGCCTGCCAGGCGCAATGACCGGGCTCATCCTGGCGACCGTCGACCAGCCGACCGCTATCCGCTACCAGAGCGTCGTGATGTACATGCTGCTTACCGCCACCGTCGCCAGCCAACTCGCCCAACGCACATTTGTTGTCCAGCATTGCCACGCGTGGACCTCAGATGCACAGTTGAGCGCCTCTGGCCTGGCAGATGCCAGTGGACTCCTTTACTGCGCCGAGTACACTGGTAGTCGACCTCGAAGAATGAGCTTGAGCATGCCGTTGACCCTCGCTTGATCTGGGGGTCAAGGGGTCGTGGGTTCGAATCCCGCCGTCCCGACGGTCGAAAGGGTCTTCGCAGGTAAGCGCCTGTGAAGACCCTTTTTTCATGATCATGCGGCTCATGGTTCGGGCGAGCACGCCGCTCATGGACCCCTTTACCTCTCGTCAAATGGCAGTGGCCTCGTCGCGTCATGCCCGGTCCGCTGGCTGACGGTCGCGTTCTCGACTCCTTGACACGCTTCGGGGCATCCCCTGGCTGTCTTGTGGGAGGCGTGCGGCGGCGGGACGTCCTCAGTGGGAGCATGGCTCCTGAACCCCCGAGAGCATGGGCCACGCAGCTGTCCTCGTCATGCCACGCCCCGCCCATTTGGATGCTGGGTACGCGATGATTCTCGCGACGCTCGCATGCGTGACCGAGGATGTGTTGACGATCGTCGCACCATCGGAGTCGGTCCCGCTGGTGCGACCACTTGTAGCTCAGGACGACGCAGATCTGCTTGGCGTGTCCAGCACCCGTCGAAAGCTCAAGGGGCTCGTCATGGGCGCACCGCCAGATCGTGGCCTTATCGACCAGTGCGTTGAGCGTGCTGAACTCCCCAGCCATGGTTCATGGCAGACTCCAGTGCTGGGGCTGGGTGACGTTGATGTGGAAGTACCGCGCTTCGTCGCCGATGATGGGCGCGGCGTGCTTCCCCTGTTCGTGGCGCACGTCCGCCAGCACGGCCGAAGCGCTGGCACGAGAGAAGCGCAGGGCGCTTCGGTGCCCTCGCGCCTAAAGGTTGTCCCGTAATGGCGGGCGTGGGTCATGGTGGATCATGTACGGGTGCAGGTGATCGGGGTTGACCAGCCGGCGTGGATACCGACGTTCACAGGGCTGTCGGTGCGGCAGTTCGGCAAGCTGGTGGGCATCGTGCGGCGTCGTGGCGCCGAGCAGACCGGAGCCGGCCGCCGGTGGGGACTGTCGCTGGACGACCGGGTGCTGCTGGTTGCGGTGTACTACCGCACCAATCTCACTCTTCGGCAGGTCGCGTTGCTGTTCGATGTCTCCAAGTCCGCGGCCGGGCGGGTCGTGGACCACCTGGGCCCGTATCTCGCGTTGTCGCCGGTCAAGCGCGAACACGGCCCGGACGCGGTGCTGATCGTCGACGGCACCCTGGTGCCCACTCACGATCGGGGCGTGAGTGCGTCGTCGAAGAACTATCGGTACTCGACGAACCTTCAGGTCGTGATCGACGCCAACCCGCGGCTGACGGTCGCGATCGGAAAACCCTTGCCGGGCAACCACAACGACTGCCGTGCCTATACCGAATCCGGTGTCGACCAGGACTGCTCGGGCGCGCAGGTGATGGCCGACGGCGGCTATCAGGGCAACCGCGAGGTGATCATGCCGTATCGCAAACCCACTGACGGCAGCGAGCTTCCCGAGTGGAAAGATGAGCTCAACAGCGTTCACAAGCGAGTCCGTGCCTGCGTCGAGCATGCCCTGGCGCACATGAAGTCCTGGAACATCCTCCGTAACTGCCGGCGCAAACGCGACGGCGTCTGGCACGCCGCCAGGGCGTGGCCCTGATGCGCAACCGCGCTATGACGCACTGAAACCAACCTCCACCACACAGGCCGTGTTTCCCTTGCACGCCACCGATACTTGATCATTACGGGACAGGTTTTAGTAGGTCCCAGATCGACAGTTCCCGAATCGGCACCCCCTGCACACCCGCCCACGTTCACGATCGCCACCTTCACGATCGCCAGGCGTGCTTCCGGTTCACTTCCGCCGACGTGCGGGGCTGGTCCATCGTTCAGTCATCGTTTGTGAGTCTCGTCGAGCTGCTGCGAACCACGAGGGGAGCACAAGCTCGTGATGATCGTCTGGCTCCGCTCACCGGAGGATTGCCAGCACTTGGAGGAGCGGTTGGCGGCCCGCTTGCCGTCGCTTTGTGCTGCCGACATCGCGGACCTGGTCGAGGAGCGGGACGGATTTCCGGCGTTGGTTCGCGCATGAGCACGTGGTGCTGGTGGACTTCGGGCGATTCCGCTAGTGGACCGCCGAACTTCTACGCTGCTCCGGGAGCGGGGCCGGTTGACGCACGAGTGATCAGCGGAGCTGGTAGGAGGATCGAGTTCTCAGTGGACCTGCGACCTTGCAGGCTGTCGTGCAGCAAGCTCCATCCCACGCGGCCGAGTTCGACGCGAGGGCTGTTCGCCGTCGTGAGGCTGGGATCGATGTGGCGACCGATCGCGATGTCGTCGAAGCCGGTCACGGAGATGTCGTGGGGCACCGTGATGCCGAGTTCCCGCAGACGCGACAGCGCGCCGACGGCGGACAGATCGTTGAAGCAGACGATGGCGGTCGGGGTGTGGCGGAGCGCCTCGTCAACTGCGTCGTAGCTGGTTTCGATGGTGCCGTCGGACTCGACGCGGGTGGCCTGGATTCCGAGGACTCGGCTGCTGGTCTCGATTCCGCGCCAGCGTTCGCGGTCTTGCCATGCCAGATCGGACCCGGACAGGTAGACGATGCGACGGTGGCCGAGTTTTGAGAGGTGGGCGCAGATCTCGAGCGTGGCGTTGAAGCTGTCGACTCCGACCATGGGCAGATCGATCCCGAGCTCGACGCGGTTGATCAGCACGACAGGTGTGTCCATGCGGGCCAGTTCGCGCAGGCGCGTCAAGTCGATGCGGGACGACAACAGGGCGAGCCCGTCGACGTGTCCCATGAGGTCGACGACCGTCTCGAACTCGTGGTCGGGGCCGGTGGCGTGGTCGGCGGTCAGCATGCGGTAGCCGGATTCGGAGGCGGTGTCGTGCATGCTCTTGACGATGTCGTGGAAGTAGGCGTTGCTGAGGTCTGGCATGAGCACGCCGATGTTGCGTACTGCGCCTCGTGCCAGGCCGCGCGCGGCTTCGCTGGGCCGGTAGCCCAGTTGCTGTGCGATCTGGCGGACGCGCTGGGCCAGCTCGGGCTTGACGGTTTCCGCCCCGCTCATGACCCGGGAGACCGTCGCGGTCGATACGCCGGCGGCGGCGGCCACCGTTCGAATGGTCGGCTTGCGCTGAGTCGAAGACGTCACGGCCTTGCTCATGGCGCCGCCTCCTTCGTCTGAACGGGCCGGGAACCCCGGTCAACGTCTTTCCACATTGTTTCAGGCAACGGCCACCCCGTGGGCCGTCGACCCCGTTGCGGTCGGCCCCGCCGCATGTACAGCGACGCTCGTGAGCTGGGGCGGGGCCGGGCAACGTCAGCTGGTGGTGACGGGAGCCGTGTCCTTCTCGCGCTGCGTGGTCAGCGCGTCGCGGCTGTCCTCCAGGTTCCGGCCTGTCGGGTCCGGGGTGACGAACGTGGTCGCCACCGTGATGGCGCAGAGGATCGTGGTGTAGCCGGCGATGAACACCCACGCCCCCAGCCCGGCGCCCGGAACGTCAGCGCCGCCGTCCGAACTCACGACTGCGGCGATGATGCCGGCGCCGATGAGCGGAGCGAGCCCGCCGGAGATCACCGCGGAGACCTCGCGGGCGACCGACACCCCGAGGTAGCGGTGCCGGGAACCGAACAGTTCGGTCATGAAGGCGCTCTGGGACCCGAACATGCCCCACGTGCCGACACCCAGCGCGAGCGAGATCACGATGATGGTGACCACTGTGCTGCCCTGGCTCAGTGCCCACCAGATCGGGAAGGCGGCGACCAGCTGGAAGATCGCGAACGCCCGGTAGACCCGGACCCGGCCGTACCGGTCGGACAAGGCACCGGCGATCGGGACCATGACTGCACCGAGGGTGGCTGCGAACACCAGCGACAGGGCGCCGATGGGGCCCTTGATCCCTACTGCGGCGCTGGTGACGTAGGCGACGGCCAGGGCCTGGTAGATCGAGGACGACCCGTTCTCGGCCATGCGCAGGCCGATCCCGCGCAGCAGGGTGCCGCGGGAGTTCGTCAGCAGCTCGCGCATGGGGTGGTCGGCGATCTGCTCACGGGCCTCGAGCTTCTGGAAGGTGGGCGACTCCTTCAGCTTGAGGCGCAGGTAGATGGCCACGAGCACCAGCACGAAGCTGGCCAGGAACGGGATGCGCCACCACCAGGTGCTGGTGACGGTGCTCCCGCCGGCGCCGGAGAGCACGAAGTAGATCAGCGCCGCTACGACGGTGCCGACCTGCACTCCCATGAACGGCAGGGATGCGAAGAACCCGCGGCGCTGCCGAGGCGAGTACTCGGTCATCAGGATCGACGCCCCGGCCATCTCCGCGCCCGCGCCGAGCCCTTGCACGACGCGTAGGACGATGAGCAGGACCGGGGCCAGGATTCCGACTCCGGAGCCGTACCAGTCGCCAGGGTTGTCGTTGTAGGTCGGCAGGAAACCGATGAGCGTGCTTGCGATGCCCATCATGGCGACGGTGGCCATCAGGACGAACTTGCGGCCGAGGCGGTCGCCGAGCCGGCCGAAGATGATGCCGCCGATGGGTCGGACGCCGAAGCCGATGAAGTAGGTCCCGAAGCTGAGGATCAGCCCGGTGGTGGGGTCTCCGCCGGGGAAGAACAGCGGGGTGAAGATCAGCGCTGCCGCCAGGCTGTAGAGCGCCATGTCGTAGTACTCGAGGGCGCTGCCGACTGAACTGGCCCACGCGGCGCGGCGCAGGTCGGCAGTGGTGATGTTCGGGTTGTCCGGTGTGGCGTGGGTTGCGGCCTGAGCGGGTTGGTGCATCGTCGTTGATCTCTCTTTGCCAGGCGGTTGCGCCGGTGGTTGACAAGTATCCGGTCGCGGTTGGAAATGCGTCGTGCTGGTGGTGTTGGTCAGGTGCGGGTCGGTGCGGGCTGTTCGTCCGACCGATCGTGCGCGTGGCTCGGCTGGTCGAGACGCCGGGCGGCTGTGGTGGCGGCCTGCCGCAGCCATCGCAGTGGATCGGTCATCGCGTCCTGGGCCGATCCCGCGAGCACGGTGAGGTCGAGTCCGAGATCGGGCGGCGTCTCGGCGAGGCGCCCGGCCACCACGGCGGTGCGCAGTCCGTTCTCCCGTGCCCGGCCGAGCACGAATCCGACGAGCTTGCCCGTGGCGGACGTGTGGTCGTAGCACCCCTCGCCGGTGACGACGACGTCGCACTCGGGCAGAGCTCGCGTCAGTCCGGTGAGCTCGGCGATGCGACTCGCCCCCTCCACGAGGCACCCTCCCCAAGCTCCGAGCCCGAACCCGGTTCCACCGGCAGCACCCGCACCGGGCTGCGCGGCGTCGACCGGGAGCACTTGGGCGAGCATCTCGGCGAAATGATCAAGGGCGGTGTCAAGCGCGGCGATTTGTGTCGGACTGGCGCCCTTCTGCGGTCCGAACACGCTCGCGGCGCCGTTCGGACCTGTGAGCACGGCGCGGGTGTCGGTGAGCAGCTCGACCCCACCCGGAGGAGGAGCGATCAGCCCGGTGATGTCGATGTGGTCCAGCTCGGCGAGAGCGAGACCACCGTCGGTCAGATGGCGGTTGTGCCGGTCGAGCAGGCGCGCACCTAGGCCGCACAGTGCGCCCGCACCGCCGTCGGTGGAGGCAGACCCGCCCAAGGTGACGCACACTCGGGGCGCGCCCGATTCGACGGCGGCCCGGATCGTCTCGCCCAGACCGCGGGTGCTCGCCCCGACCGGGTCGGGGCGGCGCAGCATGGGAAGGCCGCAGATCTGGGCCAGCTCGATCACGGCCGTTCCATCCGCCAGCGCCAGCCACCGCCCGGAGACCGGATCACCGTCCGGGCCGGTCACCAACGGTCCCGTCCGCCAACGGGCCTGCGCCACCGAGGCCTCGATCGCCGCGGCGGTGCCTTCCCCGCCATCGGCCTGCGGAAGCACGAGCACCTCGTCCCGTGGCCGCTGCCGAGCCCACCCGTCAGCCAGCGCTCCGGCCACCTCGGTGGCGGTCGCACTGCCCTTGAAGGAGTCCGGAGCGACGAGGACGCGCAGCGCGCGTCGCGGGTCGGCGTCGGTCAACCGGCGGCTCATGTGATCGAGTAGCCGCCGTCGACCGGCAGCACGGCGCCGGTCACGTAGCGAGCTGCGTCGGAGGCCAGGAAGGAGACGACGTCGGCCACGTCGCCACCGTCGGCGAGTCGACCGAGCGGGATCCGGCTCATCACCCGGTCGTGGAACTCGGGGTCGCCGAGCTTCTCGGCCGTCATCGGCGTGACGACATAGCCCGGGGCGACGGCGTTGACCCGGATGCCCTGCGGGCCGAGCTCGACCGCGAGGCCCTTCGTGAGCTGCAGGAGTCCGGCCTTGGTCGCGCCGTAGGGCACGATCCCCGCGACCGCGCGGTCCGACGACAGCGACACGATGTTGACGATCGAACCGCGGTTCGCGGTCAGGAACTTCACCGCGGCCTGGGTCAGGCGGTACGCGGCCGTCAGGTTGACCGACAGCAGCCGCTCCCAGTCCTGCGCCGCGATGTCCACCGCCGCCGTTCGGACCTGGATACCGGCGGCGTTGACCAGGACGTCCAGCGAGCCGGTCTCGGCCACCACCTGGTCCACAACGCGCTGCGGGGCGTCGGCCGCGGTGAGGTCGCCTAACACCGCGAAACCCGCCACGTCAGCGGCCACCGCACGAGCGCGGTCGTCGGCGTCGACGACGGCTACCGTCGCGCCCCGGGCCGACAGGGCGCGGGCGATGGCCGACCCGATGCCGCCGGATCCGCCCGTCACGATCGCGGTGCGGCCCGAGAGCTCTCCGGGCGGGGAGGCCGTGGAGGGGCGGGGGGCGTCCTGACTCGACGTCATCGTGCACACCTTCCTTGGTGCGGTCGTCGGAACTAAGCCGGCTCGACTAGGGCGAGTAACCGGATACTTTCTCGGTTCGGTTTCAGATCAGGCCCTTGAACTGGTGGTTCGGGACCGTATACCGTCGCGTCGGCCAATACAAGTAACCGGTTACCGGGAGAGTCAATGAGGGCGATCGCCTTGCCCGCCGCCGACGGGACCATCAGCACCCACGAACTCGGTCGGCCGGCCGAACTGCGTGTTCGCGCCGATCCGGCGTCGAGCCGCCTGGCCTACGCCGCGGCACACGTCGTGGCGGACCCGGTGCGTGCCTGCGCCGAGGCCGGGCCGGACCAGATCGACTGGGATGCCACGCTGCGGCTGCGCCACCGGCTCTGGGACCTGGGCCTGGGCGTGGCCGAAGCGATGGACACCTCGCAGCGGGGTATGGGGCTGAACTGGGAGGCAGCGCGTGAGCTGGCGCGGCGCAGCCTCGCGGAGGCACACGCACGCTCCGCGCGGATCGTCGTCGGCATCGCCACCGACCAGCTCCCCGCCGACAGCAGCGATCTGTCCGCGGTTCGTGAGGCCTACCTCGAACAGCTCCACGACATCGAGGGGGCCGGCGGGGAGGTCGTCCTCATGGCCAGCCGGCAGCTGGTGCGCGCGGCCGACGGCGCCGAGGACTACCTGTCGGTCTACGACGCCGTGCTCAGCGAAGCCACCCGCCCGGTCGTGCTGCACTGGCTGGGCGAGGTCTTCGACCCCGCGCTGGCCGGTTACTGGGGTCACACCGACCCCTACAAGGCGATGTCGGTGGTGCTCGACATCATCGGTCGGCACGCCGAGTCGGTGCGTGGCATCAAGGTGTCGCTGCTCGACGCCGAGCTCGAACGTGAGCTGCGTCGTCGGCTGCCCGACGGCGTGCACCTGTTCACCGGCGACGACTACAACTACACCGATCTCATCGCAGGCGACGGCACCCACCACAGCGACGCGCTTCTCGGCGCCTTCGCGGTCATCGGCCGCTACGCCTCGGCCGCGCTGAACCGCCTCGACGCGGGCGACGAAGCCGGTTTCCGCGAGATCCTGGCGCCCACCGAAGCGCTGTCGCGGCTGGTTTTCGCCTCACCGACGCGGTTCTACAAGGTGGGCGTGGCGTGGCTGGCCTACCTCGACGGGGCCCAGGACCACTTCCGGATGATCGGTGGCTTCGAAACCGGACGCAGCCTGGGCCACCTCGGCGACCTGGTGCGCGCCGCCGACTCCATCGGCCTGTTCGCCGACCCCGACTTCACCGCGCACCGCGTCGCCGGCTACTTCACCGCGCACGGGATCGGGTGAGCGCCATGGACCTGTCGATGTGCAGTCTGAATTCGGTCACAGTGCGCGCGGCGATGCTGCCGGAGCTGGTGGACCTGGCCACCGAGCACGGTTTCGGAGGCGTCGGCCTCTGGCGTGAGAGCTATGCCGAGCACGGCGTCACCGCCGCGGCTCGGCGGATCGCCCGGTCCGGGCTCCGCGTCACGAGCGTGTGCCGCGGCGGGATGTTCCCCCAGCCGACTCCGGAACGGCGCTCCCGCGCGCACGACGACAACCTCCGGGCCGTCGACGAGGCACACGCGCTGGACGCGGCCTGCCTGGTCCTGGTGTGCGGCCCCGCCCATGACCGGGACCTGGCCGGCGCCCGCGCTCAGATCGCCGACGGCATCACGGCACTGCTTGAGCACGCCGCTGCTGCCGGGATCCCGCTGGCCGTCGAGCCCATGCATCCCATCATGGCCGCCGACCGCTCCGCGATCACCTCGCTCGCCGAAGCCGTCGATCTCGTCGACCGGATCGGCTCCCCGTGGGTCGGGCTGGCTGTGGACTCCTACCACGTCTGGTGGGACGTCGCCTTGCCGCAGTTGCTGGCGCGATCCGGCCCGGCCGTGCACACTGTGCAGCTCGCCGATTGGGTCCTGCCCATCCACGGCCAGCTCAGCAGCCGTGGGATGCCCGGCGAGGGACACGTCGACATGGCGCGGTTCGTCGAGCTGTCGCGCCGGGCTGGATACCACGGACTGATCGAGGTCGAGGTGCTCAGCGACCACTGGTGGTCCCAGCCGCCAGAGCAGGCCGCGCAGGCCGCCGCGGCTGCCCTGGCCGCCATCCCGGAGCCCGCACCGACCGTCACGGACCGACCACCACCGCCTTCGCGGCACCGGCACGCCAGCTCGGGCGAACGGCCCACCGCAGACCAACGACGTTGCGAGGAAGCACACGCCATGCACACACCTCAGATCCTCACCGCCCGCCGTGCGGCCGACCTGATCAACGACGGCGACGTGATCACCGTCAGCTCGTCGTCCGGGCTGGGCTGCCCGGACGCCGTGCTGGCCGGGATCGGCGAGCGCTTCGCCGAAACCTCCAGTCCCCGCGCTCTGACCTCCCTGCACCCGATCGCCGCGGGCGACATGTCCGGCATCAAGGGCATCGACCACATCGCCCGTCCCGGACTGCTCAGGCGCGTTGTCGCCGGCTCCTACCCCTCCGGCCCGTCGAAGGCCGAGCCTCCCCGGATCTGGCAGATGATCGAGAACGGCGAGATCGAGGCCTACAACTTCCCCTCTGGCGTGCTCTACCAGATGCACCGCGCCGCCGCCGCCAAGCAGCCCGGCGTCTTCACCAAGGTCGGTCTCGGCTCGTTCGTCGACCCCGACGAGACCGGCGGGCGGATGAACGACACCACCCCCGACCGCTACGTGCGCCGCGCCGAGCTCGACGAGCAGGAGTGGCTCTACTTCCAGGCCATCACCCCGAACGTGGCGATCATCCGCGCCACCACCGCCGACGAGCACGGCAACCTGACCTTCGAGGACGAAGCCTCCCCGCTCGGGGCCCTCGATCTCGCCTACGCCGCGCACAACAACGGGGGAGTGGTCATCGCCCAGGTCAAGCGCCTGGCCCAGGGAGGCAGCCTCGCCCCGCAGTCGGTGAGGGTGCCCGGCATCCTCGTCGACGCTCTGGTCGTGGTCCCCGACCAGCTCCAGACCACCCAGACCGCGTACGACCCGGCCATCTCCGGGCAGCTACGCCGTCCGCTGTCCGCACTCGATCCGCTGCCGTTCTCCCCGGAGAAGGTCACCGCGCGGCGCGCGACCCGCGAGCTGCGCTCCGGCGAGATCGTCAACCTCGGGTTCGGGATCTCGGCACTCGTGCCGCACGTCCTGGTCGAGGAGGGCCTGGCCGGCTCGGTCAGCTGGGTGATCGAACAGGGCGCGGTCGGCGGGGTGCCACTGCTCGACTTCGTCTTCGGGGTCGCTCAGAACCCGGACGCGATCATGCAGAGCAGCGACCAGTTCACGCTTCTTCAGGGTGGCGGTTTTCACCGCACCATGCTGTCGTTCCTCGAGATCGACGCAGACGGCTCTGTGAACGTCCACCACCTGCCCAAGCGGCGCCACGTCACCGCGGGAGTCGGCGGCTTCGCCGACATCGTCTCCGCCGCGCCGGAGATCGTGTTCCTCGGCTCGTTCACCGCTGGGCGCCGCGATATCGGCATCGCCGATGGGGCACTGCGGATCCGCGAGGACGGATCCCACACAAAGCTCGTGAAGAAGGTGACCTCCCCGACCTTCTCCGGACGCCGAGCTCTGGAGAACGGCCAGAAGGTCACCTACGTCACCGAGCGAGCCGTGCTGGAGCTGCGTCCCGAGGGCCTCACCGTGACCGAGCTGGCCCCGGGCGTCGACTTGGAGCGCGACGTCCTGGCCCGCGCGGAGTTCCCGCTCCAGGTCAGCGACGAGCTCAAGACCATGGACGCCGACCTGTTCGTCCCCGGCGTGATGGGCCTGACCCTCGCCGCCGCCGCACCGCACGCCCGCGTCGCTGCCCTCATGAACGGTGCGACCGCCCCGACCGCCCAGGAGCGCTGATGACCGGCACCAGCGAAACCACTGCTGCAGAACCGATTTCGACGAACGGATCGGTGACCCTCAGCTATAGTCACGACGGGCTGGTCGCGACCCTCACTATCGATCGTCCCGCGAAGCTCAATGCCCTGACCCTGGAGATGCTCGACGAGCTGGAACGCCGACTCGGCGAGCTCGCGGTGTCGTCCGCCCGCGTCGTCCTGGTACGCACCGCTGGTACCAAGGTCTTCTGCGTCGGCGCCGACATCAGCGCCTTCTCCCAGCTCTCGGCCGCCGACATGTGGCGTCGCTGGATCAGCGACGGGCACCGGGTGTTCGACCGGCTCGCTCGACTGCGCCAGCCGACCATCGCCGTCGTCGACGGTCTGGCCGTGGGCGGCGGCCTGGAACTCGCACTCGCCTGCGACTTCCGGCTGGCCGGCCGCCACGCCCGGTTCGGCCTACCCGAGGTCGGACTCGGCACGATCCCTGGCTGGGGCGGAACCGAGCGCCTCACCCAGCTCGTCGGAGCGTCTCGGGCCAAGCAGCTGATTCTCACCCGCCGCCAGATCGATGCCACAGTCGCCGAGAAGTGGGGACTGGTCAACGACGTCGCCGCCGACGAACTCGATACCGAGGTCGAACGGTACGTCAACGACCTGCTTGGCTCCGCGCCGATCGCCCAACAGGTGGCCAAACAACTCGTCGACGCCGCTGCTGCGGGTGCCCCCTCGGCCATCGTCGAGACGATCGCCAGCGGCTTCACCTCCTACACCGACGACTTCGCCGAGGGCGTCCAGGCGTTTATGAACAAGTCCGCTCCGGATTTCCGAGGCCGGTAGTCCCTGCCGCGACCAATCCGCGGGATCGCCTCGCCGAGCAGGGTTTGGCAAGGCGGCTCAGGCGTCCGAAACGTGCGTCGTGCGGAATCTACGTGGCGCCGGGAAGCGTTGCGCCGCACGAGAAGGCCAGTTCGGTTTCGCGGTGGCCGGGTGTAGGCGTGTTACCCGCCCCGGGCGACTCCTGTGGATCGCCGGACGATCAGCTTCGTGTCCAGGACCACCGGGATGGTCTGCGGGTGGCCGTCGATCAGGCGTTGTAGCAGCGTCTGATTGCCGGCAAGCACTTGTCCGACGACGCCGGAACGGCGGGTCAGGCTCGGGCGGCGGCATGGAAAGCCTGGCGGTCCGCGCGGCGGTGGACGCGAACGGACGGAGAGGCCAGCCCGGTCGAGAACTGCCTTCCTGCAAGTTATCGCGTCGGCTACGAGGGCTACACGGCCGATGCACACTATTCGAGCCTGTCGCTGGCGTTTTGGGCCCTGGCTCTCGAAAGCGGCTTGGAAGATCGGCCGGTCGACCCTGCTGACCATCCGACAGCCTGGTACGAGCACTTCCCGACCTACCGTGCAGTCGCCCACTGCGGGTCAGTCTCAGCGCACGTGAATGCTGACCCGGCACGCAAGTACGACGTGTTCGGACTGGCGGATATCACGTTCGGTCTCGACCGCCACCTCCACTTCGCCACGCCGACCGAGCACATACAGTCGGGCAAGATCTTCACGGTCGGGCTGGGGCTGCGCGGCGAGCCAGGGCGGGCGCCGGTGAGGGTGGTTGCCCACGACGACTTCTCGCTGCGAGAGCTCGACTCGAATCCTGATCGTGGTGAGCTGCACCTGGCCGCAAGGGCCAAGGGAGCGTCCTACGGCATGGGCCAGCACGAACGCGACGTCTACGTGTCGTCGTCCATGCCTGGGCTCACCGACGACACCTACGAATACCGATGCCGCATCCAGCTTGCCCACGACGAGGTGACGGTGCTTGAAGCGACGCCGCACCTCGAGGGCTACAAGACACTTCTCGTCCCGTACCTGCTCGACGGAGGACGTGGTTGCACCACCTCAGTCTCTCACCAAGGGAACCGGATCGTCTTCGAGCACGGACCTGAACGCATCGAGCTCGTGCTGGACAGTGACTTCGACCCGATTCTCGTCCTCGACCACGGCTTCGAGAGTCGCCGTGGCTTCGCGGGGTTGGTCCGCATCGACCTCACCGAACCCACTGCTGAGGTTCGGTATCGGTTGGTCGTGGTGCAGTGAGGACCGACATCACCGGCGCTCAGGGCGGATTTGGACGCTGGACGAGTCGGCTGCCAGTTCCGCGGAGCGGCGGGTGCTGCGGGAGATCGCTTCCCGGAACACGGTGAGCAACCCGACGCATGGTGTGCTGTCGCATGTCGCCGACGCCAAGGTCCGGTCCGTTGAAACCGCCAGGGCCGAAGAAGTCGGCGGGTGTCGAACCGCTCCGGCCACGGGGATCTGGTAGATCACACGGTTGCTGGCGTGGGGTGCTCCGCAGTCCCGCAGACAGCGTGCTGGATCGCTGACACTGCCTGAGCGAGAAGAGATTTCCCGGGGATTGAGCGCGGGATACTCGTTTCAAGCGATCGCCGCGTTCTTGCAGCGAGCGGTGTCGACGATCAGCCGGGAAGTCACCAAGAACGGCGGTCGCCACGCCTACACCCGGTTCCGCTCCTACTGGGGCAACCGGGGCGCCTCCGGGATGGGCGGATGGCAGGCCCGGCGCGACATCCTGGAATAGCTCCTCGAACCCACACGGGTCTGGCTACTGCGTCTCGACGAGGCCCCGCCCGGTCCGCTGCTCCAGGAACACGTGATCGCGAACCTGCGCGACCCTGCTGCGATCCGCGAACAGCTGGATCGGATTGCACGGGCCGTCTTGCAGGAGGACCCGGCACTGGTGATCGGTAGCGCGAAGGAACTCGTGGAGAGCACTGCCAAGGCAGTCCTCATCGAGCGGGAACACCCAGTCAATGAGAAAGACGACCTCCCAGCCTTGGTCAGCCAATGCCAGCGCGCGCTCGGCCTGCACCCCAGCGCCAATCAGGGACCTGACGGCACTGATGCGGTGAAGAAGATCTTGGGTGGTTTGAGCACCGTCACCAATGGCCTAGCCGAACTGCGCAACCGGTACGGGACAGGACACGGAACCGTTGGCACGCGTATCGGACTGCACCGCCGCCACGCACAGCTTGCGGCGAACGCCGCGACCACCTGGTGCCAACTCGTGCTGGACACCCTCTCCGATCCTGCAGCCCCGTGGAAGTCGACCACCCCGTAGCGTCGGCTGAGTGGGAAACCTGCGGAACGGGGAAGCAGTGAGGAATACGGCAAGTTTCGGATACATCCACTACGCCAGCTTCACGCCAGGTCTGCTGTCTGAGGTCGTCGATCTCGACGCCGACGGCGTGGCTAACCACTCGCTGTTCGGTGGCGCCTACGTCGCGACGGCGAAGGTCACCAAGGGCGTTCCGGTGGTGACGGTGCTGCCGGGATCGATCGAGCGGGAGCAGGCCGCGGGTGCGGTCGTGGTGGAGTGGAGCAGGTCGAAGTTCCGGCGTCGTCGGGTGCGGAGATCACCGGCCGTCAGCCCGGCGTATCCGGTGACCCCCAAGCTGACCGAGGCCAGCCTCGTGGTCTCCGGTGGTCGCGGTGTCGGCTCTGCGGGTCGACTACGGCGTCGTCGGCGATCTGTTCAGCGTCGCCCCTCAGCTCACCGACGAGATCGGCAACCGCAACAGCTGAGCTCGAGCGATAAGGCCGGTCGCACCGCGGTGGACCGGCACGCTTCGCGCGTGCAATCGTCGCGCTCGGCTTTGGGGAGTCGGGGGAAGGCGCTTGTCCCTTGCGCATTCCGGTGCCGACGAGCACTTCGAACAGCTCGGTCAGTGGGTCGTTGATGTCGGCGCAGTAGCGCAGGAACGTGACCGCCTCGGACGGTGTCCAGCACACTCGCTGTGGCTTGGCCGGCCGTGGGATGGCGGTGTATTTGGCGGCGTTGTGGGTCAGTCGGCGGTGGCGGACGGCGTCGTTGAGGGCGCTGGACAGTGTGGCGATACACCGGCGCAGAGTCACCGTGGGGTGTAGTGATCACGAGCGTTGTTGACGCTGGTCGAGCTTGATCAAGGCGAAGACCTCCGGTTTGGTGGAGCTGTCTCGGACTGCTTCACAACCGGAGGTCTTCATACCACCGCAATGCCCTGCTGACCATGCACGGCAGACGGCCGTTGGCTGCCGGTGTCCGGACGGGGCGGCCCCATCGCGCATGTCACGGCAGAGATGGCGTCCCGAGATGCCGACGCGACGGTTCGGAGCTTGCGGTGAAGCAGATGGATTCAGGCGATCGGCGGTGCGAGGTATTCGAGCGTGTAGCCGGTGTCGTTGCGGGTCACGCGTCCCAATCCGGGCGAGTCCAGGTGGGCGCCGGCGACGAAGTGTCCCGGTGACGTTAGTTGCTCAAGGAGAGCGGTTCGAGCCTTGCGTGCTTGCGACTGCTCGCCGTCGAGCTCCCAGGACACCTTCGGCTGGGCGAATTGCAGTGAGGGCACGTGAACTGTGTCGCCCCAGACGAGGAGCTGGCCGGCGCTGCTCCTGACCTCGTAGACGGTGTGGCCGGGTGTGTGCCCGGGCGTTGGGACCGCCGTGACCCAGTCGTTGATCGCGACCTTGTCGGTGATGGGGACGACTCGGTCGCCGACCGGCTCGAGCCGTCCGGTGAACACCGATGTGTCGCCAGCACCGATCCACACGCGTCGGAGTTCGGGGAACGCCTCTGCGCCATCGGGGGCGATGAGGCCGTTGACGTGGTCTTCGTGGTTGTGGGTGATCGCCACATCGGTGATCTCACTGCGGTCGACTGCGGCTTCGTCCAGGGCGTCGAGGAGCGATCCCATGGTGGAATGCCAGGCGTTGGACGCGCCGGTGTCGATGAGGACTGATGTAGTCCCATCGGTGATGAGGAACGCGTTGACCGACAGTCGCAGGTTCCCGTCGACCAGCGGGACCGTATCTGGCAGCTCCTCGAGGGTGCGCCCGCTCTCGTCGCGCAGCCGTGTTGGCGGCATGTCGACATAGCCGTCGCGCAGTGAGGTCACTGTCAGGTCGCCGAACTCGAAGGTGGCATGGTGTCGGCCGCTTGAGATGAGCCGCATGGAATCGTCCTTGTGTGTGCGTGGTTGCTCGGTGGGGGTTGGCTTGTCTGCGAGCAGCTTGTTTCCAGTGATAGCCGCGGCCGCAGCAGCAAGTCCTGTGCCGGCGACGACCAGGAAACTGCGGCGCTGGCGCGAATGGTTTCTCAGGAATCGTCCTTCGTTTGCGTGCTGACGGTGTTGCGGAGCGCGCCCAGTCCGGTGATCGTGCACTCGACGACGTCGCCGGAGGCGAGGAAGCGGGGCGGGGTGAAGCCGAGGCCGACGCCCGCCGGAGTGCCAGTGGCGAGGATGTCGCCGCTGTGCAGGGTGATTCCCGCGGAGATGATGCTGATAAGTTCCGGAATGTCGAAGATGAGATCGGCGACGGACGCCTTCTGGCGGGGCTCGCCGTTCACGGTGGAAGAGACCACAAGGCGCCGAGGGTCGCCGACTTCGTCGGCGGTGACCGCCCACGGGCCCATCGGGGCGAAGGTGTCGAGGGATTTGCCGAGTAGCCACTGCTGGTGGTCCCTTTGCAGGTCCCGTGCGGTGACATCGTTGATGATCGTGTACCCTCACACGTGGTCCATCGCCCGGTCGCGGTGGATGCCGCGCCCGCCCCGGCCGATGATGACGGCCAGCTCGGCCTCATAGTCGAGCTCGGCCGTGACCGTGAGGTGAGGGTCGATGTCGTCGTACGGTCCGGTCACCGTGGTGGGGACCTTCGAGAAGACGACCGGTACGGTCGGCCGGGCCCCGGGCCGTTCCGGCTGGTCGTAGCCGGAACGGCCGAACTCCCGTACGTGGTCGCGGTAGTTCTTGCCGACCGCGAACAGGTTGCGGCGCGGCTGCGGGATCGGCGCGAGCAGCCGGGGCGAGGCCACGGTCGGTAGACCGGTCGCACGGTCGATCACAGGGCCCAGGTGCTCCCAGTCTTCGATGACGTCGAGCAGCGTGCGGTTGCCGAGCACACTGCTCAGGTCACGCACCTGCCCTTCGTCGTCCACGCGGCCGGGTGCCGCACGCTCCGCATCGATGAACGTCACGAGTTTCATCAGGCGGATTTCCCTTCATGAATGCGCGTGAGTGAGCCGGCTGGGGCTTGCTCGGTGTTCCTACTTCGATTCCGGCTGTGGGCGCCATGTGCCGTCGAGCGGAATGCCGGCGGCCGCCGCGATGCGGTCACGGGAAGCGGTCAGCCGGGTCTTCAGCGCGGGCAGGTCCGCGCCCACCAGGGCTCCGTCGCGTTTGACCACACGGCCGGCGACGAGGACGGTGTCGACCAGGCCGGGGTGACCGGCGGAGACGATGGTGTCGGCCGGGTCGGTGACCGGGAACACGGTCAGGTCGTCGGTGCGCAGAAGGATGATGTCGGCGTCCTTGCCGGGGGTGATGCTGCCTGTTCGGGCGTCGAGCCCGCACGAGGCGGCGGCGTCGATGGTGGTGAACTCCAGCAGGTCGTGGGAGTTCAGGCCGCCGTCCAGGCCGCGCTGTGCGGCGAAGGCGGTGCGCATCGCGGAGAACATGTCGCCGGCAGCTGACGGGACGTCGTCGATGGACAGCGTCGGGCGCAGGCCGGCTGCTAGCGCCCGGCCGGTCATGGGTGATCCGAATCCCATCTTCAGTTCGACGTCGGGGCTGATCGACACCGAACTGCCTGCGTCTGCGAGCATCCGTAGCTCTTCGTCGCTGATCCCGTTGGCGTGCACGAACGTGGTGGTCTCCCGAAGCAGGCCATGCGCGTGCAATTCGGCGATCGGGCGCTGCGTTCCGCTGGCGACGGTGTGCAGGCTGGTGCGCAGGCCGAGTTCGGCTGCCAGCTTCAGCTCCCGGTCGACGGTGTCCATGCTGGTGTCCTCGGGGCCGCGCAGTCCGAGCGCCATGGTGACCGGGCCGTCGCCGGGCAGGTCGGAGCGGACGCGGCGGATGTCGTCGTCGACGGGGTCGGGGGTGCCCCATCCGGCGCCCAGGCAGAAGATCGACCGCCCCGGCGCGTCCCGCAGTGCGGCGACGGCGGCGTCCTCGTGCTCGTGGCTCTGCGCGACGTGGTACCAGTCCAGCATTGTGGTCACGCCGGAGTGCAGGGCCTCCAGGCGGCCGAGCAGGGTGCCCACGTACACGTCCTCGGGCTGGTAGTGCGGCTTGGCCGTGCCGTGCATGGCCGCCGCCCACTCGGGGAACGTCCAGTCCGCGCCGACGCCTCGGAATGCGGTCTGCCAGGTGTGGCGGTGGTTGTCGACGAAGCCGGGCATCACGATCCGGTCGGTCGCGTCGATCACCTCGGCGTCCGGGGCGTCGATCCGCTCGGCCACCTCGACGATCACGCCGTCCTCGATCAGCACGTCGCCTCGGTCGAGATCCCCGACAGCCGTGTCCATGCTGACCACATTGCCGCCGGCAAGCAGGATCTTCATCAAAGGAACTCCTTCATGGACGCTTTCGGATTTTCGAGATCGTGTTGTGCCGGCCGCGCGGCTCTGCTCGCGGCCGCGCAGGTCAGCCGTGGGCGCTCAGGGCCTTCTGGCGCAGGTAGCCGATGGGGGAGAGTGCCGCCGCCAGGCCCGCCGGTGAGGTACCGCCGCACGCGGGTGTCGGCGTTGTCTCGGCAGGCGTGCAACGGCGTCGCCGCTCCAGCGCACACGGCCGCTCAGGTGGTCGCCGCGTCGGTGAGCACCGCGTCGGCCGCGGCGAGCGCGTCGGTGACCAGGTCGTCCGTGTCCTCGGTGCCCGCGGCCAGCCGGACCAGGCCCAGTGGAACCGCCTCGGCGATCTGGTCCTCGCTGAGCATCCCGCGCCACATGGACGCCGGATGCACAGCCAGCGACTCCACACCGCCGAGGCTGGCCGACCGGCGGGGGTAGCGCAGCCGGCCGAGGAAGGCGTCGGCCGGCTCGAAACCACCGGCGAACTCGATGCCGAGCACCCCGCCGAAACCGCTCATCTGGTCGGCGGCCAGCTTGTGCTGCGGGTGGGTCGCGAGACCGGGGTAGTGCACCTTCGCCACCGCTGGATGCTCGTTCAACGCCTCGGCGAGCGCCAGGCCATTGGCGTTGTGCCGCGGCACCCGCAGCGGCAGCGTGCGCATGCCGCGCAGCAGCAACCACGCGTCGATCGGGCCCAGCGTGGCACCGGTGAGCAGGCCGACGTCCCAGATCTTGTTCAGGAGCTCGGCCGGTCCGGCCAGCGCTCCGGCGGAGACGTCCGAATGGCCGTTGAGGTACTTGGTCGCGCTGTGCCAGACCAGATCGATGCCGAAGTCCGCCGGTCGCTGGTTGAGCGGCGTGGCGAACGTGTTGTCCGCCATGGTCAACACGTCGTGCGCACGGGCCAGCTCTACGACGGAGCGCAGGTCGGTGATCTGCAGTAGCGGATTGCTCGGTGATTCCACCAGAATCAGGCGGGTCTGCGGAGTCAACGCCTTCGCGAACGCCTCCGGGTCGGTCTGATCCACCAGGGTGGTCGACACCCCAAGACGCGGCAGCAGGTTCAGCAGCACCGACGCCGTACCGCCGTAGGTGGACCTCTGCCCGATGACGTGATCGCCGGCGGACACCAGAGCCAGCACGGCCGTGGTGAGCGCGGCCATCCCGGACGCGGTGACCATAGCCGCCTCGGTGTTCTCCAGTTCGGCGACGACGGTGGCGACCTGTGCGTGATTCGGGTTGCCGAAGCGGGTGTAGAAGTCCTTGCCGCGCGGGTCGACGGCTACCCGCGCGAACGTCTCCGCGTCCTCGGCCGAGAACGCCGCCGTCTGATAGATGGGCGGTGCCACGGCACCGCTGGGATGGACTTCGCGATCGGCATGAACGGAGATAGTGCTCTTGCCCGCCATGGCTGCCCTTCCGTGGACCGTCGGTGTGACTCCATGAAGCGTGGCCGACCGGCGCTCCGATGTGCCCGGATCTCAGCAACTTTGGCAGCAAATTGCGCTCAGGACAGGAGCATGATTGTGGTAGTGAAGCCCAGGGAGCAATAATATGCCTACATGGATGAGGTGGACCGGTCGATTCTGGCTGTGCTCGAGCAGCACGGCCGCATCAGCAACAGCGAGCTCGCCGCCCGGGTCGGGCTGTCACCGTCACCCTGCCTGCGGCGCGTGCGTCAGCTGGAGGAAGCCGGGGTCATCCGCGGCTACCGGGCGCTGATCGATCCCGCCGCGGTCGGCCGCGGTCTGCGGGTGTTCGCGGGTGTCCGGCTGACGCGGCACACCCGCGCGGACGTGGTCGCGTTCGAGCGCGGGGTCACCCGGCTGCCCGAGGTGGTCGCCTGCCACCACATCACCGGCAACTTCGACTATCTGCTCCAGGTCGAGGTGGCCGACCTGCCCGCCTATGAGGACTTCCACGCCAACCAGTTGGCCACGCTGCCCGGCGTGGCCACGGTGACCAGCTACGTCAGCATGAAGACGCTCTCCGCCGACACCACATGATGGTCCAGCCCCGACGCCGGTGGTTCGGCGCATGGATCGCCGCGTAGCTGTCCGCGCTCCGGCAACTACTGCGGGAGCGCGGGCGGTGGGGCGGTCAGAGAGTGATGGTGCCGCGGATGCAGACGGTGGCGGCGCCGCTGACCCAGACGGTGCCGTCCGTGTCGGCGATCTCGATGCTTGCGGCCCGTCCCAGTCTCGTGCCCTGGGAGACCCGGTAGGAGGAGGGTGCGGCGCCGGTGGAGGTGAGCCACTGATCGACTCCTTTACTCCGCTGAGTACACTGGTGACCGACCTCGAAGAATGAGCTTGAGCATGCCGTTGACCCTCGCTTGATCTGGGGGTCAAGGGGTCGTGGGTTCGAATCTTGCCGTCCCGACGGCTGTGACCAGCGGGTTTACTGATTAGGTAGACCCGCTGGTTTCGTTTTTGGTCTGTTGTGGTCGCAATGTGGTCGCATGCCGCGTGATCCTTTTCAGCGGTGATCGTTTTCAGGCTGCTTGGGCGGCGTTGAGGGTGTTGGCCATGGCGTCGACGGCTTGGTGGGCGGTGTGGCGGGCGAGGTGGCCGTAGATGTTGACGGTGACCGAGAGTGTTGAGTGCCGCATGGTCTTGGAGACGACTCCGAGTGGAACGTTGCTGGCGATCATGAGGGTGGCGGCGAGGTGTCGGAGGTCGTGGACCCGGAAGCGGGGTACTCCGGCTGCGTCGGTGAGCTTGTGGAAGTGGTGCAGCACGTACTCCGGTCGTAGCGGCTGACCATCGTTGCGGCAGAAGACGAGGCCATGTCGGTTGCGTGGCGTGCCAGCCGCCAGTCGTTGCGCGTGCTGGCGTGTGGCCTGTCGTTGTAAGGCGTTGACGACCCGTGATGAGAGCCCGATCCAGTCGAGGCTAGATTTGGTTTTGGGTGTGGTGAACACCGGGGTCGTGTTGTTCACATTGGACAGTGTCTGTCGGACGAACAGGACGCGGTCGTCGAGGTGCACGTCTGCCCAGTGCAGGGCGAGTGCTTCTCCTTTGCGCATTCCGGTGCCGATGAGGACTTCGAACAGCTCGGTCAGCGGATCGTTGATGTCGGCGTAGTACTTCAGGAAGGTGACTGCTTCAGTGGGTGTCCAGCAGACGCGTTGTGGCTGAGGGGGTCGCGGGATGGCGGTGTACCTGGCTGCGTTGTGGGTGAGGCGGCGTTGGCGGACGGCGTCGTTGAGCGCGCTGGACAGGGTGGCGACGCAGCGGCGCAGGGTCACCGGGCCGCGGCCGGCGTCGAGCTGCGCGCGGACGAACTGTGCGACGTGCTGGTGGCTGGGTTTTTCGAGTCGGATGCCGCCGAGGGCGGGGATGAGGTCTTTGGTGAGGTAGTCGGTGTAGTGGGCGATGGTGGTCGGTTCAGTGTCAGTGCTTTGGTGGCGAGCGAGTCGGTGAGGTAGTCGACGAGGGTCTGGCGGTCGTCGATGACGATGCCGGTACGTTCGCACGCGAGGATGTGATTGAGCTCGGTCTGAGCTTGGGTCTTGGTGTCGAAGCCGCTGCGGCGCATCGTGCGCCGGCGGCCGGTGATCGAGGGCAGGTCGACGGCGAATGCCCACGTCCCGTGTTTGCCGGCGGCGAGCTTGGGGCAGTGCGGTCCGAGCTGCTGTCCCTGTTCGTTGCGGCAGCCACTGCGCCGGTAGATACGGCCGCGGTTCGGGTTCGAGCGCATCGGGAACATCTTCTTGGGCAGTGGAGAGTGTTTGCGCAGGTCAAAGGCCTGCGTGCCTATCCTGGGCGGGATGCGACCACACCGCGACCACCGGCGCCATCATCGCAGGTCAGCGGCCCGCCACTTGTCGCTATGTCAGCGGCTGCATTGCAGTCTCTGTCACGCGCAGTGCCTCGGTGACCGTCCCGCGAGGACCAGCGATCTAACGGACGCCCAGGTCGCCCACTCGGCGCGGGAGGCTGGCATTTGCCAAGTGAGGAGATCGCTGTCGTGAGTTAATCGACGTCGCGTCGCCGGATAATCTGCTGCTCCGAATAGGTGTTACCGCGGTTCGTTGATTGCAGCCTGTGGAGTCGATCGGCATCCTGGCCTGTTGCTCACAGTTCCCAGGAAGGTGATCATGGCCGCTCCCAGCGACCGTAGTGTGCTGGACCAGACCATCAGGCTTATGGACTTCCTTGCCGAAGTCACCGATGCAGCCGAGCGCGACCCTGTCCGTGACATCCTGGCCGATGAAACCGGTGCCCCGGACCCCTTGATTTGGCTTGGCGAGCTCCCAGATGGCGTTCGGTTCACCCCCCGTGCTGGGGATGACGTCCTTCTGCGGGTTCGCCCGCCAAAGACCATCCTCGAGCCCCGCCCGCCTGCCTTGCTCGCCGGGTGGATCGACTCAGCTGATCCGCGTGGATCGGCCGGCGAAGAACCGCGCCTGCTTGATGTTGCCACTCCTGGGGGCGTAGGTGACCAGCCGAACACGCCTCCAGCCGACGTGCTGCATGCGTTCGACCGGTGGCTCGCTGAATGGCGGCAGTGGAGGCGGGAGCAGAGCCGATCGCAGGGGCGCCGCGTTCTCTACGAATCTCTTGAACAGGCAGCGAAGACACTGGAACAGCAGGACGATGAGTACGAGTTCGTGCTGGCTGTCGGACTGGTGTGCTGGCACGCACCTGACGGTGAGAAGCTCCGCCGTCACCTCGTTACCGAGCCCGTCCGTCCTCGCCTCAACCGCGACACCGCCGAAGTGACCGTGTCATTCATTGGCGGCAAGCGACGCTTCGAAGACCGGGAGCTATTCAGCGACCAGGAAACGTACCTGCCTGACCGTGGCCGTACCGTACGCCAGGCCATCCTCGACAGCGATGTTGCACTGCTGGATGGAGGGCTATTGACTGAGGTCGAGGAGTGGCTAGGTCTCAGCATCGTCGGTGAATTCACGTCAGAGGCTCATGGTGGCGATGCCGCGGAGGAGCTCCCGACGATACCCGAACTGACCGCGTCCCCTGCACTGATGCTGCGACCGCGCAGTCGTGAGCTGCTGGCTGAAACCTACCGTCGGATCGCTGCACAGTTGCGAGAACCGGATGCCGCGGTTCCGGTCGCGCTTGCTCAGCTGGTCACTGACACCGAGGCAGACACAAGAGATCGATGGCTGACCGAACAACGCGCTGCACCGGGCGATGTCCTCGGGGACGCTCCGTTGTTTCCGTTGCCCACGAACGAGGAGCAGGGACGTGTCATCGACCTGCTGAAACGTGAGACCGGCGTCGTGGTCCAGGGGCCTCCGGGCACTGGAAAGACCCACACTATCGCCAACCTCGTCAGCGCTCTGCTCGCGCGCGGCATGCGCGTGTTGGTCACCAGTCAGAAAGACCAAGCGCTCAAGGTGCTCCGTGAGAAAATACCACTGGAGCTGCGCAGCCTGTGCGTGTTGCTGGCAGGCGGTAGTAAGGACGCGGCCAAAGAACTCGAGCGTGGTCTCGACGCGCTCTCCGCTGCGATCTCCTCGCCCTCAACCTCCACGCTGCCCAGTCGTGCCGCTCAGCTCGCCGAGGAGCGGCATGCTCTGAGGTCCCGCAGTGCCCAACTCAACGACCAAATCCGGCGGCTGCGTGAGGTCGAGTACCGAGCGCACGGCCCTGTCGCACCCGGATACAGTACCGATATTTATACCGGAACCCTCACCGATATCGTCCGCCAAGTTCAGGCCAAGGCTGCCCTTTACCGCTGGATGCCAGCAGTCGAGCCGCAGTGTCCGGACCGGCCACCTCTGTCGACCGCGGACCTGCTGGAGTTGCTGCAGCTCACCAGGACCGATCGCGCTGACCGCCGTGTCCGGCAGCAACAGCGGATCCCAGGCCGTAACGATCTTCCGGACGTCGGGAAGCTGGCCGACATCATTACTTCCGAGGAGCAGGCTCGGCAGACCGCTCACGCGGACACCAGCCAACTCACCCAACGACTCGCCGCGCTTGGAAGCGACCTCCTGCTCCAGCTACGGGGGCTGGGTGACCAAGCGCGGACACGCCTGCGCAAGCTCGGCTTTGGTGAGGATTACATCAGTCCACCTGAGCAAAGCTGGGTGACCATCGCGGTCGGCGACCACTTGGCGGATCGACATCGCGGACTGTGGCAACGGCTGCTCCATGTTCGAGACGAGGCCGATCGGCTTCAGCAGCAGACTCAAAGGCAAGACCTTCGCTTCGCCGTGGAACTGCCCTTCGTGCAGGACTACGGCATCGGCAGGACACGTGGTCTGCTCAACGCGGGCAAGCAGCTGCGCGACTATCTCGCGGCTGGCGGAAAGATCCGTAAGTTCGCCAAGTCCGCGGCTCAGAAGGCCGCCGAGGAGTTCTTGTCCGTCGTCACGGTCGACGGCCGCCCGCCGGTTCAGCTCGACCAGCTTGACGCGGCCCTCGAACGACTCGAGGCTGAGGTCGCCGCAGTCCAACTCGTCGAGCTTTGGGCCGAGGCCGACGTGAACATCTCAACGCAGCGCCTCTCCCGAACCCTGTCCGAGCTCACCGACAACGGGCGGCTGCTCGGCTACATCAACGAACTCGTCCAGATTCACTCCGCCGTGAACGACACGCTGCTTCGCGCGCGTTTTTCAACCGACTTGTCCACAGTCGAATCCTTCGTCCGCACCCTCGATGCCGTGCCAGCTGCTCTCAAACATGTCTCGCTCGAAGAGGCCCGTCATCAGGTCGCCGCCTTGCAGGACAAGGTCGCCACGTGGGCCTCGGCGGAGAACGCCTGCCCGGAGGTTGGACTGCTTGTGAAAGCTGTCGCGCAACGGGACCTGGAGGCCTATCGCAGGGGCATCGATGCCCTCGACCTCGTGCGGTTTGAACGCGACCAGGAGCAACGCCGCGGACAGCTCGCGCGGACACTGCACAAAATTCATCCCACTCTGTTCGAACTGCTCGAGACGACTGCAGCCGATCCGGCCTGGGAAGCCCGGCTGGGCGACCTGGCCGGAGCTTGGGCATGGTCGAAGGCCGAGCAGTACATCTTGGCCACCCGCAATGCCGACGATGAACGTCGGCTCGTTGCAGAGTTTGACCAGGTCGAGGACGAGATCAAGCGGGTCACAGAGCAACTGGCCGGGGTGCAGGCGCTGCAAGCGTGTCTGGAGCGCATGACCGACACCCATGCTCGCGCGTTGCGCAGCTACCGCGAACACATGAGCCATGTCGGCGCCGGTGGGGGGTCCAAGGTCCGCGAATTCCGCAAAGCGGCCCGGCAAGCCATGGAGAAGGCAAAAGATGCCGTGCCAGCTTGGGTGGTACCGCTGCCGAACCTGCTCGAGAACATCGCCGCAGTCCGGGATTCTTTCGACGTCGTCATTGTTGACGAGGCCAGCCAGGTAGGCCTCGAGAACTTGTTCCTGCTCTGGATGGCTCCCAGGGTCATCGTGGTGGGCGACGACAAGCAATGCACGCCGGGCGGGAGCAGGCTGGGCAAGCTCGAGCCGCAGTTCGAGAAGCTGAACGAGCACCTCAGTGAGGTCGACAGTGAGATTCGGCTCAACTTCACCTCGAAGTCCCACCTGTACGGACTGCTCTCCGCCCGGTCCGGCAAGGACGCCGTCGTCCGCCTACGCGAACACTTCCGGTGCATGCCGGAGATCATCAACTGGTCATCGACCCAGTTCTACGGAGAAGAAGACCGACCCGGGCTGATTCCCCTGCGTGAACGCAAGGGGACTGACCTGGAGCCGCTCGTCGTTGTTGAGGTCGAGGGCGGATACACCGAAGGCCGCGACACTCGGCGGCGTAACCCGACTGAGGCGAAACGCATCGTCGCCACGCTCGCGGAATGCCTCACCGACCCTCGCTACCAGGACAAGACGTTCGGCATCGTCGTGCTCCAGGGCACAGGGCAGGTGAAACTGCTGGAGCACGAGATCAACGCCACCATCTCCGCCGAGGACCGCCAAAAGCGCAAGATCCGCGTCGGCACACCCGCCACCTTTCAGGGCGACGAGCGTGACGTCATCTTCCTGTCGATGGTCGTGGCCGAACCGCCGCGCGCGCAGCGCGCTCCGCTATGGCAGCAGGCCTACAACGTCGCGGCCAGCCGCGCCAAAGATCAGATGTGGCTGTTCACCTCAGTTCGCATTGCCGACCTCAAACCCGACGACTTGCGTGCTTCTCTGATGAGCTACATGCTTGCCCCGCCTTCGGTAATCGGCACCTCACCAGGCTTGGACGAGGTCAGCGACACCACCCGGTCGGAACTGTTCGACTCCCTCTTCGAACAGAGGGTCTTCCGCGAAATCAAGAAGCGCGGCTACTTCGTCGTCCCGCAATACCCTGTGGGCACCCGTCGCCTCGACCTGGTCGTCGTTGGTCGCGGCGGACGACTCGCGATCGAATGCGACGGCCACCTCTGGCACACCAGCACAGCACAACAGATCTCCGATGCTCGGCGCGACCGAGAGCTGCGACGCATGCGTTGGGACGTGCTCCGCATCCGGGAGAGCGAGTTCGAGTTCGACCCCGCCCGAGAGCTCGCGCCACTGTGGCAGCGCCTCGAGGAACGCGATATCCACCCCCACGACGTCATCGCCACCCAAGCAGCACACGACTGGGCACCGGTCGACCTGCCGAACGACGACACCGCCACAGAACCGGACGAGGGGAACAACCACCTGTGACTAGTTCTGATCACGCAGATGACGACATCAAGGTCGAACTCGACGACAACGTACTCGAACGACTGGCTTCGTTGATCTGCGGCGATGACAGCACGCCCTACTACCGCAGCGCCTACGAGCTGACACGGTTCTTCCAGGCTGCTGGTTGGCGCCGGGTAGGCGAATTCGAGGGCGGTCGCCATCGGTCGGTTCTGGAGATGTTGCATAGGCGCCGCCGTGACTCGGACGCCCTCCGCGGTGTACTGCTGCGTCTAGCCGACCGCCGTGAGTACCTCGACGATGACGAAACACGAGTGATCGTCGTTCAGGAACTCAACGAGCTGCTGGCTGTGGAGGGATACCAGGTCGTCTACCGGGCCGGACGACCTGACCTGACCACCCAAACGCCCACCATGAACCGGCCGGCCATGAAGGCGCCCGTCCAGCTCACGGCAAACCTTGCAGACGTCGTCAGTGATGAGGCGTTCGGTGAGCAGCTCAAATCCCGTCTCGACGAAGCACAGATCTGCTGGAAGAACGGCGCATCGACCGCCGCCATCGTCATGCTCGGCAGCCTTCTAGAAGGTGTGCTCTACGACGTGGCACTTAGCCAGCACACTGGCGGTCGGCCCCCGAACGACCACCTGGAGAGCCTGATCAACCTTGCCAAGGACAGAGGCTGGCTCCCTCAGGACGTCGTCGACTACGCCCACGTGCTGCGCAGCCATCGCAACCTCGTCCACCCGAAGAAGCAGCTCACGCAGGGATACTCGCCGAAGGAAGGCACCGTTCGCATAGCTTGGAACGTTGTTGTCGCGACCCTGAACGACCTCGCCGCACTTAAGAAGACAATCTAATCGCTGCGAGAAGTTGGAACATGCTCCATGCTTGTGTCTATCTGCTGAGGGTGGTCCGGACGTCTCCGGACCACCCTCAGCTGGTGTTATGCAGACGCCGCTACGGCACCCGCTCAGTAGAGCTGCTGGTGATTGGTGTCTTGCGCCCTGATAGCGAGTACTGCTCCGGCAGAATCCATATGGACGAGGCCATCCCAGTCCTTGGCGATGGCTGCCTTCTTTCGTTTCCAAGTCGCCACTGTGTTGGGTAGCGCGGCCTCGTGCTCGTTAAGCTCATGCTTTGCCAGGTGCCGGTGCATGTGCTCGACGAGCCCGGAAAATACTTCCACCCGTCGCCCATTTAGCCTGAACACGTGGTCGGTGCCGACCAAGGACATCCCGCCCAGTGTGATCCCGGTATCAAAACGCATTCCTGAACTGGCGTGGGAATGGCTCGACCCGAGTCTGTGCTGCTGCCGTTTGGTCAACAGGCTGCGGGCGGCGTCACGGTCGCCGGCGAAGGTGAGCAAGCCTGCGGCGGCGGTCCGCGCGAGAATTCGTGAGAGCCACTCCGTGCGTTCGGCCGGGATGGAGAACCCGGGACGAGCGCTCTGCCGGCCATCGGAGTTGGTGAAGTGGATGAGCGGGAGGAGGTTGAGCTCGTCGGCTGGACCGGTGAGGTCAGGTGCCGACTTTCCGGGCACTGCGAGTATCCCGCCGCCGTCAGGGTCGAGGAGACGTGTTTCGATGCCGCCCTTGGCCGCTACTGCGGTTGCCAGCAGCAGGCTGGGTAACGGTGTGACACCGCCATCGACGTCGCCGAGCACGACTGTTTCCACAAGTGCAGCCGATTTGGCCAACTGATCGTGCTGAGCTTCGACTTTGCCGTGCGACCCTTTGCAGTCGACAGAAGCGATCCGGAGTGGTGCCCCGAGCTTTCTCCCGACAAGGAAGTAGTTCGGCCGCAATCGGGTGCGCTCGCGCGCAGTGCTCCCCGCGCCCTGCAAAGCCCATCCAGCCTCGAGCGCCAGCTCGGCATCGACGATGTCAAACCGGTAGTCAGGATGGCGGTGCCGCAGGATGTAGTGCGCGGTGGCGAGCCCGAACGCGATCCCGAGGTCTTGAGCTTGGACGGCTTTGCGGTGGTAACGCGGGTTCTTGCCGTCGGCGGACAGCTCCATCCGCCGTTGGTGATTCGCCTGCAAGGCGGTGACGTAACGAAGGCTGTTCCAGTGCTGGGCGAGCGCTCGAGACGAACCGTGGCCTGCGAGCGTGGTGGCGCGGGCGAGCATGTGCAGTAGCTCCCATGGGGAAATGGACATACCGCGGAGCTTCTCAACCTCGGGTACCGGAGCGAGGTGGAGTTTGCGTTCGTATGGTGACTTCCCCGCTTTGACTCGTTCGGTGTCGATCTTCTTCGCTGCCCGCCGCACATGCCCGACAAGGTTTGATGTTGACTGGAAGGTAACTGCCGCCGGTTCTTCGAGCTGTTTCAACACGGTGGCGACGTCCACCTAACCTCCTGTATCCCTCTGGACATAGACCTTTCAAACCCACCACGTTTCGAAGCGACTGTCTGTACGCCTATCGGTGGTTCTTCAGCCTGCAAGGCGCAAGATGGTCAGTAGCTGGCTAGATGATCGCTTGGTCGAGTGCGACTGGTCGGCGCCTGCTCCATTCGGGCGGCTATATGACGAACCACCGCACAAGGTACGCCCGTCTTCTGGTCTTTGTTGGGTCACATCCGGGCCAACAGTAGAGGTTGGCATGGGGCGCGGGCCTACCAGCTGCGTCGGCGGTAATCCACCCGGGGGGGCGGCTCATTCGGTCACGGCGCAACGACCGCGCGAACTCGGAGCCCAGGAAAGCCTTTCGCCAGTACAGAGATTGAATGATCAGGATTATGGTGGCTCTGGGTCGAGGGTGAGGCCGGTTTGGGCGAGGAAGCCGGTCAGCAGGTCGGGTCGGTACTGGATGCGTTTGAGGCGGTTGCGCACGATGGCGGCGAGGTGGTCCACGCTGGCGGCGGCGAGGTTGCCCAGGCTGCGCTTGACGTGGGACCACACGCCCTCGGTCGGGTTGAGATCGGGGGCGTAGGCCGGGAGTGGGATGACGTGCAGCCAGTCGCGGCCTGCGACCAGCTTGCGCATCGCGGCGCTGCGGTGGGTGTTGAGGTTGTCCCAGACCAGCACGATCGGGGCCTTCAAGTACTGGTGGGCGGCATCGAGCAGGGCGGCGTAGTCGGTCTCGGCGAAGCTGCGGCGTTCGCCCTTGCGGGGGCGGTGGATCTTGATCCGGTACAACAGGCGTGTGCGCTGGCCGGGTCGCGCGCAGAACAGCCCGGCGACCGAGATGCGGCCAGATCTCTTACCCGACACCGGAATGACCGGGGTGTGTCCGCGTAGCGCCCAAGTCCGTGCCTTCGGCGGCCGTAGCGTATGGCCTGCCTCGTCCTCGAAGCAGATCCACGCCCCACGCTCGGCCGCTAGTCTTTTGCCTGCTGCCACACCTCCTCACGCCATGTGGCGATCTTGTCTTCGTCGCGTTCGATCGGCCGATGCGCGGGCATCTGCGGGCTGAATCCCATGCGGTGCAACAACAACGAGACCCCACGCAGGGTGTAGCGGACACGAAAGAGCCGGCCGATGAGATCCGCGACCCTTGTCAGCGTCCACCGCTGGTCCTCCACATAGCCGTGGGCGGCCGGGCCTTCCCGCAGTGCGGCGGCCAACTGGTCCTGCTGCTCTGGCGTGAGCCGACATTCAGTACCCGACGGGCCTTTGGAAACCAACCCCGCTTCGCCGTCCGAGCACCACCGCCTCCGCCACGTGTACACGGCGTTGTGCGAGACCCGTAATCGCTTGGCGATCTCCGGCACCGGTACGTCCTGGGCGAACAACTCCGCCGCCTGCAACCGAACCGCCTCACGCCGGGCACGACCCTCAGCCGTCAGCCCACCACCATCGGGATACCGCACTCGAACCAGATACCGCATCCATCAGCCGCCGTCAGCCCGACACGCCGTGATCAAATCCTGACAGTTCAACCTCTGTAGCAGTCATGACTGAACTTCCGCCCCGGCCGGACCCGGTGTCGGGTGAACCACGTCCACCAGCCGCATCGACGCAGTACCGGGGGGTTCCGTCAGAAGCGCCGAGCAGTCGCTGGCTGATACTGCCCAGCAGGGCTTTGCCCACTGGCGATCGTCGGCGCATGCCGATGATGAGCCGGTGGATGTTGGATCGGGCGTCGATTTCGGCCAGGACGGCGTCGACCGGGTCGCGGTCGCTGGGACCGTTGCGCTCGACGATCGTGATCTCGAGGTCGTCAGGCAAGCTCGAGTCGTCCAGCGGCTGCAGGCGCAGGTTGACCAGGACGAGGTCGGTGCCCAGCAGCCGGGTCTCGGTGATTCCCGCGGCCAGCGCGTGGTCTCCCTCGCTGCCCTCGGCGATGGCGGTCATGACGCTCATGGTGTGCAGGCCCTTTCTCCCGGGGCAGGTCTGGTTAGGCGTAGTGGGCGCGGAAGTCATCCTCGAGCTCTTCGAGTGAGCGGTCCTTGGTCTCCGGGACGCAGGTTGCGATGAACGCGATGGCCAGCACGCCGAAGGCGGCGAAGGCGAGGAAGGTGTTCGAGATCCCTAGGGCCTTGACGACGGGCGGGAAGCCGAGAGCCACCAGAGCGTTGGCGACCCAGAGCACGAAGATGCTGATGCCGATGGCCAGGCTGCGGATTCTCAGGGGGAACATCTCGGAGAGGATGAGCCACACCAGCGGGCCGATTGTGGCCTGCATGGAAAACACGAAGAGCACGACGAAAACGAGGATGAACCAGGCCTTCGTGCTGCCTTCGGGTAGCAACATCGCCGAGAGCCCGACGAGCAGGTGGAACGTCGTGGTCAGAGTGAACCCGCCGAGCAGCATGGTGCGTCGCTTGATCTTGTTGATCACAGACAGGCCCACGGACACGCCGATGACGCTGAAGGCGCCGTTGAGGGTGTTGGCGATGATGGCGGAGTTGCTCGAGAATCCGGCGTCGCCGAGCAGCTGCGTGCCGTAGTACATGATGGAGTTGATGCCGGTGAACTGCTGGCAGATGCCCAGGCCGGCCCCGATGAGGATGAGCAGGCGGACCCAGCGCACTCCGAGGTCCACCGCGCCGGCGGTCTTGGCGGCCCGCTCTTCCTCGGCGAGTCGGTGGACCTCGGCCATCTCGGCGCGGGCGCGCTCGGTGGTGCGGATCTGGGACAGGACCGCGAGGGCCTCGTCCTCGCGGCCCTGGGCGACCAGCCAGCGCGGGCTCTCGGGCAATCGCAGCATGCCGAGGAACAGCACGATCGCCGGCAGGAGGGCGACCAGGAGCATGGCCCGCCAGATCCCGGTGGTCTCGCCCCAGATGCTGAAGATGATCGCGTTGACGACGAACGCGGAGAACTGGCCCACCACGATCATCAGCTCGTTGCGGGTGACGATGCCGCCGCGACGTTCGGCCGGCGCGATTTCGGCGAGGTAGACCGGCACGGTCGCCGAGGCACCGCCCACGGCGAGGCCGAGTACGAACCGGAACAGAGCGAGAATCTGCCAGCTCGGTGCGAGCACGCAGCCTACCGTTCCGAGCATGAACACAATGGACAGCAGCAGGATGTTGTGGCGGCGGCCGTACCGGTCGGATAGGACCCCGCCGGTCATGGCTCCGAAGGCGGCGCCGAAGACGAGGTTGCTGACGACGATTCCCTCGGTGAGCGGGGTCAGGCCGAGGTCGGCGGTGAGAGGGTCGAGGGCACCGTTGACGACGCCGGTGTCGTAGCCGAACAGCAGGCCGCCGAAGGTCACGACGACGGCGACCAAGCCGAGGCGTCGCGAATGGGGCCCTCGCGTGTCTGGAGGTAATGTGTGTGGTGCGGACGAGGTGGTGTTGGCCATGACTGTTGCTCCTCATTGAGCGCTCAGCAGTGGATTCGGCCGTCGCGAATGCTCCAGGCTCGAATGTCGAGGCAGTCCGGAGCGATCGCCTCGACAACGCGGGATTATGTCGTTGGCGAATAACCAGGAGAAGCTGTGGCGTGCGTCTTCTGCTACTGCTCGATGCTGTCGATGCGTACTGTCTGTCCTGTTCGGACGGATTCGATCGCGGCGAGCGCGATGGCGAGGGCGGAGCGGGCGTCTTCGCCGGTCGTCTGGGGTGGCGTTTCGTTGCGCACGCACCGGGCGAACTCCGTCAACTGCGCGGTGTAGGCGTCGTGGAAGAGGTCGACGTTGCGCCGCACGCTGTCGCTTCGCACGCCGTGTGCGCCGTATGCGGTCATGGTGCTGGGCCGGATGTCGCCCATGGTGGCCATGCCTTCGGAACCGAATACCTCGCCGCGGACGTCGTAGCCGTAGAGAGCCTGGAAGCTGGCCTCGGCCGTGGCCATGGCTCCGTTGTCGTACCGGACGTGCACCAGGGCGGTGTCCAGCAGGCCGCGCTCCTTCCAATCCGGACGCACCAGCGCATCAGCCGTGGCGTACACCTCCGTGGCGCGGGTGCCGAGGTTGAGCCAGTTGAGGGTGTCGAAGTCGTGGATCAGGGTCTCCAAGAAGATCCCCCACGCCGGCACCCTGGCCGGGTCGCTCAGCTCCGGGTCACGGGTCAGCGACCGCAGCAGCTGCGGCCGGCCGATTCCGCCCGAGGTGACAAGATCGTGGCCCGCACGAAATCCCCTGTCGTACCGGCGGTTGAAGCCGATCTGCAAAGCCACCCCGGCTTTGGCGGTAGCAGTGATCGCCCGGTCGGCGTCAGCGAGGCTCAGCGCCATCGGCTTCTCGCAGAACACGGCCTTGCCCGCTGCGGCCGCGGTCTCGATGAGGTCGGTGTGGAACTGAGGCGGCGTGGTGATCACCACTGCTTCGATGTCCGGATCGGCGAACAGATCGGAGGGGTCGCTGGTGGGCCGCGGAACATCCAAGCTGGCGGCCAGTTGCTGCGCGGCTTCCGGGCGGGGATCGGCGACGGCGGCCAACCGGGCCTCGGGAATGCGGCGGGCGAGGCTCTCGGCGTGAAAGGCGCCAATGGCTCCGGCGCCGATGAGCCCGAAGACAACAGGGGCGGTGGTCGTCATGATGTTTGTCCTTCCAAGAGCAGGTGAGCGGCGGCCGAGGTACCCGGGGCCGGACGGGAGAAGGCGTCCCGGAAGCGCTGAAGAGCGAGTTCGCTGTCGCCGGAAGCAAAGCCCTCCAGTCCCACAGTTCCCCGGTAGCCCATGTCGGCCAGGGCAGCGGCGATCGCCGGGTAGTTGATCTCACCCGTGCCGGGTTCACACCGGCCCGGCACGTCGGCGACCTGGACTTCGCCGATGAGTGAGCCCGCGCGCCGCAGCAGCTCGATGAGGTTTCCCTCGCCGATCTGGGCGTGGTAGAGGTCCAGCATCATGCGCAACCCGGGGCTGTCCACGGCCTCGACCAGCGCCAGGGTGTCCGCCGCCCGCGCGAACGGGACCCCCGGGTGGTCTACGGCGGTGTTGAGGTTTTCCAGGCAGAACGTCACGCCGGCGCGTTCTCCCAGCTTGGCGATCCGGGACAGCGTGCGGCAGGCGGTCAGCCACATCGCGCCGGTGACCTCGTGTTCCGGACGTACCGGCAGGCCACCTTCGCCGAGTTCGGTGCCATGCAGGTTCAGCCGGGGGCAGTCGAGCTTTTCCGCGACGGGTAGCAACTCTTCCGCGGTGCGGAGCAGTTCGGTGGCGCCGTCCTCGTCGGACAGCCGCCCGTGGACGTATCCGGTCATCGAGGAGAACCTGGCTCCCGTCCGGGCCAGGACATCGACGTCGTGGACCGTGGAGTTCCAGATCTCCACTTGGAAACCCAGATCGTGAATCCGGCGCACGCGCTCCTCGAACGGTCGATCGCGGAACACCATTTCGGCGCACACGGCAAGGTCGAACACGGGCAGATCTCCCCTGTTGAGCAAATCAGGTGGCGGCACAGGTGGCCACCGACGGCGGATGTAGCATGCGACCCACATCACTGAGACCGGTCTCAGTCCGTGACGGGGGATACAGTCCCACGACGCCGGCGGCATAGTCAATACGTAAGGACAAATGGAGGAGTGAGCTCTGATGGCCCGGGCATCTCGCCGCGCAGCAGTCACCATTGGAGACGTCGCCCGCGCCGCCGGCGTCTCGCGTGCCACGGCCGCCCGCGCGCTCGGCGGCTACGGGCAGGTCAGCCAGCGGGTCCACGAACAGGTCACCGCTGCTGCTCGTGAGCTCGGCTACCAGCCCAACGTCCTGGCCCGCAACATGAGCATCGGGCGCACCCAGTCGCTGGGCGTGGCCATCGCCAACATCGACGACCCCTTCTACGCCCGGCTCACCCGCGGCATCACCGACGTCGCTCGCGCCGAAGGGCTCGAAGTCCTGGTGGCCAACACCGACGAAGACCCCGAATTGGAGCGGCGAGCCGTTCAGGTGTTCCAGGCAAATCAGCTCGAAGGCATCTTGCTCACCCCCGCGCCGACCGCCCGCGCCGAGCACCTGATTGCCGCCAAGGAGCAGGGAACGCCCGTGGTGCTCATGGACCGCCACCCGCGAGGGCTCGGCCTCGACGCCGTGGTCGTCGACAACCGCGAAGCGACCCGCCGAGCCATCCACCACCTGCTCGACGCCGGGCACACGAGAATCGCGCTCGTCGCCGGAGGCGGTCGTCCCGACACGAGGGAAGAATCCCCGAGCCCGAGCCCCGGCACGTCTGAGGTGGCACTCGCGGCCACCACCCTGGAACGCATCGACGGTTATCGAGCCGCCCTGGCCGAACGCAACGTCCCCGCCGACTCACGGTATCTGCGCTGCGGCGATTTTCACCGCGAAGCCGCCAAGGCCGAAGCGCACCAACTCCTCGCGCTGGACGAACCACCGACTGCGATCTTCGCGGCCGGCAGCATCCCCGCGCTGGGAACCGTGGAAGCCATTTACGACTCAGGGCTGCGCATCCCCGAGGACCTCTCCGTCGTCGCCTTCGACGACGCCGACTGGTCCAACGTCGTTCAACCACCGCTGACCGCGATCTCCCAGCCGGCGTACGACATCGGAGCACTCGCCACCCGGACCCTCCTCCAGCGCATCCGAGGCGATGACAGCCCACCGGTCGTCCACGTGCTCGACACGGAGTTTCGCAACAGGAAATCCGTCGCTGCACCCTGACCTGCGGCACGGGTGCAAAGCGGGAGTGTTCGATGAACGGCTCTGTCGCTTTTTGAGTGATCAACATCCGGTACGTGCCGCCGCCCGGCATGGGTGAACCCGCGGATGAGGCCGATTGTGAGCAGGTCGTTGTAGGTCAGGACCGCAGTGGGGCGCCTGGCGTGCCAGTTCCGGCGCGGCCGCGAGCCCGCCGGCCATGGTGGGGACGACCAGGCCGTTTGCCAGGACGTGGTTGCCGGAGGTAATGGCGGAAGCAGGTGACGGCGGGGAGTTTGGTATGCGGTTGCCTGGGGTGTGCTTTCACCGTTCCACGCTGACGACGGTGCGGAATCCGGTGTTGCCGCTGGAGCTGTCCGGGGTGTTGGCGGTTCGGGCGGCGACGCGATAGCGGTTGCAGTAGGAGTCGTGGCAGAGGTAGGAGCCGCCGCGCATGGATCGGTTGTGCTCGCCTGGGTCGAACCAGTCGGCGCACCACTCCCACACGTTGCCGGAGACGTTGTGCAGCCCGAACTCGTTGGGCGGGAAGGCGTGGACGGGCGCGGTGCCGGCGTAGCCGTCGTCCTCGCTGTTGTGAGTGGGGAAGCGGCCCTGCCAGATGTTGCACCGGTGTTCGCCGTCCGGGGTCAGTTCGTCACCCCATGGGTAGCGGGCCTGGTCGAGCCCGCCGCGCGCCGCGTACTCCCATTCGGCCTCGGTGGGCAGACGGCGCTCGGCCCAGGTGCAGTAGGCGGCGGCGTCGTGCCACGAGACGTGCACGACGGGGTGGTCCCAGCGGCTCTCGATATCGCTCCCCGGCCCTTCCGGGCAGCGCCAGTACGCGCCCTGCACACCGCACCACCACGGTGCGCCCTGCGGCCGTGGCGAGTCACGCCGCAGCCGGCCCGGCAGGAACTTCGCGAACACGTAGCTCCAGCCGAAGCGTTCGGCGTCGGTGTGGTAGCCGGTGGCGTCGACGAAACGGGCGAAGCGGGCGTTGGACACGGCGTGCGCGTCGATTGCGAACGGCGCGACGGTGACCGGGCGCACCGGTCCCTCGCGGTCTTCGGGGAACCCGTCCGGATCGTCGGTGCCCATGCGGAAGGTGCCGCCGGGGAGCGTGACGAGGGGCGCCGGGTCGTGCCCGCGCCCGGGCCTCGTCGGACGAGACCCGGCGGCGCCTGCTCGCGCGGGCGGGCAGCAACCGGCCACCATGTACCTCCACTTTGGAAAGCGTTCACGCCTGTTGTTTTCGATCGTACCCACCGGGCAGAGGTCGGGAGATGTCCAGCGACACCACTTCCGCCTCGTCGACCACCACGGCGGCGAGCGGTCGGCTGGACCATCGAGGTCCGGCAGGCGTCGACAGCCCCGGCAAGTCTGCCGGGAGCTGATCCGGATGCCCAGGACGGCACGATGGGCGTCAACGCCTCGATCGATGGTCGCTACCGTGAATCTGCAGCGAGACCGGAGCGGTGTCGCTCATCCTGCGGGTTGATTGTCAGGCTTCGTCGTGTTCGAGGCTGGCGGCGCTGTGCTGCAGGAGGATGCGAGTCGCCTTCTCCGCGCGGTCGGCGTCGCGGTCGGCGATGGCATCGGCGATTCGGGCGTGGTGCTCGACCGTGGTGTGCCAGCCTTCCCGGGAGTGCGCAATGCGATCCCTCGCGCGGAGGCCGATCTCGACGATGAGCTCCATCTGTTCCAGGACCTCATTGTGCGCCGCGCGGAACAGAGCGCGGTGGAAGCGCAGGTCCGCGGCGATGACCTTGCCGCTCACGTGATCGGCCCCGCGGAACTGCTCGAGGGCGGCGGACAGCTCGCCCAGGTCGGCTTCGGTGTGGCGTTGCGCGGCGAGCCGCGCGGCGGTCGGTTCCAGGCTCTCCCGCACCTCGAGCAGGTCGTGCAGCAGCGTCATGTCGGTCTGCGTCTCGTACCGCCAGGTCAGGACGTCGCGGTCGAGGAGGTTCCACTCCTGTCGTTGCCGGACGAAGGTGCCGCGGCGAGGGCGGGCGTCGATGAGTCGCTTCTCGGCCAGGGCGCGCAGCGCCTCTCGTAGCACGGTGTGGCTGACGGCCAGCTCGTCGGCGAGTTCCGCCAAGTCGAGCGTGTGCCCCGGTGCGTAGTCGCCCCCCACGATCCGGCGCCCGAGGGTGTCGATCACGTGTCCGTGCAGGTTTCGGCCGGGTCTTGCCACGGGCCTGAAACTATCATAGTTTCAGCTGACCATATTATATGGTTAATTGGCCGAAGGAGTTCGATACCCGTGCCCCCACCGTTGTCCCGGCCCGGACGGTCCCGCACCGGCACCGTGCGTTGGAGGTTGCTCCCAGTCCTGCTCATCGGCATCACGATCGCCTGGATCGACAGGACGAACCTCGGCGTCGCGATGCCGTTCATGCAAGACGACTTGAGCCTGAGCCCTGAAGCCGTGGGCCTCGCGCTCGGTGTGTTCTCGTTCGTGCAGATCTTCTCGCAGCCCGTCGGTGGCTGGCTCGTCGACAAGGTGGGCGTGCGGCTGCTGTTCTCCTTGTCGGCTCTGTCGTGGTTCGTGTTGACCGCGGCCACCGCGCTTGTCCGCGGTGCGGCATCGCTCATCGGACTCCGCTTCCTGCTGGGCATTGGTGAGGGGCCGATGGCGCCTTCGGCGAACAAGTCCGTCGCCGAGTGGTTTCCGAAGCAGGAGCGCGCTTTCGCGATCAGCACCTACCAGGTCGGGTCGGAGTTCGGGCCCGCGATCACGCTCCCGATCGTCACCGGCCTCATCGCCGTGCTGGGCTGGCGCATGTCATTCGTGGTCACGGGTTTGTTCGGACTGTTCTGGGCGGTGTTCTGGTACCGCTTCTACCGTTCGCCACGGCAACATCCCACGATCAGCGAACGCGAGTTGCAGCACATCGAAGGGGGAGAGGCGCGAATCGCGGACGACGACACCGCGGTCCGCTGGCGCGATCTCTTCGGCTACCGCACGATCTGGGGCTTGATCCTGGTGATGTTCTGCCGCGGATCGGTGATGTACTTCTTCATCACCTGGTACCCGAGCTACCTCATCGAGGCGCGGGGGTTCAGCCTCCTGGAAGTCGGCTTGTACGGAGCGATTCCCGGACTGATGGCAGTGGTCGGTGATCTCGCGGGTGGCGCCCTTTCCGACCTGATGATGCGCCGCGGCGCCAGCCCGACGGTTTCCCGCAAGCTGCCCATCCTGATCGGGCTGCTGTTGGGAGGTGCGATCGCGCCGGCTGTCCTCGCTGACGACGCGATGACATCGCTGGTGCTGCTGGGCGTTTCCTCGACCGGTGTCGCGTTCGCTGCCGGGCCGCTCTACGCGATGATGATCGAGGTCGCTCCCAGCGCTCGCAACGTCGGGTCCGCCACGAGCCTGCTCAACTCGACCGGCGCCGTGGCCTCCGCCGTGGGCCCCGTGCTCGTCGGTGTCCTGCTCGGGGTCTCCGGTGGGTCCTACGTCGGTCCCCTGCTGATCGCGGCAGGCTTCATGGCACTCGGCGTCGTCTTCCTGTTCACCCTGGTAGGCAAGAACGAACGTCTCCCGCTCAGAAGTACGAGCACGACTGAAACGGAACCACAGCACTGATGGCCCAGCCCAACGTTCTCCTCGTGACGGTGGACCACTGGTTCGCCTCGCTCCTGCGCACCGCGGGACACCCGGCGGTCCGAACGCCCACTTTGGACGAGCTCGCCGACCTCGGCACGCGCTACACCAACGCCTACAGCGAGTCGCCCGTGTGCATCCCTGCCCGGCGTTCGATCATGACCGGAACACCACCGAGGACGCACGGAGATCGGCTCTTCCAGCCGACCTTGCCGATGCCGGAACTTCCCACAGCGGCGCAGGCCTTCCGCAACGGCGGTTACCAGACCTACGCAGTGGGCAAGCTCCACGTGTGGCCACAACGTGACCGCATCGGGTTCGACGACGTGCTGCTCGCGGAAGAGGGACGCAGCGAAGGTGGCAAGGCCGACGACTACGAGACCTTCCTCGCCGACCACGGGCACGCGGGACAGCAGTTCGGCCACGGCATGAGCAACAACCAGTACCACTGGCGTCCCTGGCACCTGCCGGAACGCTTCCACGTCACCAACTGGTGCACCCAGCAGATGGTGCGGACGATCCGGCGCAGGGACCCGAACCGCCCCTCGTTCTGGTACCTGTCCTACACCCATCCGCACCCGCCGCTGGCGCCCCTGCGTGACTACCTGGACATGTACGATCCGGCCGAGATCGACGAACCGGTCATCGGGGACTGGGCACGCGAGGACCTTCCCTACGCGCTCAGGGTTCGCAACTCAGTCGACAGACCACGTCGGTTCGGTGCGCGCGAGACCCGGGAGGCACGCCGCGCTTTCTACGCCCTGTGCACCCACATCGATCACCAGCTGCGGCTCGTCATCGGCACGCTCCGGGAGGAGGGCCTGCAGGACAGCACCGCCATCGTGTTCACCTCGGACCACGGCGACATGCTCGGAGACCACGACCTCTGGGCCAAGCGGGTTTTCTACGAGCGATCCGCGAACATTCCGATGATCGTCACCGGGCCGGCTCACGACGACAGGATCGCGGCCGGTGCGGTCGACGACCGCGTCGTTGGGCAGCAGGACATCATGCCGACCCTGCTCGACCTCGCCGGCGTCGCCATTCCGGACTCCGTGGAGGGCCGCTCGATGCTCGGCCCGCGACGCGCGGAACCGCTCTACTGCGAGTTCGGCGAAGGTGCGGAAGCCTCTCGCATGGTCACCGACGGGAGATCCAAGCTCATCTACTACCCGGCCGGTAATCGGGTGCAGCTGTTCGACACCGCGGCCGACCCGCAGGAACTGCACGACCTGTCAGCCGACCCGGCGCACGCGGCGACGCGTGATCGTCTCGTCGAGGCGCTGCGCGACCAGCTCTACGGTAGCGACCTCGCCTGGATCTCCGAGGGTGAGCTCGTCGGCGAACCTGAACCGCTACTGCGCCCGGTCCTCGACCGCGGCCTGAACCTCCAACGCGGAACGCGCTGAGACCCTTGGGGGCCAGGTCGGCTGAGACGGGTGCCGTCGGGTGTGAACCGGCGTCGACCGACGCCGGTTCACACCCGCGGAGGTACCGTCCTCAGGGCCCTGTCGTCAGCTCGGCCGAGCCGGCGATGTCGAGGACGGACGCGCCGACGTGCAACGTGAATGTGCCTGGTTCGTAGGCCCACCCGCCGTCCCAGTGCGCGAAAGCGCGTGCTGGGACGGCGATGGTGACCTCGGTGGCCTCGCTCGCGTCGAGGTGGACCACTTGGAATCCGACGAGCCAGCGCGCGGGCCGGTCGATCGTCGTGTCGGTGCGGGAGGCGTAGACCTGCACCACGTGCTTGCCCGGGCGGGAACCGGTGTTGGTGACGGTGGCGGTGACGGCACCGCCACCGTCACCGTCCGGTTCAGCCATCACGTCGCGGATCTCCCACGTCGTGTAGCCCAGGCCGAATCCGAACGGGTAGGCCGGTGCAGTCCCCTCCCGCAACCAGGCGCGGTACCCGATGTGGACGCCTTCGGCGTAGTGAACCTTGCCGTTGACGGGTGTCACGTCCAGCACGGGCACGTCGGTTTGGGCGGCCGGCCAGGTGGTGGGCAGGCGGCCTCCGGGCTCGCGCGCGCCGGTGAGGACGTCGCCGAGCGCGTTGCCGAATTCCTGGCCGCCAAACCAGGTCAGCAGTACCGCGGCCACGTCGTCCCGCCACGGGAGTTCGACCGGTGCTCCGGCGTTGACGACCACCACCGTGTTCGGGTTCGCAGCGGCCACTGCGCGCACGAGTTCGTCCTGGTGGCCGGGTAGCGCGAGTGAGGTGCGGTCATATCCCTCCGACTCGACCTTGGCGTTCGTTCCCACCACGACGACGGCCAGGTCCGCGCCGGTCGCGGTGGCGACGGCCTCGTCGATGAGCTGCTGCGGATCGGTCTCGGTGGGTTCGGTGCCGAACTGGTAGGTGAGCACCCCGTCGAGACCCGAGTCCTGGGCGACGTCGTAGGAGATCCGGATGTCCATCGGCCGCCCGGCGGTCGCCGCGACGGGCACGGACCGCGTGGGCGGGTCGAGGAACGCAGCACCGAGCTGATCGCCGGAGACCGCGACGGTCTCGTCGAGGACGAGTTCTCCGTCGATCCACATCCGCGAACGTCCCGCGGAGCCGATGCCGATCCGGACGGTCCCGGTGTCTTCAGGGGAGTAGGTCGTGGTGATCTCGAGGGTGTCGGCTTCGCGGGTCGGGGCGTCTCCGCCGAACCAGTACAGAGCGGTCGCCCGCCGTTCCTCGACGAACAGTTCCCGTCCGTCGCGCAGGAACGCGACACGCGCGCCGGGTTCGCCGGTGATCGGGTTGGTGATCGTGGCCAGTGGGAACTCGGCGATGCCCTGCTGCACGACGGCACCGATCGCGTGGTCGACCTCGGCGTCGGGGAACGCCGCCCGGATGCCGTCGAGCGGCGAAACCACGCGTTCGGGCACGACGGTGGCACTACCGCCGCCCTGGCTTCTGGCCTGGGCGGCGTTGTGCCCCAGCACGGCGATCCGCGACACCGTCGCCGACTCGGCCGGAAGCACGTGGTCGTTGCGGACCAGCACCATTCCCTCCGCTGCAGCCTCCCGGGCGAAGACGACTCCGTCTTCGCCGTGGCCGTGATCTGCTTGGGCGGGCTCGAAGTCCTCGAGCGCACCGACGCGCGCCGCCAGCGTCAGGATGCGGTGCACCTTGCGGTCGATCGCCGATACCGGCACGTCTCCGGCCTCGACGGCGGTGAGCAGTGCCGGGCCCCACGCGCCGTCCGGCCCCGGCATGGCGAGGTCCTGGGATGCCTCGCAGCGGCGACCGAGCGCACGCCGGTCCAGTCGGAGACCACGACGCCGTCGAACCCCCATTCCGAGTTGAGCGGTGTCTCGAGCAGCTCGTTCTCCGAGGCGGTGACGCCGTTGATCGCGTTGTAGGACGACATGACGGCCCAGGCGTGCGCCTCGGTGACGGCCTTCTCGAACGCCAGCAGGTAGACCTCGCGCAGTGCCCGGTCGGAGACCTCGGTGGACGCGGTGAAACGGTCGGTCTCGTAGTCGTTGGCGATGTAGTGCTTCGGCGTCGCGGCCACGCCCTTGTCCTGCACGCCCGTGACGTAGGAGGCCGCGAGGTCGGCGGTGAGCACCGGATCCTCGCTGAACGCTTCGAAGTGCCGACCTCCCAAGGGGGAGCGGTGCAGGTTGATGGTCGGCCCGAGCACCACGTCGACGCCCTTGCGTCGCGCTTCGACCGCGGCTGCCCCACCGTAGCGGTAGGCGACGGCGCGGTCCCACGACGCTGCGAGCGCTGTCGCGGAGGGCAGGTTGAGCGACGGGTCGCGTTCGTCCCAGACCTCGCCGCGGACGCCGGAGGGCCCATCGGACATCAGGACGCGGCGAAGTCCGATCCGTTCGATGGGCCAGGTCGTCCAGAAGTCCCGGCCGGTGAGCAGCCGCACCTTCTCCTCGAGGGTGAGCTGGTCAACGAGCGCGCCGATGCGTTCGGTCTCTGTGGTCGATGAAGTCATTCCTGATCCTCGGTTGGGCTTGCGAGATGGGCTGGAACTTCGACGTCGTCGCTGGCCAGGTGGCCGAGCCGGACCGCGCGAACCCAGGTGGGCCGGTCCTGCGGCGGTGGACGCTCCGGGGTGAGAAGGCGCCAGTACCGGCCGTCGGTGGGCGGGGCACCGATCACCTCGCCCGGGGAGCCAATCGCGGGTACTCCGGCTCCTTCACTCTCCGGCTGGTCCGAGGGCGGGTCGTCGGTCCAGACCACGACGGCGTCCTCGGCAGAGCTCACCGCGATCCCGCCGGTGGGGTCCCGTTCGACGAGCGGCGGTGGTGTTTTCTGCCAGACACCGCCCGGGCGCCACCTTTCGAGCAGTTCGTCCTCCGCGAGGAAACCGAGGTCGCCGTAGCGGGACTGCCAGTCCCGCAGCGCTTCCCGAAAGCGATGCAGGGTGCCAGCGGCTTGCGGGTCGTCGGCGAGGTTGTGCTCCTCGTACGGGTCCGCGATCAGGTCGTAGAGCTCTTCGACGGGCTTGGTCGGGGCGATGAGGCGGCGCTGCAACAGCGTGAGCGCCGAACGCGGCAGCCCCCGGGCGCGTTGCCCCGCCTCGACCGAGCCCATGCGCCGCATCTCCCGCCAGGTCCACAGCTGGTCCGGGTAGTCGCAGTGCTGCATGGGCGAGCGATCGGGGTGGTAGTGGCGGATGTAGCGGTAGCGGCGGTCGCGGACCGAGCGAGTCATGTCTTCGAGCTCGCCCATCCGGTCGCGTCCGGCGAAGACGTAGCCGTTGGTGTTCTTCTTCAACTCGCCGCGAGCATCGAGGAACGGGACCGCGTGCATGTGGTCCGGGACGTCGATCCCGCAGGCCGAGAGCATGCTCGGCGCGAGGTCCATCAGGTGAACGAGCGCGTCCGTGCTGGTTCCCGGTTCCAGGTGCCCGGGCCAGCGCATGATCAACGGTTCGTGCAGGCCCGAGTCGTTGGCCCATCGCTTGCCGCGCGGCATGCCGAGACCGTGGTCGCTCCAGAACACGACGATCGTGTTCTCCGCGAGCCCGTCTTCCTCGAGCTGAGCGAGGAGGGTGCCGACCCAGTGATCCATCTCGGTGATCAGGTCGTTGTAGCGCGCCCATGCCTTCCGGAACACCTCGGTGTCCGGGTAGTACGGCGGCAGCGGGGCCTTCGTCGGATCATGCCGGTCCTCGTCCCGGACGTGCCGGGTCCGTTCGGCGAACGCGTCGTCGTCGAGGTAGATCTGGGATTCGTGGGTGATCAGGCCGTGGAATGCCGCGAAGAACGGCGTGTCCGCGCTCGGGCGGTTACGCCAGTGCGCGGTGTCGCTGCAGTCGTCGAAAGCGCTCACCGGCACCGGTACCTGGAAGTCGGTGAACGAGTTGTTGGTGACGAAGTAGCCGGCTTCCCTGAAGTACTCGCTGAACAGCCGCACGCCGGGCGGGGGCACCGCCTTGGTCCGCATGTGCATGGTGCCGATCGCGGTGGGATGGCAGCCGGTCATGATCGCTGATCGGGAGGGTGCGCAGATCGGTGCGGCGGCGAAGGCGTTGTCGAACCGGACCCCTTCGGAAGCGAGGCGGTCGAGATGAGGTGTCACCGCGTATTCCGCACCTGGGTAGACCCCGGAGTAGGCGCCGATGTGCGGGTTGATGTCGTGCGTGGTGATCCAGAGAACGTTCGGCTTGGAGCTCATCGGCGCTTCCCGGTCAGCGCGTCGAGGCGTTGTGTGAGCTCCTTGAGGTCGGTGGCGGTGATGAGAGCTGAGGCGGCCAGGTCGAGCAGCGTGGCGCCTGACGGGATGGCGATGAGCTCCGTGGTCGTCAGGCCGGGGGTCAGTTCCTCGAACACGGGCCGGGCTCCGTCGATCGCGAGCAGCTCGAGCACCGGCGTCCGCAGCACCTGCGAGGTCTCCAGATCGTCCAGTGGTTCGGCGACGGCGGTCGCCCGTTCGGCCTGTGCCGCGACGAGCAGGTGTTGCTCACCCGGCTCGCTGTCGAAGGGGAGCCCGAGACGTTCGAACTGGCTGCGGGGAGCGTGCGAGTCGTGCATCCGCCGCGCGAGGAGCCGCATCATGCGCAACTCCAGTGCGTCGTCCCGCAACGGGTGCGCCTGGACGGGATCGTCCCGCAGATCGAACAGCAGGGTGCCGTGCTGCCACGGGTTCATCCACGTCGGCGCGGCCGGTATCCGCATGGCCCGGATGCCCTTGGTGAAGGGCAACGGGTCGCACGGTTGCCAGTCGGCCAGCTCCGCCACCGAGAACCGGGCCCGCATGTGCGTGGGCATGAGCGTGTACTCCTCGAGCGGGCTGTTGGACCGGTCCGCTGCAGCACGCATGTACACGTAACGTCCGTCGGTGACGTTGACGTGCCCGCCGTGGATTCCGAAAAGCGCGCTGTCGTGGCCGTTCTGGGTCGCGAGGTCGTGACCCTGCATGTCTTCGGTGGGTTCGAGCCCGAACCACCGGAGCACGGTCGGGGCGATGTCGATGGTCTGGGCGAGATCCGCACGGCTGCCGCCGCGGTCTCCGGTGCGCGGGTCCCACATGAACATCGGCAGGTGGACCAGCTCGTTGAACCAGGGCTGTACCGACTTGGCCCACCACCCGTGCTCGCCGAGCAGGAAACCGTGGTCGGTGTTGACGATCAGCAGTGTGTCGTCCCACAGGTCGTGCTCGTCCATCGCGTCGAGCACCCGGCCCAGGGAGCGGTCGCACATCGACACCAGGGCCGCGTACTCGCAACGGGCGTGGTCGACCTGCTGCCGGGCTTCCGTGACCTTGCGGTAGGCGGGCCAGTCGAACTCCGGCCCGTCGTAGTCGTGCGGATATCGGTCCTTGTAGTGCTGGTGGGTGAAGAAGGGTTCGTGCGGGTCGAACAGCTCGAGCTGCAGCAACCAGTTGTCGGCGGCGGCGTTGGTGTCGATGAACTCGACACCGGCGTCCACGGTGCGGGTTTGGGAGTGTTCGGCTTCGGTGGGCATGTGCGTCCGGTTGATCCGGTCCTGCCGTTGCATCCGCGCGATCTGCCCGTCGGCTTCGGAGGGATCAGCGACGTGTCCCTTCCACGGGTCGCCTTCCTGTCCGCGGAAGAACTCCCAGGTGGTGTAGCGGGTGTGGTATGTCGCCCCGCCGTCTTCCCAGTAGTGCGGGTGGTCCGAGGCCAGATGGGTGTGCACACCGGCATCGCGCAGCATCTGGGGCATCGAGTCGTCGAAGGGCTCCAGCGGCCCCCAGCTGCGGTGCAGGAAGTTGTACCTGCCGGTGTGCAACTCGCGCCGAGCCGGCATGCACGGCATCGAACCGGCGTAGAAGTTGTCGAACCTCGTGCTGCGCGCGGCGAGCCGGGCGAAGTTCGGGGCGTCGACGAAGGTGTCGGCGTACTGCTCGAGCATGTGCCGGTTGAGGCTGTCGAACATGAGGATGATCGCCTTCACCGCGACGCCCCCTCGGCGGCGCGGGCGCCCGGGACGCCGGCTGGTGTGGTCGCCCGGAGGTGCCCGGGCCCGCGGTGTTGCATCGAAGTGCTCCTAACTGGTCTGCGTGCTCGCGCGGTGGGCGAGTTCGGTCTGAACCGACTGGTGGTCGCAGGCGTAGGGGCGGTAGAGGAGCGTGATGAAGGCGGCGTTGACGATCATCACGATTCCGAGCAACCAGAAGAACGTCGCCTTCATGCCGATCGCTTCGGCCAGGTATCCGGCGCCCGCCGAGTAGATCGCCCAGGCGATCGCCTGGGCGATCGAGAGCAGCACGACGAATGCGGCACCGCGCAGTTCGGGAGGTGTCGTCGACATGACGATCGGCCGGTTGATCCCGGGGTTCACACCTTGCAGGAAGCCCAGAGCCGCGTAGATCACCGCGAAGACGACGATGTTTCCCCAGTTGACCTGCAGGGTCAGGGCAACCACTGCGAAGGCGAGCTGTGCGAGTTGCAGCAGCAGAACGCGCCCGGACCGGGGGCTGCGGCGGGAGACCCGGTCGGTGACCTCACCGCCGATCCACGTCCCGAGGAAGTACCCGATGCCCATGGGCATGAGCACGAGAGCGGCCACAGCATTGCTGTAGTGGTAGACGTCGACGAGGAAGACGACGCCGAAGGTGAGGATCAGCAGGTGTGAGGACAGCAGGCGCTGGACGACCATCAGCTGGAAGGTGCGGATCCGCATCAGGTCCTTGACCCGTGCCCAGGTGAGTTTCGACCGGGCGTCCCGCTGTGCCTGGTCCAGCCTGGCCAGCTGCGGTTCGGAGGCGCCGATTCCCGGGTCCTTCAAGAAGGCCAGCGTCAGCACGCCCATCACGATGTTGAGCACGCCGGAAACGAAGAAACCGTAGCGCCAACCGTCCTCGATCAGCGACAGCATTCCGATCAGCGGACCCATGACCACATTGGACAGCTGCAGGGCGCCGTAGAGATAGCCGGTGGCACGGCCGCGGGTCTTGTCGTCGAAGAGATCTCCGAGCAGGTCGTTGACGATCGGTTGGGCTCCCTGGAACCCGGCCGCCGTGATGGCGTAGAGGACGAGCAGCTGGGTGAAGTTCTGCGAGAAACCCGCCGCGATTCCCCAGGTTCCCCAGAGACCGCTGCAGATCACCAGGATGAGCTTGCGGTTGTACCGACGTGCAAGCCACATCCACACCGGACTGGTGACCATGCCGGTCAGCTGTCCGACCGCGACCAGCACGCCGAGTGCGGACGTCGGGATGGCCAGCGCGCTGCGCAGGACGGGGAAGAGTGTGGTGACGAGCTTGCTCTCATCATTGTCCACCACCAACGTGCCGGTCAGCAGCGCGAGGCCGCGCCAGCGGTGGCGGACTGGCGTGGCGGAGCCGACATCGGGCCTTCCGGGTGGGCGGGCGTCGTCGGTGGGGGTACCGGGCTGGGGCATCGTTGCCTCCTCGGCCACACTGCAGGGAATCTTTTGGAAATCAGCTCACTGATAGTCGAATGTGGACGATGGCAGGAGGCCTTCCGTTGGCGCTGAGCGCGCGGACGATCGCGTTCACCGGTGGCCGCTATCGGGCTGCGTGGCGGTCGCCTCGGACTCCAGCTCGGCGAGCACGCGTTCCAGCCAGTTGATCCACAGATCCATGCCCGCGGCGCCCTGCTCGTGGATGAGATCGCCCAACCGCTGGGCGAGCGCCTCGTCCACGCCGTCGATCGGCTGCATCGGACCGACGGATCGGTCCCGGTCGCGATACAGCGAGACTTCCGCCTTGCGGGTCTCGAGCTCGGTGCGCACCAGGCGGAGCAGGGCCGCGCGGTCGAGCGGGCCCCCGTAGTGGAACCGCACGAGGAATTCCGAGTCGGTGAACTTGCTGGGCGGCTCGTAGGGGCTCGCTACCCACTCCCGCAGCACCTGCTCCCCGATCTCGGTGAGCCGGTAGATCTTCGAGTCGGGACGCCCGTCGTTCGCCTGGACCTCGTAACAGACCCACCCCGAATCGACCATGCGGGACAGCAGCCGGTAGATCTGGCTCAAGTGCACCTTGGAGCGGATGAAACGTCCCTCTCGCTCCAGGTACTTGCCCAGCTCATAGCCGCTGAACGGTCGCCAGGACAGCAGGCCCAGGATCACGTGCTCGAACTTCATGCCACCCTCACGGACTCGATGTGTGAGTCGTCATATAAATGAAGAGTGTTATATGCCTGTGGCATGGAGCTGTCAACTCCTACCGAGCACGGATGCTGTGCCCCTTCCTGCGGGACGGCCCGGCTGCGACCAGGCCGAGTCCGATCGGCTCGGTTCCAATCAGGAGCTCCCCGCCATCCAGTCGCACCATTCGGTTGGAGGGCAGCGTGGAGTGGTCATGGCGAGCTTTCCGGCAAAGAGACTGGTCACAGGCCCAGGGCGAGTCGGTCGGACAGCGAACTCGGCGCGCAGACGAACATGTGGTCCGCTGCGGCGCGCTCGTCGTCATCGAGCAGCGAGTCACGGTGGTCCGGCTCGGCCCGCGAGGATCGTGGTCTCGCAGGTCCCACAGACGTCCATCCGGCACGAGGGCAGCACGTTCACCCCGGCGCGGTGATCGCGTCCAACATGGACTCGTCCGGCGCTACTTCCACCATCTGGACCGAGCGCCTGGACTCGAGCTGGAACGGCTGTGTGCGGTGGGCTTGTGATTCTCCTTGGGTACGAACCGCTCGGTGCGCAACTGCCCGGGCAGGTATTCCGAGTACTGGCGTTCTATCGCGGCGAGGAGTCCTTCGGTCAGCAGCAGATCTTCGTTGCGGAGCCCGCGGTCGGCAGCCACTTCGGCAGGTCGAGCGGGCCGTGCTCGTCCTGCGGTACCACGGTCACCTTGTCGCCGTAGGCGGCAGGCTTCGTGTCGTTCGGCCGAGATGCGACAGTCAGCGCCCTCAGCAGATCCCGGCCGACCTCGGCCCACTCGATCAGCTACACCGGGCCTACGGCGTCGAACGCGGCCTCGCCGTACTCGCCGGCTACGCGAGGTCAGCCACGTTCAAGGCCAGCGTGACCGCGCTGGCGAAGATCAGGAGTCGGCGGGCCGGCCGCAGGTGCGCCGGTGCTGCGCCGGCCAGGTCCAGTTGTCGAATGCCGAGGAGGAGTCCGAGGATCGAGAGGTCGCCGGCCGCCGCGACGAGACACCGTCAGGATTCCCGCCGGCTGCGCAGGGCGATCGCTTCCCGTCAGGTGATCGTCTACTCAACAGTTCGGAAAACACCGGGAAGGCGGGCATCAAACGATTGAGCTTTGTGCTCAAACGTTTGAGTACCTAGGTTCACGGGAGCTGACTCAATGGAGAGGGCTCCGCAGATGACCAATGTGCACGCCGCACAACAGCGCCAGGCGGTGCGCGCCTTCGGGTGGCGCGATCGCGTCGGCTACCTGTTCGGCGACCTCGGCAACGACTTCACCTTCATCTTCGCCTCGGCGTACCTGACCGTGTACTACACCAACGTCGCCGGGCTCAACGCCGCGCACGTGGGGACCGTCTTCCTGATCGCCAGGCTGATCGACGCGTTCACCGACGTCGGCTGGGGCCGCTTCCTCGACCGGCACGCTCCGAGTCGAGGCGGTCGTTTCCGGCCCTGGATCGCTCGGATGGCGATCCCCGTGGCGGTGGCGAGCACGTTCATGTACGCGCCGTTCATCGCCGACTGGGATTACCCGGTCAAGCTCGGCTATGCGGCGGTGACCTACCTCGTGTGGGGGTCGATCTTCTACACGACGACGAACATCTCCTACGGCTCGATGGTCTCGGTCATCAGCGAGGATCCGAGCCACCGAGCATCGCTGTCGGTGTTTCGCGGGTTCGGGGCCAACAGCGCCGGGCTGATCGTGTCCCTGGTGCCGCCGCTTCTCATCTACGGGATGGTCGACGGCAGGTCGCAGATCGTGCCGTTCCGGTTCTTCGCCACCGCGCTCGTGTTCTCGGCGTGCGCGGCGTTGTTCTACTTCCTGTGCCACGCCGGAGTGCGCGAGCGCGTCGAGGCACCGGAGCCGACCGAGCGACGCGGCTTCGGCCGTCTGCTTCGCGTCCTCGCCGGAAGCCGCCCGCTGCTCGTGGTGATCGCGTCGAACATCATCATCATGCTGGCGAGCTTGTTCCTGTCGACGATGGCCGCCTACCTGTGGCTCTACCACTTCAACAACGGCGCGATGTCCGGACCGTCGCAGCTGGCGATGTACGTGCCTGGTCTCCTCCTGGCACCCGTCGCCGCGCGCATCGCCTCTCGGTTCGGCAAGAAGGAAGTGCTCATCGCAGCGCTGCTCGGCGCAGCGGTCGTCTACCTCCTGCTTTTCGCGCTGCGGGTCACCGACCCGTGGGTCTTCGTCGCGCTGAACCTGCTGGCGGGCTTCGGGATCGGGTTCTACAACCTGCTGGTCTGGGCCGTCATCGCCGACGTCATCGACTCCGAGGAGATGCGCAGCGGTGACCGCGACGACGGGTCCATCTACTCGATCAACACCTGGGCTCGCAAGGTGGGCCAGGCCGTCTCCGGCGGCATCGGTGGCTACGCCCTGGCGTTCGTCGGGTTCCAGAGCGGCATGCCCGTCCAGAGCGACTCCACCGTCGAGGGGATCTACGCGCTCGCGACCCTGGTGCCCGGGGTGCTGTTCGCCGTTGCTGCTGCCGTGCTGATGCTGTTCCCGCTCAACCGGGCCCGCGTCGCCGCGCAGACCGCCGAGCTCGACGCCCGGCACGCCGCGCGAAAGCGGGAGGCATGATGCGTCCGACTCTGAAGGACATCGCCGAGCGCGCCGGCGTGTCGGTCTCGACGGTGTCCTACGCCCTCAACGACTCCTCGAAGGTGGTGCTGTCGGCCGAAACCCGGGCACGAGTGCGGCGCATCGCCAAGGAGCTCGGCTACATCCCCAACAGCGTCGCCCGGTCGCTGCGCTCCCGCTCCAGCAACATCGTCGGGATGCTGGTGACCAAACCTCTCACCAATCCGCGTTTCGCGGCGATCGTGCAGGGAGCAAGCGCCGCACTCGCCGAGGAGCGGATGCACCTCACCATCCTCTCCGATCCCTCCAGCGGGGCCTACCTCGCGGACTACCGCAGCGGCAGGCTCGACGGCATCGTGTTCGTCGGGCACGACGACGAAGCGGTACCGCATGCCTTTGCCGAAGCTTCACGGTTGGAGGGTCTGCCGTTCGTCGCGCTCGACTGCGGCCCAGCCGCGGACGGCGCTTCCTACTCCACAGTGGACTTCGACTACGCTCTTGGTGCGCGGCAGATGATCGAGCACGTCGCCGCCCGCGGTTTCCGCGTCGTGCTGCACGTCCAGCCGGAGGTCCCGTCGCGCGCCAACCGGCAGCGGGAACAGGCGGTGCTGCGCGCGCTCGCCGAGCACCCCTCGCTGTCCCTCGGGATCGTCTCGACCGGCCTGACCAGCGCGCGGTTGCGGGAGTTCGAAACATCCCCGCACGCCGACGACTACGCGCGCGAGGTCGCCGAGCGGGTCGGCGCCGCCATCGCGGCGACGCACGAGGAGTCGGACGCGGTCGCCGTGGTGTGCTCGTGGGGTGCGGACGTGGAAGCGGTGATGTCGACGGCCCAGGTGCGCGCCGATGGAATCTTCGTCGGCGCGATGGCGGGCGGAACGCCCTCGCCGCGGATCTGGCCCAACCTCGCTTACTCGCGCCTCCCCCTGGAACGGGCGGGAGCGCAGAGCGCACGGCTGCTGATGCAGGAAGTCCGCGGCGGTCCGCACGGACACCTCGTGCTCGAACCCGAGCTGGACGCCTCCTGACGGCGCGATGACCAACCAGAGAAAGCAGGAACCGATGGCACGCACGAACATCGTCTTCATCATGTCCGACGACCACGCGGCGCACGCGATCTCGGCCTACGGCAGTCACGTCAACAAGACCCCGCACCTGGACCGGATCGCCGATGAGGGCATGCGGATGGACGCGACGTACTGCACCAACGCGATCTGCAGTCCCTCCCGCGCGACGATCCTCACCGGCACCTACAGCCACATCAACGGAGTCTCGTCCATCTGGACCGAAATGGACTACCGGGTACCGACGTTCGTCGAAGCTTTGCGGGACCATGGTTACGCCACAGCGCTGTTCGGCAAGTGGCACCTCGGCGAACACGGGACCTCGCTGCCGCGCGGGTTCGACGACTGGAGGATCTTCCCCGGGCAAGGCGACTACGTCCACCCCGAGATGATCGACGCCGATGGCGCCTCGACGGCGCCGGGCTACGCCACCGACATCGTCACCGACCAGGCCATCGACTGGATCGACAACCGCGGCCAGGACAAGCCCTTCTGCCTGATGGTGCACCACAAGGCACCGCACCGGCCGTGGGTCCCGGACGAGAAGCACCGGCACCTCTACGCCGACGGCGCCATCCCCGAGCCCGAGACGTTCTTCGACGACCACGCCACCCGCAGCAAGGCCGTGCGCGGGGTGCACATGACCATCGCCGACGACCTGGGCGCCGACGACCTCAAGTCTGACGTCCCCGAACACCTGCGCGGTCCGGAGAACCGCGAGGCGCGGATGCGCTGGAAATACCAGATCTACATGCGCGACTACCTGCAGTGCATCCAGTCCATCGACGACAACGTCGGACGCCTGCTCAACCACCTCGACGACACCGGACTCGCCGCGAACACGCTCGTTGTCTACACCTCCGACCAGGGCTTCTTCCTGGGGGACCACGGCTGGTTCGACAAACGGCTGATGTTCGACCAGTCGCTGCAGATGCCGATGCTCATCCGCTGGCCCGCGCAGATCGCCGCAGGAAGCCGGTGCGAGCAGATCATCACCAACGCCGACTTCGCGCCGACGTTCCTGGACGCCTGTGGCCTCGACGCCGCAGATGTGCTGCCTGCGGCGCAGGGCCGTAGCTTCCTCCCGCTGCTGCGCGGCGAACAGGTCACCGACTGGCCGGACGCCGTCTACTACCGGTACTGGGAGCACGACGATCCCATCCACAGCGCCCCCGCCCACTACGGCATCCGCACCGCCGACCACAAGCTCATCCACTACTACGGCGCCGGAATGGGCGTGCCCGGCGCCTCGGAGCGGATCTCCGAACCCGAGTGGGAGCTCTACGACCTCCGCGACGACCCGGCCGAGCTGAACAACCTCGCCGAGGATCCCGCGCACGCCGAGATCCGCCGCGATCTGGAGGCGAAACTGGCCGAATACCAGGGGCACTACGCCGATGAGCCCTACACCGGGCCAGGCACGCCGCAGCCGCAGTGGGGCCCGCACGACGCCGACATGCTGGCCAGGGTGGAGAAGTACGTCGCAGGTATCCGTGCGACGAACTGACGTTCAACAGAGGGGAGAACAGCGCATGACTGCCATCGATGACCACCTCGACGACCTCGTCGGCAAGCTCGGGCTGGAGGACAAGGTCCGGTTGTTGACGGGCCGCGACTTCTGGACGACGTGGCCGATCGAGGAGATCGGGTTGCGGCGGATGGTCGTCTCGGACGGTCCGAGCGGGGTGCGTGGTGAGGTGTGGGACGAGCGATCACCGTCGCTGAACCTGCCGTCGGCGACCTCGTTGTCATCGGCGTGGGACACCGGCATCGCTGCGCGTTACGGCGCGATCGCCGCCGTCGAAGCTCGCCGCAAGGGGGTGGACGTGGTGCTGGGGCCGACGATCAACCTGCACCGCTCTCCGCTGGGCGGCAGGCATTTCGAGGCGTTCAGCGAGGACCCGCTGCTGACCGCCCGGCTCGCTGCGGCCTACGTGCGGGGGTTGCAGGACAACGGTGTGGGGGCCACGCCTAAGCACTACGTGGCCAACGACTTCGAGACCGACCGGTTCACCGTCGACGTGCGGTTGAGCGAACGCGCCTTGCGGGAGGTCTACCTGCGGGCGTTCGAGGACGCCGTGGTGCAGGAGCGGGCGTGGCTGGTGATGAGCGCCTACAACTCGATCAACGGTGCCACGGCGACCGAGAACGAGCTGCTGGAGACACCGCTGAACAGCGAGTGGGGATTCGACGGTGTGGTGATCGGCGACTGGACGGCTGTGCGCAGTGTGGAGAGCGCGAAGCACTCGCAGGATCTGGTGATGCCGGGCCCGGACGGGCCGTGGGGTGAGGCGCTGGTCGAGGCGGTCCGCGGCGGGGTCATCGACGAAGCCGTCGTCGATCGCAAGGTGCGCCGCATCCTGCACCTGGCGGCTCGGGTCGGTGCGCTGGAGGGCTTCGAACCGGTCCGGCCGGCGCGTTCGGAGGACGGGGTCGCCTTCGCCCGGGAGGCCGCGGCGGAGGGCTCCGTCCTGCTGGCCAACGACGGCATCCTGCCGCTGGCGGACCCCGCTCGCATCGCGGTGATCGGCCACAACGCGCTGCACGCCCGAACCCAGGGCGGCGGGAGCGCCACCGTGCTCCCCGACAGGGTCGTGTCCCCGCTGGAAGGCATGCGGGCGGCGTTCCCGGGCGCCGAGGTATCCTACTCACTGGGCGCGATCGTGCAGGAAGGGCTGGCCGAGCTCGACCGCGACGCGATGCGCAACCCCGTCACCGGCGAGCCCGGGGCGCGAGTCGAGATGCTCGACGCCGAGGGCGCACTGCTGTTCACCGAGGATCGGCTGGCCAGCGGTCTGGTCTACTTCGGCGGGGACGCGCCCATCGGCGAGCTGGCGACCTTGGTCTTCGAAACCGACTACACGCCGACCGAATCCGGCCCGCAGCGCATCGGCTTCGCGTCGGTGGGCACCGGGCGCGTCCTCGTCGACGGCGGGCTGCTCACCGAGCAGACCGCGCAGGCCGTCGGGACCGACCTCGGCGCAGCCTTCCTGTCGCCGCCAGCGGTGTCGGCACCGGTGCATTTCCGCTCCGGGCGCAGCGTGCGGCTGCGCGTGGAGTTCAGCCCGCAGCGGATGGGCGGTGGCCTGAGCAACGCCTTGAGCATCACCATCGGCACCGAACCGGCGGACGTGGACGCCGACGAGCTCATCGCTGAGGCCTCCCGCGCCGCCGCCGAGGCCGATGTCGCGGTGGTCGTGGTGGGCACGAACTCCCGCGTCGAATCGGAAGGCTACGACCGGGCCGACCTGAACCTGCCCGGACGCCAGGACGACCTGGTGCGCGCGGTGCTGGCGGCGAACCCGCGCACGGTCGTGCTGGTCAACTCAGGTGCTCCGGTTCTGCTGCCGTGGCGGGAGCAGGCCGCGGCGATCGTGCTCAACTACTTCGCGGGCCAGGAGTACGGCGCGGCCGTCGGTGACCTCCTCACCGGTGCCCGCGAGCCCGGCGGCAGGCTGCCCACCACGTGGCCGGCCGCGATCGACGACGTCCCGGTTCTCGACGTGACTCCTGTCGACGGGGCGCTCGCCTACGACGAGGACGTCCACATCGGCTACCGCGCCTGGCTGCGCGCCGGGACGACACCGGCCTACCCGTTCGGTCACGGGCTCGGATACACGACCTGGAGCCTGACCGATGTGACCACGACTCCGATCACCGACGGCGTCGCCACGGTCGAACTGACCGCGCGCAACACCGGCAACCGAGCTGGCAAGCACGTCGTGCAGGTCTACGCCTCCCGACCCGACTCCGCCATCGACCGCCCCGCCCGCTGGCTCGTCGGCTTCGCCACCGTCCGCGCCCAAGCCGGAGAAGCCGTGGAGGTGCGCGTCCCGGTGCATGAGCGCGACCTCGCCTACTGGGACGACGGCTGGCAGCACGAACCGGGCGAGTATACCCTGCACATCGGATCGAGCGCCCTCGACATCTCCGCTACCACCTCGCTGCGGGCCTGATACGCGAAATCACGAACCGCGCTGCGCCAGGTCTGTCTCGACGTCCTGTGCGGCAACCATGCGCTCGGGGTAGTCGCAGGCGTGATCTGGTTTTCTCGATCGGCGGCGCCCCGAGGCGATCAGCCTCGGGGCGCTGTTGTACTCCGGGCTACTTGGGCCGACTACAGAGATTGAATGATCAAGATTAGGGCGGCTCCGGTTCGAGGGTGAGGCCGGTTTGGGCGAGGAACCCGGTGAGCAGGTGGGGCCGGTACTGGATGCGTTTGTTGTCCAGCATTGCCACACGTGGACCTCAGATGCACAGTTGAGTAGAACGCCTCTTGGCCTGGCAGATGCCAGTGACGTGATCTCAGCGAGTTCTATGGGATTCGGCCGTGTTCGTGGTGGGTGAGGACGAGTGCGGCTTTGACGATGTCGCCGATGCGGCGTGGGCTGGTGGCGCAGTGATCGCCGGCGGCCGGTCAGGAGTGCGAAGCCGCGTTCGCCGAGGCAGCGCAGGCCGCGGAGCAGGCTGTTGTAGGTGCGGTTACCGGGGTCGAGGGCCTGGTCGCTGGTGGGTTGTTTGACTGGGGTGTGCACGCCGATTCCGGCGCTGTCGTAGCCGCCGTCGGCCAGTGCCGGGAGGTCGAGTTGGGAGGTTGCCCAGTACAACGCGCCGAGGACGTGCGTGCGAGCGGCGGTGATGTCGTGCACCGAGCCGGGCTCGACGTCGGAGACCCAGAGCGGGAATCCGTCCGGTTCCAGCAGGCCCTGGATGTTGCCGCCGGGCTGGTGGGCCTTGCCGGAATATTGGGTGTGGATGGGTTTTCCCTTTACGCTGGTGGTTTTCTCGCCCAGCCGGTCGCTGGTGAACAGCTTGCCGTCGAGGATCACATACGGTGTCCCGTCGGTATGGGCCCGGTCCAGGACTTCGTGCAGGTCCGGCGCCTGGGCGGCCAGGATCTCGATGACCTCGGCCAGGTACCGGTAGCCGGTCGCGCGGGAGATGCCGTGATCGCGGGCCAGAGCGGTGACGTCGCGGTGCTCTCGGAACCACCGCAGCCCGAGTACGGCCTGCCAGAAACACGTCAGCGCCCGGGCCTGCTTCCGTGTTCCGCGCCGACGACGTTCAGCGCGCACCAGGCTGGAGACGTAGAGGGCGAGTTCACGAGGGACATCGAGGATGGCACGATAGACGATCACGTGGAGTCTTCGGCATGGAGTTGATCTTTGGCGAGTCTCTTCTACCAAGGACTCCACGCCCTGACTTCACCCGGATCCCCCGCGCTGCCAACCAGATCCGCCACCCACGCGAAAACTCAGCCCGACGCTACTGAGATCACCTCACTGGCACGTAGACGACCATTATGCGGCTGCGGTCGACCATTGTGACCGGCTTCTGTCAGTGGCCACTCCGATACGGACTGAACATCAAAGAAAATATCGGATGCTCTCTTAGTCGACCCTAATCACCAGGCGTCCGCGGATCTGTCCCGACACGATTTTTTCCGCTAGCTGGGGAACCTCGTCCAGGTTTCCGTAGCTTGTGGTGGAGTCCAGCTTTGCTAAAGGTAGGTCCCTGGCAAGGCGTTGCCACGCGTGTTCTCTCAAGGGTAGTGGGCACTGTACGGCGTCAATGCCTAGCAACTGCACTCCGCGGATGATGAGCGGCATTACCGAGAGCGGCAGGTCGGTGCCACCAACGTGACCACAAGCTGCTACCGCGCCAGCGTAGTGGGTTTGTTTGACTGCGGTAGCCAGTGTGGTGCCGCCAACGGTGTCCACGACGGCGATCCAGCGTCGCGAATCAAGTAGTCGTCCGGAGTCTGTGGCAAGTTCGCTCCGGTCGATAAAGGCTGCCGCACCGAGTTCTTTCAGGTAGCCCCGTGTTTCTGGTCGGCCGGTTGAGGCAGTGACGCTGTACCCCAGCTCGGCGAGAAGCGCAACGGCTACGCTACCGACCCCGCCGGCGGCACCCGTGACCAGTACCTCACCGCCCTGCTCGGGACTCAGCCCGGCCCTTTCCAGAGCGAGCACACACAACATCGCCGTCAGCCCGGCGGTACCGATTGCCATGGTCTGCGACAATTCAAGCGAGGCCGGTTTGCGCACCAGCCATTCACCAGGTACTCGTTGGCGCTCGGCATACCCGCCGGGATGGAGCTCTGATAGGCCGAATCCGGTCGCAATCACCTCGTCGCCTGGCTGCCACTCCTGCGATTGCGACGATTCCACTACGCCAGCTAGATCGACCCCGCAAACCATTGGGAACCGCCGCACGATCTTGCCTTTGCCGAGGACAGCGAGCCCGTCCTTGTAGTTGAGAGTCGAGTACCTCACCTTGATCGTGACGTCGCCCTCGGGCAGGTCGGCCTCGGAGAGCCTTTGAAATCGTGCGGGACCGTCGTCCACCCGGACTAGGGCCTGTTTCATAAGTCGATCAAGGTTTGAGATGATCTTGTCTTGTGGGGCGTGGTGATCTGACCAATGACCAGTGGGCGAAGCTGGAGCCCTTGCTGCCCAAGGGAAAGAAGTCCGGGCGTCCGCCGAAGCATACGAAACGCCAGCTCATCGACGGGGTTCGGTACCGGGTCCGGACTGGGGTGCCGTGGCGGGATCTGCCGGAGCGCTACGGCCCATGGGAGACGGTGTATGGGCTGTTCCGGCGGTGGCAGCGGGATGGCACGTGGAAGCGGATTCTGACCGCGCTGCAGACCGATGCGGACGCTGCGGGCCTGATCACCTGGGATGTCAGCGTGGACTCCACCGTGGCCCGTGCACACCAGCACGCGGCCGGTGCCCGTCAAAAGGGGATCTCCAGAAGGAGCCCCCGGGCGGTGTCGAGTTCGAACCAGCCGATCACGGGCTGGGGCGCTCCCGCGGAGGATTGACGACCAAGACTCACCTGGCGGTCGAGCAGGGGCAAAAGCCCATGTCAATCGTGATCACAGCTGGCCAGCGGGGTGACTCGCCCCAGTTTCAGGTGGTGCTCGACCGTATCCGAGTGCCCCGGCGTGATCGCGGTCGGCCGCGCTGCCGCCCGGATCGGGTGCTCGGCGACAAGGCCTACGGGTCCCGCGCCAACCGCGCCTACCTGCGCAGACGCGGTATCCGCTGCACCATCCCGGACAAGGCGGACCAGATCCGCCACCGCAAGAAGAAGGGCTCCCGAGGAGGACGACCACCCGCATTCGACGAGGAGATCTACAAGCAGCGGCACGCCGTCGAGTGCGGGATCAACCGTCTCAAACGGAACCGAGCCGTCGCCACCAGATACGACAAGCTCGCCGTCCGCTACGAAGCCACCGTCACCATCGCAGCGATCAACGAGTGGCTGCCATGACTTTCGAAACAGGCCCTAGGGCTTTGTGACTAGCCATCGTCGTTTCGTCTCCAGATTGGGTGACAGGTGCGCTGCATTACTGGAACCGCCTGGCGTGCAGCGCACCTGGGTATTTTCGCCCGGCCGCAGAATGGGTGAAACTTGAATACGCTCGGGTTGATGGCGATTAAGAGTGCCAGCTACGGGTAATTCCTGGTATGAGCAGAACCTCAGATCGGTTAGCCTCCTGAGTCGGCAGCGTTCAGGAAGATGGCCAGTTTCTGATCGTCCAAGGAGGTCGACCATTTCGGCCGACGGTCTTTGTCGACTAGGGCGGCCCGTACACCTTCGATGAAGTCCGGTGTTTTGGTGATGTAGCAGGCGGCGGTTAGCTCCGCCTCGAGACAGGCCGCAAGATCGAGTTCCCGCGCTTGGCTGATCAGATCGAAGGTGACCTGCAAACTTTGCGGACATGCCTTTTTCAGCACTTCGTGCTGCTCCGCAGACCACACCTCGCCATGCTGCTCCAGCCGGTTCAGGATGAGAGCCAGGCTCGGAGCACCGAAGCACCAGTCAATCGCGGAGCGTCGCTTTGCGAGCTCACTGGAACTTACAGGGTTCGGCTTGCAGAAGCTCCGCAGCACCATGTCCACGCTTTTCGATCCGCGGTTACGCAGAGCTGGCACGATGCCGTCAATATCGCGAGAACTCGTCAGGTGCGTCGCCAGGCCCGTGTAAAGGGCGTCGGCAGGGCCGATCCGCGTCCCCGTCAGGCCTAGGTACATACCCAGGCTCCCCGGCAGCCGCGACAGAAAGAAGCTCGCTCCAACATCCGGGAAAAAGCCTATTGACGTTTCGGGCATGGCGAGCTGTGTGGCTTCGGTTGCGACTCGGAAGTGCCCGTGTACCGACACTCCCAATCCGCCACCCATGCAGATTCCGTCGATCAGCGAAACGAGCGGGCGCGAATAGGTGGCCAGTGTGTAGTTGAGCTTGTACTCGGTGGCGAAGAAGGATTTGTTGCATTCCTGCTTGCCGTTTAGGGTGTTTTGCTGGATGGCCCGGATATCCCCACCCGCGCAGAACGCCTTCGAGCCGCTGCTGTCGATGACCACGGCGCTGAGCGGCTCCTCCCGCCATGCCTCGAGCACCTCGCCGAGGCGCTCCACCATGGGCAGGTTCAGCGCATGGAGGGCGGCGGGCCGGTTCAAGGTGATCCGCCCGACGCCGCCCTCCAGCTCGGTGCGGATGAATTCCTCCGACTCAGCCATGGGTCGGCATCGCAAAGTCGGTGGTAATGCGCTCGTCGGAGGGCCACCGGGTGGTGGCGACCTTGTACCGGGTATAGAAGCGGACGCCCTCGGGGCCGTGCACGTGGTGGTCGCCGAACAAGGAGCGCTTCCAACCACCGAAGGAGTGGAAGGCCATCGGGACCGGAATCGGGACGTTCACACCGACCATGCCTGCCTTCACCTGCGACACGAAGGTGCGCGCGGTGTTGCCGTCGCGGGTGAAGATGCTGGTGCCGTTGCCGAACTCATGCTCGTTGACCAGAGTCAGCGCCTCTGCGAAGGACTCGGCACGAACGATGCCCAGCACCGGGCCGAAGATCTCCTCGAGGTAGACGCGCATCTCCGGCTGGACGTGGTCGAGCAGGGTGGCCCCCAGGAAGAAGCCCGCTTCTGGGATATCCGTCTGACGCCCGTCCACCACCAGCTCGGCACCCTCCTCCACGCCGATTTCGATGTAGTCGGCGACCTTGTCGCGGTGGGCGGCGGTCACGAGCGGACCCATCTCCACACCTTCGTTCAAACCAGGGCCGATCTTCAGTTCGGCGATGGCCTTCACCAGGCGCTCACGCAGCTGACTCGCGGTCTCCTCGCCCACCGGCACCGCCACGGAAATGGCCATGCAGCGCTCGCCAGCCGAACCATAGGCGGCTCCCATCAGCGCGGACACGGCCTTGTCGAGATCAGCGTCGGGCATGACGACCATGTGGTTCTTCGCGCCTCCGAGAGCCTGGACGCGCTTACCGTTGGCCGAAGCGGTGGTGTGGATGTACTCCGCGATCGGGGTGGAGCCTACGAAGCTGACCGCCTCGATGCGCGGATCGGTGAGCAGCGCATCGACGGCGACTTTGTCTCCGTGCAGCACGTTGAACACACCGTCAGGCAGACCGGCTTCCTTCAGCAGCTTGGCCAGTTCGACGGAGAGGGTGGGGTCCTTCTCGGAGGGCTTCATCACGAAGGTGTTGCCGCAGGCGAGCGCGACTGGAAACAGCCACATCGGGACCATCGCGGGGAAGTTGAACGGCGAGATGCCGGCCACGACGCCGAGTGGCTGGCGCAGCGACATGCTGTCGATGTTGCGGCCGACGTTTTCGGTGAACTCTCCTTTGAGTACCTGCGGGATGCCGCAGGCGTACTCCACCACTTCCAGTCCGCGCGTGACCTCGCCCTGGGCGTCGGAGAACACCTTGCCGTGCTCGGCGACGATGATCTGGGCGAGCCGGTCGCGGTGGGTCTCGATCAGATCCCGGAAGCGGAACAGCACGCGAGCTCGCACATGCGGTGGGGTGGCCGCCCAGTCGGGGAAGGCCGCGTGGGCGGAGGCGATGGCAGCGACTGCGTCGGCAGGCTCGGCGAGCGCGACCCGTCCTGTCACCTTTCCGGTTGCGGGGTTGTACACATCACCGCGCTCGATGGAGCTGCCAGGGGTGCTAGCACCCTGGATCCAGTGATCGATGTCAACTACGTCCGTGTCAACGGTTTTCGCGGATTCTGCACCGGGTGTCTTCATAGTGTTTCCTTCGATCACTTGTAAATCTGGACGTAGAGGTCTGCGATCTCGTCGACCGTGGGGACTCGGGGGTTGTTGGCCGGCGAGCCGGAGGCGAGGGCCTGTTCGGACATGACCGGAATCAGCTGGCGCCACTTTGTTTCGTCGATGCCGTACGTCGCGGGCGTGGGTACCTCGAGGTCGTGGCACAGGCCCTGCAGGGCATCCACGAAGCCTTCGGCTGCGAGGTCGTCGGACGTCGATCCTGAGGCCACACCGTAGGCGCGGGCACAGTCCGCATAGCGAGCAGTCGCGTGCCGCGCGGAGAACGCTGTAACGGCGGGGAACAGCATCGCGTTCGACAGACCGTGCGCAACATGGAAGTGCGCGCCGATGGGGCGGCTCATGCCGTGGACGAGCGCCACGCTGGAGTTGGAGAACGCGATCCCTGCCTGAGTGGCTGCCAGCATCATCCCTGCGCGGGCCTGAATGTCCGAGCCGTCAGCGTAGACCCTGCGTAGGTTGTGCGCGATCGTGGCGATCGCGGTGAGACACAACGCGTCAGAGAACGGGTTGGCCCTCTTGCTCACGTAGGCCTCGACCGCGTGGGTCAGAGCATCGATCCCGGTATCGGCCGTCAGTCGGGCAGGCATCGATACAGTGAGTTCGAAATCAATGATCGCCGCGATGGGGAGGAAGGCTGGCCCAGGGCAGAGCATCTTCTCGTCAGTCTTGCTGTCGGTGATGACGGTGAACTGAGTTGCCTCTGACCCGCTACCGGCGGTAGTAGGCACGGCGATGATCGGCAGCGCCGGACCGGTGTTGCGCACCGGCGCCTTGTATTGAGTCATTCCGCCGCCCTGCACGCCCAGCACGGCCAGCGCCTTGGCAGTGTCCATGGGACTACCGCCACCCAAACCAACCACAGCGTCGCAGTTACCGGCCTGTAGTGCATCAAGACCGACTACCAGCGAGTCGGTGGTCGGATCCGGCACCGTGCCGGAGAAAAGCGTCGGAACCAGTCCCGCGCCCGCTAGGGAATCCAGCACGCGTTGCGCGGTGCCGTTCGACATGAGGAAGCCGTCGGTCACCACCAGGGGACGGCTGATGCCCAAGCCCGCGGCGACCTCGCCGGTCTGATCGATCGCTCCGCCGCCGATCCGGAGCTCACGCGGCTGCATGATTGTGCTGGTCACGCCATCTCCTCAACGGTCGCTGTAACGGGCTTCGCGCTTGTTGATGAACGCGTCCATGCCCTCGTTCTGCCCCTCCGTAGCGAAGGCAGCATGGAACATTCGGCGTTCGAACCGGAGCCCTTCGGACAGCGTGGTTTCGAAGGCACGGTTGACACTTTCCTTGGCCAGGAGAACTGCGGGCTTCGAGAAGTTCGCGATCTTCGTTGCCACCGCGACTGCTTCGCTGACCAGTTCCTCGTCTGCTACGACGCGTGCGACCAGGCCCATGCGTTCGGCTTCGGCGGCATCAATCATGCGTCCGGTCAACACCATGTCCATGGCCTTGGACTTCCCGACCGCTCGTGCCAGGCGTTGAGTGCCACCGGCCCCCGGCAGAATGCCGATGGTGATCTCGGGCTGGCCGAACTTCGCACTCTCCGCAGCGATGATCAGGTCGCACATCATCGCCAGTTCCGCCCCGCCGCCGAGCGCATAGCCACTCACCGCGGCGATGATCGGTTTGCGCACAGTGGACGGTCGTTCCCACGAGCTAGTGATGAAGTCCTCGAGGTAAACATCCACAAAGGTCTTGGGCTGCATTTCCTTGATGTCGGCGCCGGCCGCGAAAGCCTTCGCGCTTCCCGTGATCACCACTGCTGCTACGGAATCGTCCCGTTCGGTTGCATCAAGCACCTCGGTCAACTCCTGCGTGAGGCTGTCACACAAGGCGTTCAGCGCCTTCGAACGGTTCAGGGTGAGGAGTACGACGCTGTCACGCCGTTCGGCCAGGATGTACTCCGTGTTCTCGGCTACCTTGATGGGATCCTGCTGCTTCGTTGTCAACGGACGACTCCTTGGATGGCGTTGGGGTGTGCTGCGTGTCTGGTCAACGTCGGCCGAGGCCAGGGGTGCCCGAACCGACGAGAATCACGCTGTTGCCGAAGACCTCGTGTCCATTCCCCATCTCCGAATGAGCGCGGGGAATGTCGGCGAAGGGAAGAACTCGCCCGACGACGGGATCGATCTTGCCCTCACGAACCAGATCGTTGTAGGCGCGGGCTTGCGCGTCGTTTGTGCCGTGGGAGCCCTGCAAGCGCTTCTGACGCGTCCAGTGATAGCGCAGGTCGACCATGGCGTCGAAGCCAGTTGTACCCGCGCAGATCACCACCATGCCACCGGGCTGACACAAGAAGATGCTGGTGGGGATGGTGGCGGCACCAGGGTGTTCGAAGACGATCGCCGGGTCTTCCCGGCTACCGGCGATCTCCCGGACCTTCTTCCCGAACGCCCTAACGCTGTGCGTCCACTCCTTCTGCCCCACGGTGTCATCCACCAGCGGCGGGATTCCCCAGTGACTGAACTCGCGGCGGTCGATGTAGCCGATGGCACCGAACTTCTTCGCGTACTCACCGCGTTCCGTATCGGAAACGACGGCAATCGCCCGACCTCCCGCAGCATCGACCAGCTGAGTGGCCTGGGTTCCCAGACCGCCCGAACCACCCCACACCAGGACCAGATCGCCCTCCTGCACGGTGTTTCCAGCCCAACCGTGCAACATCCGGTAGGCCGTCGTCCCGACCAAGGTGGGGGCAGCTGCTTCCGCCCAGCTCAGGTGAACGGCTTTGGGGAGCAACTGGTGCGACTGCGCGCGAGCAAACTGACCGAATGACCCGTAGTTCGTGTCATAGCCCCAAATGCGGGCCGAGGGAGCGATCATCTGATCGCGGCCGGCGGCAATCCACGGATCATCGGCATCCCACACTCCGGGGTGGACGACAACTTCGTCGCCGATCTCCCAGTCGGTGACGGCTTCGCCGACCGCGTAGACGATTCCGGAGGCATCTGACCCGCCGATGTGGAAGTCCTCGACCTCGCCGCGCTTCTGCCGCACTGCCACCTGATCAACGGGATATCCGCGCGCCGCCCAGACATTGTTGTAGTTGATGCCGGCAGCCATCACGGCGACCAGCACCTCATCTGGGCCGATCTCCGGAGTGGGCACGGCCTCGTGCTGAAAGGCGTTGGCCGGGTCTCCGTAGCGATCGGGCCGCACGACCTGCGCATGCATCTTGGCAGGAACGACGCCCAAAGGAGGAAGCTCGCCGATGTCCGTGATCTCGGCTCCAGCTGTGACCACGCTCTTGCGGGATTCGGGTCCAGTCACCATGACTCCTTGAGTTCGATGTTTCGACAGTCATTGAAACGTAGTGCCTATCGAACTGCAAGAGTTGCCTGGGAGTGAGCGCGGCCACAGTGGCGTCGCGAGCAGGTGCGCGCCGTCGAGAACCCTGGTGTTTTGGTGTCCTGCAAAGCAAAAACCCGCGACGGCGCGGTCGCGGGTTATACGGGGGCCTTCGAGTCCGCCCCGGCGAGCACGACGTGCTTGCCGACGACGGGGGGCGGGGCCTACGGCTCGGTCACTTGCGCTTCCGAGGTGAGGCGGCCCAGCAGACCTGGCGTGTAGAACTCGATGATGTCGCGATGCAGCGTGTAGAAGTAGAATCGACCCTTCTTGCTCACTGACACCAACCCCGCCTGGCTAAGGATCTTGACGTGATAGGAGATCGTCGATTTCCCCACCGGCAGCTCGTGCTCCAGTGTCGTGCACGGGTACTCGTCGCGGCTGGCCATCCGGCTGAGCATGTCCAGCCGGGTCGGGTCGCCGAGGGCTTTCAGCACCTGCACGTAGTTCTCCTTCAGGGACTTCGTGGGAGTAGGCGGCACCAGGCGCGGTGGCTCGGCTGACTTGGGCACTGGTTGACCTCGCATTCAATGCTGCGGACAATCTGTTGTACGATTCTAGCATCATCGAAACGTAGTGCCTGGTTCCGGCCATCGAACGCGACCATGCGTGCCCAGCATTCCTGCACGTCAGCCGACGGTGTCCGTTGGCGGGCGAACGCCGTTCTGTGTCGCTGTGCTGCGCCCCGTCTCCGACGCGCTCCACAGCCCAACGAGTTGGGGGCGCATGTCCAAACCTGTGATGATCCCCTTGTGTGGCCACGACGAGCTGGGATTTCGCTGGCTGTCGTCGAGCAGGCCAGCTTACTCCTTGAAGTCGTAGGCCAGCAGTCGGCCTGCCGTGTCCTGTACCAAGGTCGCGGCGTAATCGCTGGTGAATCTGTCGAGGCTGAGGCCGACCGTCACCATGAGGCCTTCGATCATCGCCATCACCGTGTCGATGAGCTGCTCGAGCGGGAGGTGTGGATTGAAGATGCCCGCGTCGATGCCGTCCTTGATCGCTTGCCTGATCTCGACCCGCCATGCCTCATATATTCGCTCGATCATGGGGGCCAGTTCGCTGTGCCTGGTTGATGACGCGCACGTCTCCATCCACGCCTGGCACCTGGCACGATCGGCGATAGAGCCACGAAGGAGCGAGCGCGTCCGCTCCACCGGGTCTGTTGATTCCTTGCCCTGGGCGGTGAACTCCTCGGCCCGCCTCCAGCTGGCTGCGGCGAGAGTTTCCAGGACGAGGTTGTCGCGCGTGTCGAAGTAGTGCTGGATCGTCCCGATCGAGACACCAGCCGCCTTGGCCACATCTCGCAGCCGCAAAGCGTCGAATCCTTGTTCAGCGATCAAACGTTCGGTCGCGACCATGATCTGACGACGGCGGAGGGATACGGCTGCGGATCGATCCAGATTCCCCTCTGAGGTCTCGGGGTCTGGTGCCGACGGCGTCGGGCGTGCGGCTGCTGTCATGCCCTCCATGGTAGGGGGCCATGGTCAGCGCGATCTCCTGCAAGAGTGTTGTCGCCGTCATAATAATGACTTATTATGACCGACCACATGCTCTCAACGAGGAGACGGTATGGAGCTGATCACCCAGGTTGCAGCGCCCTCGCGGTCGTCGGGACTGCAAGCGCTGTTCGCCCCTCGCTCGGTCGCGATCGTCGGCGCCAGCGATGACCCTGAGAAATATGGAAACTGGCTCGCTGTGCGCGCCGTGTCCGGTCCTCGACCGGCGTTCCTCATCAACGCTCGGCGCTCCGAGGCTATTGGCCAACCGACGTTCCGCAGCCTGTCCGATGTGAACGAGGACGTGGACTTGGCTGTGTTGGCCGTGCCAGCTGCGGCGTTCGAGTCCGTGGTCGATGACGCGCTTGCGGCCGGAGTGCGCGCGATTGTCGGGATCACTGCCGGGCTGGGGGAGAGTGGGGCCAGCGGTCGACGACTCCAGGAGTCGATTGCGAATCGCGTACGCGAGGCCGGGGCGGTGATGCTGGGCCCGAACTGCTTGGGCGTGCTCGACACGACGACGGGTCTCGATGCCACGGTGAACTCGTTCGTCCCGGGGTCGATCGCCCTTCTCACCCAGAGTGGGAACGTCGCCATCGATGTAGGGCAGCAGCTCGCGCAGCACGGGCTCGGTATCTCGCGCTTTGCCAGCCTCGGAAACCAGGCTGACCTAGACGCGGCCGATCTGATCAATGCGTGTGTCGAGCACGATCAGACCAAGGCCATCGCTCTCTACACCGAAGGCATCAAAGACGGCAGGCGGTTCACCGAAGCCCTGGCCAGGGCCGAGAACGCCGGCAAACCGGTCGTGCTTCTGGCTGCCGGCCGCAGCCAGGCGTCCGCACGCGGCGCCGCCTCGCACACCGGTTCAATGGTCAGTTCGCAAACCGTGATCCAAGCGGCGTGCGATGCTACCGGCGCGGAGCTCGTCGCGAGCCCCTACGAGCTCGCGAACCTCATGCAGGCGCTGGTCAAGACCAATCTGCCAACAGGTCGCCGCATCGCGGTGTTCGCCGACGGGGGTGGTCACGCCTCTCTGGCCAGCGACGCGCTCGAGCAGGCGGGCCTGTCCGTCGATCCGTTCAACGACGAGACGCAGCACCGCATTGGCGAACTACTGCCCAACAGCAGTGGGACGGCCAACCCGATCGACACCGCTGGCGCCGGCGAGAAGGACCCGAGGGTGTTCGTACGGGTCGTCGAGGAGCTCGGGCAGGCCTCCGACGTCGACGCCACCTTGCTGACCGGTTACCTAGGCGGCTACGGCGAGTACTCAGTTGAACTGGCGACCAAGGAGGTCGAAGCCGCCCGCGAACTCGCCACCGCCGTGAATCGCGACCAGCGCTGCCTGATCGCTCAGCTGATGTTCGACCGGTCCTCGGTCTCGGACGCATTGCGGGATGGTGGCATTGCGGTCTACCGACACGTCGAGGACGCCGCGTGGGTGCTGCGCAGGCTGACCATTCGCCACGAACGAAAACTCGCCGGACTCCCACGTCAGGTCGCCAGCCAGGCCCCGCTGGATCGCGGCGACTACTGGAACGCCCGCGAGACGCTGTCCGCAGCCGGGATCCCCTTCGTGAGAGCCCACCGCGTCGAGACCGAGGCCGAGCTGATCCACCACGCCCGCCAGATGAACTACCCGCTCGTGCTCAAGGCCCTCGGAGATGACCACAAAAGCGATCGCGGTGGTGTGATGCTCAACCTTCGTTCCGAGGAGCAGCTGATCACCGCCTGGGCGGACCTCCAGGCACGCCTGGCGCCGCCGGCGGTGTCGCTGGAAGAGATGGCAGACCTCTCTACCGCCGTCGAGCTCATCGTCGGAGTCCGACGGGATCCGGCCTTCGGCCCGCTGGTGCTGGTCGGCATCGGGGGGGTCTTCACCGAACTCCTTCACGACACCACCAGTGCACTCGGCCCGGTTAATGCCGAGCAGGCCCTCGACATGTTCAGCGGCCTCCGGGGCGCCCGCCTTCTCAACGGATACCGCGGCAAACCGAGCGTCAACTTGGCCTCCGCGGCGACGCTTGTCGCTCAGCTGTCTGAGTTCGCTGCCGCGCACCCCGAGATCAGCGAGATCGAATGCAACCCAGTCGCCGTCACTCCAGACAGGGCTATCGCGCTCGACGCCCGAATCAGCCTCGGCCAACACAGCTGATCCCACGCCCGAACAAGGAGGAGACACCGCGCATCGGCGTCGACGAGCGCTGATCGCGGTCATGGCCATCGCATTGGGTGCGAGCACTCGTGCGACACCGACATCACCACGAAGGTAGCGAGCCTGACATGAACGACGTCGTCTTGTACGAGATCGACAACGCGATCGCCAAGATCACTCTGAATCGTCCCAACAAGCTCAACGCGATGAACGCCAAGCTCGTCGAGGAACTCGGCCGCCGGGTCCGGGAAGCCGCCGAGGACGACTCGGTCAAGGTCGTTCTTGTCGCTGGAGCCGGCCGATCCTTCTCTGCGGGCTTTGACATCAACGACGAGATCGAGGACGGTACCGAGACCCCGCGTCAGTGGCGGCCGGTGCTCCAGAAAGACATCAGCATGACGATGTCGATCTGGGATTGTCCCAAGCCGACCATCGCGGTTGTTCAGGGACACTGCCTCGCTGGGGGGTGCGAGGTCGCCATGGCGTGCGACTTGGTCGTTGCCTCCGAGGACGCCGTATTCGGCGAGCCGGAGATCCAGTACGGCTCGGGTCCGGTCACCCTGCTGATGCCCTTTATCCTCAACCAGCGCAAGACACGCGAGCTGCTGTTCACCGGCGACTCCATCGACGCCCAGTCGGCGTTGGAAGCCGGGCTGGTCAACAGGGTCGTCGCGGCCAGCGATTTGGACGCCGCGGCCAAGGATCTGGCCCTGCGAATCGCCCCGACGCCGCTTGAGGTCTTGCGGCTTACCAAGCAGACCCTTAACCGAGCCTACGAGGCCATGGGGCTGCGGCACGCCGTCAACTCCAACCTCGAGATCGGCTCACTCATCAACGGCGCGAACACTCCCGAACAGCAAGAGTTCGACGCCATCGCCAGCGAGAAGGGCCTCAAAGCGGCCCTTGCTTGGCGGAACGAGCGCTACGACAGCCAGGCGACCAGCTAGTCGTTCCGGCCACTGGAGACCGTCATTTCCCGTTTCAGCAAGGGAGATGGCTCCCGAAATCGCGGCGTAGGACGGTTTCAGACGTCCCATCATGCGCCGATTCCCTGAAGACTTGTCCTCAACGGCGAGGAGTAGACGTGTCCAATAGTCAACCGCGTGGAAAGCTTGACACACCTCTCAAACAGAAGCACCTCTCGATGATCGCTCTCGGCGGAACCATGGGAGCCGGGTTGTTCATCGGCTCGGGAGCAATCATTAGTGAAGTCGGCCCAGCCGCGATCGTGACCTACGCGCTGACGGGCCTGCTGATCCTGTTGGTCATGCGCATGCTCGGCGAGATGGCGGTCGCGAACCCGCGAACTGGATCCTTCACCGACTACGCACGCGACGCCATGGGGAACTGGGCTGGTTTCGCTACCGCGTGGATCTACTGGTATTACCAGATGATCGTCGTTGGGTTCGAAGCCGTCGTCGGTGCGGAACTCCTGCAGCGATGGATCCACGGAGTGCCCGCTTGGGTCATCTCGGTCGTCCTTCTCCTGGCGCTGACACTGGTCAACCTGATCTCAGTCGGCAATTTCGGGAGGTTCGAGTACTGGTTCGCCGGGATCAAAATCGCGGCAGTCGCGCTGTTCGTTCTCGCCGCAGGGCTGTTTGTAGTAGGCCTCTGGCCAAGTGCGAGGATCGACTTCTCCAATCTCACAGAGCACGGCGGCTTCGCGCCTCACGGCATTCTGTCCTTGTTCGCTGGGGTCGTCGTCGTCATTTTCTCGATGGTCGGGGCCGAGGTTGTCACGGTGGCGGCCGCGGAATCCAAGGAACCAGGACTGGCGATCAAGCGCGCGGTCAACGCAGTTATCTTCCGCGTACTGTTCTTCTTCGTCGCCTCTTGCTTCCTCATCGTGACCATTATCCCGTGGAACTCCATCGCTGAGGAACAGTCTCCCTTCTTGCTGGTCCTTCAGACTATGAATATCCCTTATGTTGCGGACATCCTGAACGCAGTCATCCTTATCGCGGTGCTTTCGTGCCTCAACATCGGTCTCTACTCGACCTCCCGAATGCTGTTCACTCTCGGGGCGCGTGGCGACTGCCCGAAGTGGATGGCGTCGACAAGCAAGCGTGGTGTCCCGGTCTGGGGGGTTCTTTCCTGCACCGTCATTGGCTACGCGTGCATCGCGGTCGGGTACTTCTTCCCCGACACCGTTTTCCTCTTCCTGATCAACGCTTCGGGTGCAATGATCTTGTTCGTCTACCTGATGATCTGCATTTCGCAAATCGTCTTACGCAGGCGGAACCACGCTGACGGCAGTCAGCTGCCGTTCAAGATGTGGTTCTTCCCCTACCTGTCCATCGCAATTACTGCGGTCATCGTGGCGATTCTGGTGAGCATGCTATTCGATCCGACCTCGCGGGCGTCCCTTCTGCAAGGGTTGGTCGTGGTTGCCATCATTCTGGTCGCATTTGCTGGCAAAGCCGCCTATCAACGAAGCCATCACTTCGATTCGAACGCCACCGCCAAAGCAGCTGAGGTCGCTTTGGTGAACACATATGACCGTGACAGAGCATCGCTGCAATAGTCGGCGGGGGTGCTCGTGTTCTACGGATCGAATCGAAGAACTTCATGAGCACGGCGTAAGCGCGCTCGTCACAGATGTCTGACTGACATCTCCGACGCTGCCTTGAAGCTGTGCCGCTCGAAAAGTCATCGCTGCAGGTGGAGGAGGCGCGGTCGGCCCACTGGGATCATGTCCGCGTGATCGTGTCCTTGCTGTACCAGGTGACCAGGAAGTTGCTGTCCGTCCCATCGGCACTGCTCCGCAGCGATGCGGCGAAGGACGCAGAACTCCTGGTATTGCGGCACGAGAACGCGATCCTGCGTCGTCAGTTGGCCGGTCGGCCCGCTACGAGCCCGCCGACCGGCTCTGGTTCGCTGCCCTGTCCACGCTGATACCTCGGCGCCACTGGCGCGAGGTCTTCCCGGTCACCCCAGGCACCCTGCTTGCCTGGCACCGCAGGTTCATCGCCGCGAAGTGGGACTACACCGCGCGCCGACGCTCCGGACGCCCGCCCACCCAAGCTGCGATCAAGACGCTCGTTGTACGGCTGGCCCGGGAGAACTCGCGATGGGGGCACAGGCGGATCCAGGGGGAGTTGGCCCGACTCGGGTATCGGATCGCCGCGTCGACGGTCTGGAAGATCCTCAACACGGCAGGCATCGGCCCGGCGCCGCGTCGCTCCGCCCCCACCTGGCGCGAGTTCCTGACCGCGCAAGCCGAGGGCATCATGGCGGCAGATTCTTCCATATCGACACCGCGCTCGGCAGACGACTGTACGCACTGGCGTTCCTCGAGCACGGCACCCGACGGCTGCACATCACCGGGGTTACCGCCCACCCGACACAGGACTGGGCGGTACAGCAGGCGAGGAATCTCACTGCTGACTTGGGCTTACGCACGGATTCCCTCCGCTTCTTGCTACGCGACCGCGATGGCAAGTACGGCGAGACATTCGACGCCGTCTTCCAGTCCGAGGAGATGGAGATTCTCAAGAGTGCGCCGCGAGCTCCCCGGATGAACGCGCATTGCGAGAGGATAATCGGCAGCATCCGACGCGAGGCCCTGGACCACGTCCTCATCATGAACGAGGCCCATGCTCGCCACGTCCTTGCGGCCTACGAGCGGCACCATAACGAGCACCGACCCACCAGGCCCGTAACCAGCTACCACCCGACGCTCACGAACAGCCTGTCGCGGTGCGTGACCTCGATCCCGGCAAAGTCCTGCGCACCCGGATCCTCGGCGGCCTCATCAACGAGTACACATGTGTGGCGTGACGTGCAGCGACGACTTTTCGAGCGGCACAGGGTGCGGCGCACGCCTACTCGAACGCGCAGCGGGCGGCACGAGCCTACTCGCACAGGCAGTGGTGCCGCGCTGTCGAAGCCCGCTATGGTCGCGGGCTCGGCGGGAACCCGTTGTGCTGGAGAGCGAGTCCGTCTTCGCTGAGGTCGTCCACAAGTGCGGGAGCGATGTCGTCGCCGCGCTCGACCGGGCCCGCGTCGGCAAGAGCCTCGGACCTCTCGGCCACATGCCGCAGGTTCCGGCTCCGGGCGGACGCCCGCCGCAGGTGCCGTGCCGCGCGGTCCAGATCGCCTTCCTGCCGCGCGATCCGCGCCAGTTCGGTCCTCACCCGGATCTCACCGCGATGGTAGGCCCGCTCGGTTGAAATGTGCAGTGCGCGCTCGTAGAGCTCGGTGGCCCGTGCGGTGTCGCCATCGGCGAGCGAGGTCTGCCCGAGCCATGCCAGCGCTTCGACGGCCTCTGTCCACAGTGACAGCTCCTCGGCAACGTGCAGCCCGTCTCGATGCAGCCGGGTGGCTCGTGCGCGGTTGCCGTCCAGCTCGGCCAGCAGGGCGAGCGAACGCGACGCCCGGAGCTGGCCCCAGCGGTCGCGAAGCTCGTGGAACGAGCCGGCTCCCCGTTCCGCGTCGGCTCGCGCCGGGGCCATGCCGTCCTGGTTCGCGCGGTAGCCGGCACGTTCCACCAGCGCGACGGCCTCCGCCCAGCGGTCCTGATGCGCCCGAGCGGTGGCCAGGCCATCCTCCACCAAGCGTCGTCCCCGTTCGTGCGGGCCGTCGCCGAGCAGGGCGGAGCCGACGAACCACTGCAACCGCGCCCGCAGCGCGGGATCGTCGATGCCGGCGAGGTCCGGGACTTCGACGCCGTCGCCCGGTGACGTGCGCACTTCGATACCGGCCAGCCAGCCCCGCGCCGCTGCTCTGGCGGCAGGGGATCCGCCCTCGGCGGCCAGCGCCGACCGCAGGGAGCGGCGGCCTTCGGTGAGGCGCCCGCGCAGGAACCAGAACCAGGCCATGGCGTTCACCAGGCGCAGCGCCGCACCGTGGTCGTCCTCGCGCAGTGCAGTGTCGAGCGCCCGGCGCAGGTTCACCGTCTCCTCGTCCAGCCGTTCGAGGTAGCGGCGTTGTTCGGGGCCGCGCAGCTTGCGGTCCGCGTGCTCGGCGAGCTCGGTATAGCAGCGCACGAACCGGTCGCGGACGGTGGCCAGCTCACCGGACTCGGCCAGGCGTTCGACGCAGTAGGCCGACACCGATTCCAGCAGGCGGAACCGGTCGCCGTCGCGCACCACCAGCGAACGGTCCACCAGACGGGAGAGCAGATCCAGAACACGGTGCGCCGGAATGGTCCCGTCCGCGCAGACGGTTTCGGCGGCATCCAGGGTGCAGCCGTCGGCATGCACGGCCAGCCTGCGGAGGACGACCTTCTCGGCCTCGCTGAGCAGCTCCCAGCTCCAGTCGATCATCGCCCGCAGCGTCTGCTGCCGCACCGCTCGCCCCCGTCCCGGGCCGGTGGGCAGGTTGAACCGGTCGTCCAGGCACTCGGCGAGCCGGGCGGGGCTGAGCGCTCGCAGCCGCGGTGCGACGATCTCCAGCGCGAGGGGGATGCCGTCCAGGCGTCGGCAGATCACCGCCACGGCCTCCGCGTTGTCGGCGTCGAGCGTGAATCCCGGCACGGCGGCCGCCGCCCGTTCCACGAACAGCTGCACCGCGCTGCAGCGGGCCACCGCGGGAAGCTGCCCCGCCGTGGTGTCGTCGGGCAGCGCCAGCGGTGGTACGGGCAGGACCACTTCACCGGGGATGTCGAGCGGTTCGCGGCTGGTCAGCAGCAGGCGCGCTCCCGGGACCGCGGCCAGCAGCGTCTCGGCCAGCGTCGCGACCGGTTCGAGTACGTGCTCGCAGTTGTCGAGAAGTAGCACCATGGTTTTGTCGGCCACTGTCTGGCACAGCCAGTTCATCAGGTCGTATGAATCCGGTTCGGCTGCCGCGGTGTCGCAGAGACCCAGCGTCACCACGATTCGCTCGGCGATGTCGTCGGCTGTGGACGTGCACGCCAGACCGGCGAGCTCCACCAGCCATACCCCTTCCGGGAACCGCTCGGTCAGTTCGCCTGCGGCGGTCACCGCGAGTCGTGTCTTGCCGACGCCGCCCGGACCCGTCAGCGTCACCAGCCGCGCGCCGGGCCGGCCGCCCAGCGATTCGTGCACCTGCCTGATGGCCTCGTCGCGGCCGATGAGCGCGGTCAGCGGGGTGGGGAGGTTGGTCCGCCCGTGCGCCCGCGGCGCCTCGACCGGCGCGGCGAGCTGTGGTTCCTGGCGCAGCATCGCCTCGTGCAGCGCGGCCACCTCAGGCCCCGGGTTCACGCCGAGCTCCTCGGCCAGCCTGCGCCGCAGGTCATGAAAGCTGCGCATGGCCTCGGTCTGCCGCCCGGCGCGGTACAGCGCCCGCATCTGCGCCATGCGCAGCCGTTCGCGCAACGGGTGGCGGGGCACCACTTCCGCCAGCTTCGTGGCCAGCGCGGAGTGCTGCCCGAGCTCCAGGAGCGTCTCGGCGTGGTCCTCGACGGCGGTCAACCGCAGCTCATCCAGCCGGGTGATCTCACTCCGGGCGAACGGCGCGTCGGCGACGTCGGCGTAGGCCGCGCCCCGCCACAGGGCCAGCGCTTCGGCGAACAACTCCGCTCTGGTGTGCGACTCCTCGGTCGCGCGGGCTCGTTCGACCAGTTCCTGGAACAGCAGCGCGTCGACCACCGCGTCGTCCAAGCGCAGCCGGTAGCCGGCCGGTTCGTGCACGACGCGGTCACGGCCCAGTACGCGCCTCAGCTGCGAAACCTTGCTTTGCAGCGTGTTGAGCGGTGCGCCAGGTGGGTCGTCGGCCCACACGTCGTCGACGAGGCGGTCTGCCGACACCGGTCCGCCTCGGTGCACCAACAGGATCGCCAGCAGAGTACGCACCTTCGCCTCGGGGACCCTGACGTCCTGGCCGTCGGCGTCCCAGACGGTCAGCGGCCCAAGAACCCCAAAGCGCATGCCCCCCAGCTTATCGCCAGCGAACCGTCAGCAAGTCGTGCGCGCTGGGGGACAGGCTCGCCGCGGACTGACCTCTAGAACGGAATGGAGCCCCATGCGCACACCAGTCGCGCACCGCGCTGGGCCGAAGGAATGGGCCGGACTCGCGATCCTGGCGCTGCCCACGGTCCTGCTCGGTCTGGACGTCACGGTGCTGTACCTGGCGCTGCCCGCGTTGTCGTTGGACCTGCAACCGAGCAGCACCGAATCGCTGTGGATCATGGATGCGTACGGGTTCCTCATCGCGGGGTTCCTGATCACCATGGGCACCCTGGGCGATCGGATCGGACGACGGAAGCTGCTGATGATCGGGGCCGCTGCCTTCGGTGTGGTCTCGGTGGTGGCCGCCTACTCCACCAGCCCGGAGATGCTCATCGTCGCGCGCGCCGCCCTGGGCGTGGCCGGAGCCACTCTGATGCCGTCCACCCTGTCGCTGATCAGCAACATGTTCGCCGACGCGCGTCAGCGAGCGGTCGCGATCGGCGTCTGGGCCACCATGTTCGCGCTGGGCATGGCGGCGGGCCCGCTCGTGGGTGGGGTGCTGCTGGACCACTTCTGGTGGGGCTCGGCGTTCCTGGTCGCCGTCCCGCTGGTCGGGGTCCTGCTGGTGGCCGCGCCGCTGCTGTTGCCGGAGTACCGTGCCCCCAGCAGCGGCCGGTTCGACCTGCTCAGCGTGGCCCTGTCGCTGGCCGCCATCCTGCCCGTGATCTTCGCGGTGAAGCACTCCGCGAAGGACGGCGTCGATCTCGTCGCCGGTGCGTCGCTCGCGGTCGGCATCGTCTTCGCGGTGGTGTTCGTCCGGCGGCAGCGCACGTTGAGCGATCCCTTGCTGGACATGACGTTGTTCAGCAGCCGCACCTTCAGCGCCGCGCTGGGCGTCCTGCTGGTCGGACTGGTCGGCGTCGGTGGCGCGATGTTCCTGGTCACGCAGTACCTGCAGCTGGTCGAACGGCTCTCCCCGTTCACGGCCGGGCTGTGGATGGGTCCGCCCGCGCTGATGATGTTCGTGGCGGCCCTCGCGGCACCGCTGGTCGCGCGCCGCGTGCGTCCGGGGATCATTGTGGCGGTCACCCTGGCGTTGTCCACAGTGGGCTATCTGCTGCTGTTCCTGGTGGGCCCGGCGGACAGTATCGGTTTGCTGGTGGCAGGGTTCGCCCTGGTGTACCTCGGGTTGGGCGCCATCGCGGCGCTGGGCACGGACCTGGTGGTCGGTGCGGCCCCGCCCACCAAATCCGGTTCCGCCGCCGCGATGTCGGAGACCGTGCAGGAACTGGGCCTGGCCATGGGCGTCGCGGTGCTGGGCAGCCTCACCACAGCGGTCTACCGCGTCCACATCGACGAGGCGGTTCCGGCCAGCCTGCCCGGCGACGTGGCCGAGGCGCTCGGGGACAGCCTGTCCGGTGCCACCTCCGTCGCTCCGCGACTGCCGGGCGACGTGCTGGGCCAGGCCGAGGCGGCGTTCACCTCCGGTTTGAACGTCGCGGCCCTGGTCGCCGGGGTCGGAATCCTCGTACTGGCAGTGGTCTCGGCCACCGTGCTGCGCCACATCGGGACGATCGGCAGCGACGGGTACGAGGAGAGCAGCGAGGCCGACCTTCAGCGCAGTTCCTGACCGCGTTCCAGGGTCATCCGCCGCTGGCGGCGGATGACCCACCGCGCCACCCATCGTTGTGTGTCCGCAACCGGGCCGCGCACATCGCCGTCGGGGTCGACCTCGACGGGGTCAAGCACGTGCTCGGGATCTGGGTGCAGGCCAGCGAGGGAGCGAAGTTCTGGGCCGGGGTGTGCGCCGAGTTGCGCAACCGCGGGGTCCGCGACGTGCTGATCGTCTGCTGCGACGGGCTGAGTGGGTTCCCGGAGGCGATCGAGGCGACCTGGCCGCAGAGCATCGTGCAGACCTGCACGGTGCATCTGAGCCGGGCGGCGATGCGGTTTGTCTCCTACCAAGACCGCAAGAAGGTCGCGGCCGCGCTGCTGTTGCGGTACCTGTTTTGCTTGTTCGGTCCGGTTTTTGATGAGGGAACCGGATTGTCCCGCGAGCAACGCGGTGATGTAGCGGTTGAGCACGGGAAGGCGGGCCATCCCCAGCAGGGCGCGGCGGAGTCCGAGCCGCAGCCGGGACTCGGGCAGGAGTCGTCGGGCACCGGCACGGCCCGCCTTCTGCTTCTCCTCCGCCACCGGACTCCAGAGTTCCTCGTATCGCACCAGTGCCTGTTCATGTCCGTTGTGGACAACACGAACCTGGTGCACCGGTATCGGTCGGCGCGCGTAAGGATCTGACGCACGGATCCTCCAGTCTCGCCTGCCCCGCCTGCTGGCTGCGGTGCTGGTGGGTGCGGCGCCGGGCGTGGCGGGCGCGGTGCCGCAGTTGGTGTCGCGCAACATCATGTCCGCACCCGACACGCTGGCGACCCTCGACCTGCCACTCGGCGGGGCGTCCGCCGCGGACAGGCTCGGGCCACCGCTAATCGAGCAGGCCCATCATGCCCGGCAGTCCCAGGGACAGCGCGGGGATGAAGGTGACGGCGATGAGCAGCAGGACCAGCCCGACGAAGTACGGCATCAGCTTCGGGACGACCCGCTCGACCGACACCCCGCTCACGCCGGTCCCGACGAACAGGACCGAACCGACCGGCGGCGTCATGGTGCCGATGCACATCGCGAGGATGAGCACCATTCCGAACTGGACCGGGTCCATGCCGAGCTCCTCGGAGATGGGCAGCAGGATCGGCGTGAAGATGAGGATCGCCGGCGTGATGTCCATGAACGTGCCCACCACCAGGAGCACGAGCAGCATCAGCACCAGAATGACCGCCTTCGAGTCCGCCACCGACAGCAGCGCCTCCGTGATCGCCGTCGGGATTCCCGTGTAGGCCATCACCCACGACATGCCCGCCGACGCCGCGATGAGAAACATGACGATGCCGGTCGCGACGACCGTTCGGGTCACGACATCCCTGAAGGCCGTCCACGACATGCTCCGGTACGCCAGCGACAGCACCAGCGTGTACAGCACGGCGACCGCGGCACCCTCGGTCGCCGTGAAGACGCCGAACACGATGCCCCCGACCACGACGACGATCAGCAGCAGTCCCGGGATCGCGCTGAGCAGGCACCGGAAGGCCTCGGGCAAGGTGACGCGGTCGGCATTCGGGTACTCCTGCCGCCGGGTGAAGGCGTACGCGATCACCATGATCACCAGGCCCATGAGGATGCCGGGTACATACCCCGCCATGAACAGCGCCGAGACGGACACGCCGCCCGCGACGGTCGAGTAGACGATCGCGGCCGTCGTCGGCGGGATGAGCAGTCCGGTCGGGGCCGACGCGATGTTGACCGCGGCCCCGAACGCCGGGTCGTATCCGGCCTCGCGCTGACGATCGTGCAGCGTGCTGCCGATCGCGGCGGCCGATGCCACGGCCGAACCGGACAGCGCGCCGAACAACATGTTGGCCAGCACGTTGGTGTGCGCCAGCCCGCCGGGGACCCGACCCACCGCCACCAGAGCAAGGTCGACGAGGCGGCGCGCAATTCCGCCGGTGTTCATGATGTTGCCCGCGAAGATGAACAACGGGACGGCCAGCAACGCGAAACTCTCGATGCCGACGTTCATCTGCTGCCCGATGACGTAGGTGGAGTCGTCCCACGGCAGGAACGCCAAGGCGGTGACGAACGAGGCCACCCCGAGCGATACCGAGATCGGCACGCCCGCGAACAGCAGGACGAAGAATGCGCCGAACAGGATGGCGACAGCGGTCAGAGCACCCATCAGTCCGTCCCTTCCGTCTCGATCGAGACCTCCCTGACGAGGTCCTCCCAGATGTTCAGCGACTGCGCGAACGCGATCGCGAGGCCGGCGATCGGCCCGATCGTGTAGACCAGACCCCGGGAGATCCCCAGCAGGGCCGAATAGTTGGTGGCCGCGCTGAGCGCCAGCATCGTGCCGCCGATCACCAGGACGACCACGGCGAAGACCAGCACGAGGACGTCCGAGCCGATGACCAGCGTGCGCCGCACCGCGGGCGAGAACCGGTCCCGCAGGAAGACGAGCGCCATGTGCTTGCGATGGAGGAACGCGTACGCGGCGCTGATCATCGACGTCCAGATGAGCGCGTAGCGCACGAGCTCCTCGGTGAAGGCCGCGGGCGAGCCCAAGACGTAGCGGGTGAAGACCTGGTACAGCACCAGCAGGGTCATGATGACGAGCAGGACACCGGCGAAGGCAGCCAGTACGCCACCGAGCGCTCGTCGCACCCTGTTCAGACGGTCGAGTGCGGTCATGGCGTGTCTCGCTTCCCGGCCGAGTTGATGACGGACAGGAGCTCCGCGACCTCCGGGTACTGCTTGGCGTACTCGTCCACCACCGGCCGGGTGGCCTCGCGGAAGGCCTCGGTGTCGACGTCGGTGATGAACTCGACGCCCATCGCCTTCGCGTCGGCGACCGCCTGCTCGGTGCTCTTCGCCCAGTCGGCCTTCTGCTGCTCGGTCGATGCGCGGGCGGCCTCGGAGAGCAGCTCCTCGTCGGCCGGGGCGAGCCGCTCCCAGGTCTCGGTGCTGATCACGAGCATGTCGGGGATCCGGGTGTGCTCGGTCATCGAGAACGCGCGGGAGACCTCGCCGTGCGCGCTCTCGGTGAGCACCGTCTCGTTGCTCTCGGCGCCGTCGATCAGGCCGGTCTGCAGCGAGGTGTAGGTGTCGCCGAACGCCATCACGACCGGGGCGGCGCCCAGATCGCCGACGAAGTCGGTCTGCGAGCGCATGTCCTGCACGCGAATCTTCAGCCCGCGCAGGTCTTCCGGGGTCCGCACCGGCGTGTTCCGGGTGTAGAAGGACCGCGCCCCGGAGCTGTAGTAGGTGAGGCCGACGAAACCGTCCTCGGCGGTCGAGCGGAAGTACTCGGCCATCTGCGGCGAATCCATCACCTCGTAGAACTCCTGCTCGGAGTCGAAGATGTAGGGCAGGCCGAAGGTGTGGTAGCCGGGATCGTAAGTCGCCAGCCCTGGGGCGCTGACCCGGGTCATGTCGACGATGCCCTCGTGGACCTGGCCGAGCACGTCGGGTTCGGCGCCCAGCTGACCGTTGCCGTAGACCTTCACCACGATGCGGCCGCCGCTGCGCCGCGCGACGTCGTCGGCGAAGGAGGCGAGCGCCTTGGAGGTGACGTGGTCGTCGCTGAGGTTGTTCGCCAGGGTCAACACCAGGGGGTTCTGCGGCGTCGCCTCGGCGCTCGTCCGCGCGCCGGATGCGGGCGCGCACGCGGCAAGGGCCGCAACGAGGACCAGGGCGACGCTGCCGCTGATCAGTCGTTTTTTCATGCCTGCCTTTCTCACATGCCGATCATGTCGACCGGCTCGAACGAGATCGTGACGGCGAGATCGCCGCCGTGGTCGGGGGTTTTGATCAGCACGGATCCGAGCCCGATGTCGTAGTGCCAGCCCAGGTCCGCGGCGTCGAAGCGACTGCGGTGGAGATGCTGCGGGAGCCGCTCGCCGTCGAGGGCGACCCAGTGCGGGCACTGGCCGGGCCGGATGACGTCGAACAGCAGCCGTTCGACGGCGCTGCGGTACTCGCCGCGCCGGGTCAGCTCCAAGCGCACCTGCTCACCGACGGTCATCCGGACGTCGGTCGCACGGAACGCACCGTCCTCGTGGGCGCGGGTGAGTCCGTCGTCCTCGTAGAGCGTGAACCGGGCGTCGCGATCGGGAGCGCAGATCAAGCGCAACTCCGTCACCTCGTCACGGGTGAGGCTGTGCAGCTGGTTCTCCGCGACCGGGACGATGCCGCCGCCACGCAGGAACAGCGGGATCGAGCCGAGGTCCACCGGCAGTTCCACGACCTGTCCGCCCTCGTAGCGCTCGCGGGTCCAGGCGTCGTAGAACACCTCGCCCTGCGGAAGCCGGACGGCTCGGGTGCTCGCCCCCGGGGTGAGCACGTTGGCGACGAGCAGCGCGTCGCCGAGCATGAACTCCTCGGAGGTCTCGTCGAGCGCCGGGTCGCCTTGGAAGGCGCTGACCAGCGGTTCCATGATCGGCCAGCCGGTCGCTGCGGCGCGCGCCGTGAGCGAGTACAGGTAAGGGAAAAGCCGGTAGCGCAGCTTGATGGCGTCCCGGATGTGGGGCGTGTGGTCGCGGTACATCCACGGCTCGGTCACCGTGTTGTCGGAGTTGACCGAGTGGATCGAGAACCTCGGTTGGAAGACGCCGTGCTGCACCCACCGCACCAGCAGCTCGGGATCTGGCGCAGGGCCGTGGAATCCGCCGATGTCACATCCGTGGTGCGGGAAGCCGGACAGGCCCATCCCGAGAATCGTGGCGATGTTGTGCCGCAGCGACTCCCACGAGGTGGAGTTGTCGCCCGCCCAGCTCTGGGCGTAGCGCTGGATGCCCGCGTGACCGGAGCGGCACACGATGTAGGGACGAGCCGACGGAGCGGTCGCGGCGATGCTGTCGCGGGTCACCCGGCACATGAGGTTCGGCATGACGTTGCGCAGCCGGCCGATCGTCGCGCCTGCGCCCTCGAAGTCGACGCCGGAGTCGGTGTCGATGATGCCGTCGTACTCGCAGTTGTCGTTCCAGACCGATGTCGTGCCCTTGTCCAGGATCTCTTCGGTGAGCCAGCGCTGCCACGCCTCGCGGGCGGCGGGCTTGGTGAAGTCGACGAACCGGCCCGGCCCGCCCCACCAGGCACCGGCGGCGGGGCCGGCACCGGCTGACGCGGCCGCGTCGGAGCTGCGGGTGACGAAGACGTCCGCATTGCGGAACTCCTCGAAGCGGGGATGGACGTCGAGGACACCGGGCTTGACGTTCGGGGACACGGTGATGCCCCGCTCGGCCATTCCGGCGAAGAAACCCTCAGGATCGGGGAAACGGCGCTCGTTCCACGTGAAGACGCACCGCTTCGTTCCCTCCTCGGTCTCCTGCGTGGTGTAGCCCGACGAGAGCTGGAAGCCGTCGACGGGAATGTCCTCGGCCCTGGCGATGTCGATGAACTCGGTGATCGCGCCGTCGCAGTCGGCGTCGAGTTCGGAGTAGTACATCGACGAGGCGAGGTAGCCCAGCGCGTATTTGGGCAGCAGCGGTGGTCTGCCGGTCAGCATGGCGTAGCGCTGCACGACGTCGCGGATGCCCGGGCCGGCGATCAGGAAGAGATCGATGTCGCCGCCGTCGGCGCGGTAGCGGCTGTGCGGAGGCCAGTAGTTGCTCCGCTCCCGGCCGAGATCGAAATCGCAGTCGTAGGTGTTGTGGTAGAAGTAGCCGACGGCTTTCCGGTTTTCCCGGTTCATCTTGAGGTAGAACGGGATGTGCTTGTACAGCGGGTCGGTTTCACGCGGATCGTAACCGAGGGCGTCTTTCGGGCTCATCGTGATGAGTTTTTGCGCCTTGTTCAGCGGCCCCGTGGTCTCGCCGAAACCGTAGAACGCGTCGTCGCGCGAAATCTCGCTGGTGTGAATGCGGCGACCGTTCGAATCCTCCAGATAACCGAGCCCGACGATGTCCGAGTGGAGCAGGGTGCCCTCGTCGTCGTGCACGCGGATTCGAAACGGAGCCTTCTCGATGTCCACGCGGAGGTTCCCGCCGGTCGCCCTGAAGAGATCGCCGAGGTCGTCGACGTCAAGCGGCAGCGGCGTCACCCGCGTGCGCTCGGCGCCCATGAACTCGTCGAGCCGGTCCGGCCACGCCGTCGTGGTGAGCGTGTACGACTCCTCGGCGAAATCGCCCTCGAAGCCGGCGCGAATGCGCAGAACGCCGTCGGCCATGAGAATGAGCCGGATCTCGACACCGTCGGTGTGGACCTGGACCTGGTCACCGGCCCGTTCGACTCGCTCGACTCGTGATGTGACTCGCACGTGGACTTCTCTCGATCTGGCGAATTGGTCACTGCCCGGGTGGCAGCGCCGACGAGTACAATGATGAGGCGGCGCGGGCGCTCGGCTCACCAGTCATGAATCGTGCCGTCCTGGAGCCGATTCACCGGCAGGTATGCCCGCTCGTACGGGTACTTCGCCGCCAGGTCGTCGTCGAAGTGGATGCCCAGACCGGGTTCCTCGCTCGGCCGCAGGCCGCCGAGGGCGAACTCGTACGTCGGCCCGAAGACCTCCCGCGTCTGCTCGCTGTGGACCATGTACTCCTGGATGCCGAAGTTGTGCAGTGCCAGACCGAGGTGCACCGCAGCCGCCAGCCCGACCGGTGAGACGTCCGTCGGGCCGTGCATACCGGATTTGACCTGGTACATCGCCGCGTAGTCCATGATCCGGCGCACGCTGGTGATGCCTCCCGCGTGCGTGATCGGTGAGCGCACGTAGTCGATGAGCTGCTCGCGGATCAGGTGCTGGTAGTCCCACACGGAGTTGAACACCTCGCCGATCGCCAGCGGCGTGGTGGTGTGGTGACGCACCCAGCGCAGCGCTTCCTGGTTCTCGGCCGGCGTGACGTCTTCGAGCCAGAACAGGTCGTAGGGTTCCAGGGATTTGCCCAGCTTGGCCGCCTGGATCGGGGTGAGCCGGTGGTGCGCGTCGTGCAGCAGCGCGATGTCCTCGCCGAACTCGCCGCGGACGGCTTCGAACACCGAGGGCACGTGCCGCAGGTAGGCGCGGGTGTCCCAGCTCTCCTCGGCGGGCAGCGCCGAGCGGCGGGCGGGTTCGTAGTCGTACCGGGTGTCGTCGCCGATCGAGGCGGCCGCGCTGGAGGCGACGCCGTACACCGAGTCCAGACCCGGCACGCCGGTCTGGATGCGGATCGCGCGGAAGCCCTCTTCGAGGTGCTCGCGCACCGAGTCGAACAGTTCGGGAACGTCCTTGCCGCTGGCGTGCCCGTAGACCAGGCACCGCTCGCGGCTGGCCCCGCCCAGCAGCTGGTAGAGCGGTAGCCCGGCGACCTTGGCCTTGATGTCCCACAGGGCGGTGTCCACGGCCGCGATCGCGGCCATCGTCACCGGACCGCGCCGCCAGTACGCGCCGCGGTACAGGTACTGCCAGGTGTCCTCGATGGTGTGCGCGTCACGCCCGATCAGCAACGGCACGACGTGGTCGGTGAGGTAGCCGGCCACCGCCAGCTCCCGGCCGTTCAGCGTGCCGTCGCCGTAGCCGACCACACCGTCGTCGGTGGTGATCTTCAGCGTGAGGAAGTTGCGGCCTGGGCTGGTGACGATGACGTCTGCGCGCTCGATGAGCACTGGTCCTCCTTGACTGGAAACGACGAGTGCTCGCCGGTCCGCCGTGCTCGAGTGATCGGTGCGATGGCTGTGAGCCTCGTGGTCGGTTCAAAGTAGGCGGCGTCCCGTAGGCTGGCAATCAGTTGCCACTTGTTGCCAACATCAACAGCGGACGACCACGGAGGTAAGCGGTGGACCAGGCCAGGCCGACGATCTACGACGTCGCGCAGCGCTGCGGCGTCGCGGCCTCCACGGTGTCGCGCACCTTCTCCCACCCCAGCCGGGTCAACCCCGCCACCCGTGAGAAGGTCCGCGCCGCCGCCGACGCGATCGGCTACCTCCCGCGGCCGCTGGCGCGCGCGGAGGCACCCGGCCGCGCGCGGACGATCACCCTGGTCGTCACCGATATCGCCAACCCGTACTACGCCCCGCTGATCAAGGCGGCCCAGTCCCAGGCACTGGAGAAGGACTACACGCTCGCCCTGACCGACAGCGACGAGTCACCGCAGGTGGAGGTCAGCAACCTGCGGCAGCTGCTGGCGACCACCAGTGGTGCCATCCTGGCCACCTCCCGCCTGTCCGACGACGTCATCCGCCAGATCGCCCAGCATCGCGCGCTGGTCATCATCAACCGCGAGATCGACGGAATACCCAGCCTCGTGGTCGATACCGCGGGAGGGATGCGCAAAGCCGTTCGCCATCTGGCAGCCATCGGACATCGCCGCATCGCGTATCTCTCCGGCCCTCACAACTCCTGGATCAACAGCGCACGCTGGTGTGCTGTGCAGGAGGAATCCGGCGCGCTCGGTCTCGACGCCGCGTTCGTGGGGCCGCACGTGCCAAACCTCCGGGGCGGGCACGAAGCCGCCGACGCGCTGATGCTGCAGCACGCGACCGCCGCCATCGCCTACAACGACCTCATCGCCATCGGTGCTCTGCAACGCTTGCAGGCCGCCGGTGTCAGCGTGCCCGCGGACTTCAGCCTCATCGGATGCGACGACATCTTCGGCGCGGACCTGACCGCTCCCGGCCTGACCACCATCGCCGGGCCCACCGAACGGCTCGGCAGGTCCGCCGTCGACGCCCTGCACGCCCAGCTCACGCAGCGCACGAGGGTGGATTCCACGCTGTTCGACGCCCATCTCGTGACCCGCGGCTCCACTGCCGCCCCTCGGCATGACAACTGATGGCAACTAGTTGCACTCGTCGCGCGGGATGACGACGCTGCCCGTATGGACCGTGGCATGGCAGCAACCTCTGGGACCCACCGCGACCGCGAGAACGAAGGCCCCCCTGCCACACCTCGCGGCGCCGCCCCTGCGGGCCGGGTACCGCTGACCCCGCACCCGGACCGTCTGCTCCCGTCCGAACCGTCCCAGCGCCGCATCGCGCGGCGGCTCTACGACAGCGTCCGCGACCTCCCGCTGATCAGTCCGCACGGGCACGTCGAGGCCCGCCTGCTCGCGGACGACGACGCGTTCACCGACCCAGCGTCGTTGCTGGTCACGCCCGACCACTACGTCACGCGCCTCCTGCACGCCCACGGTGTCCCGCTGGCCGACCTCGGACTGCGCGACAGCGCCGGCGACACCGACCCCGCGCAGCCGAGGGACATATGGCGGACCTTCTGCGAGCACTGGCACCTGTTCCTGGGCACCGCGTCCCGGGGCTGGCTGGAGGCCGAGCTGCACGACGTGCTCGGCGTGACGGTGCAGCCGTCGGCCGACACCGCCGACGAACTGTTCGACGAGCTCACCGCCCGGCTGCGCGAGCCCGAGTTCCGGCCCCGGGCGCTGTACGACTCGTTCGCGATCGCGGTGCTGGCCACCACCGACGATCCCGCCGGCGACCTCTCCTACCACCGGGCCCTGGCCGACGACCCGTCCTGGTCGGGCCGCGTCGTGCCAACCTTCCGCCCCGACCGTTACCTCGATGCGACCAGCTCCGGCTGGACCAAGGCGCTGGACGAGCTCGCCGCCGCCAGCGGCATCGATACCGGGGACTACGACGGGCTCATCCGGGCGCTGGAGAACCGCCGGGAGTACTTCCGCGCGCTCGGCGCCACCGCCACCGATCACAGCGCTCCAGATGCGCGCATGGCGTTCCTGGACGCCGCGCAGGCGCAGCGCTTGGTCGATCAGGTCCGATCCGGCACAGCCAGTGCCGGTGACGCTCGCCTGCTGTCGCAGCAGCTGCTCGGCGAAATGGCCCGTATGTCCAGCGAGGACGGAATGGTCATGGCGCTGCACACCGGCAGCAGGCGCAACCACCACCCGGACACGCTGCGCCGTTTCGGCCCCGACACCGGCCACGACATCCCGCTGCAGGCGGAGTTCACCCGCGCGCTGCAGCCGATGCTGGAGCGTTTCGGCACCAACCCGCGGTTCCAGACCGTCCTGTTCACCCTCGACGAGACGGTCTTCTCCCGGGAACTCGCTCCCCTCGCCGGGTTCTACCCCTCGGTCTACCTAGGTGCGCCGTGGTGGTTCCTCGATGCTCCCCGCGCGATGTATCGATTCCGTGACGCCGTCACCGAAACGGCCGGCTTCTACCGGAACGCGGGCTTCATCGACGACACCCGCGGGTTCTGCTCCATCCCGGCCCGCCACGACACGGCCCGCAGGGTCGACGCGGCCCACTTGGCCGGACTCGTCGCCGAACACGTGCTCAGCGAGGACGACGCCGCCCTCGTCATCCACGACCTCCACGACCGCCAACCGCGAAGGGCGTTCCGACTGTGACGACACGACTGACCCGCGCCTCAGCCCACGCACGCCCGCCGGCTCCGGTGCGCGCCGTTCACCTCGGGCTCGGCGCGTTCCACCGGGCCCACCAGGCGGTGTACACGATGGCCGACCCCGAGTGGGGCATCGCGGCCTACACCTTCCGCAACACCGAGCTGCCGCGCAGGCTCGCCGAGCAGGACGGCCTGTACTCGCTGCAGGTGCGGGGAGATGGGGAGCCACAGGCCGAGATCGTCGATGCGATCAGCCGTGCCCATGCCGGCAGCGACACCGACCAGTGGCTCGCCGATCTGGCTTCTCCCGATGTGGCGCTGCTGACGCTGACGATCACCGAGGCCGGGTACCGGGTGTCCGGTGATCAGGACGGGACCGCGATCGGCCGCCTCCTCGCCGGGCTGCGCGGACGCCACCGCGCGGGCGGCGCCCCGATCGCGCTCGTGCCCTGCGACAACCTGCCGGGCAACGGCGGCGTCCTGCGGAGGGCGATCGGCGTCGCCGCACAGGCCGAGGGCCCGGGCTTCCGTTCGTGGATCGAGGACAACGTGTCGTTCGTCGACACGGTCGTCGACCGCATCACGCCCGCGGTCACCGAGCAGGACGTCATCGCCGCCGCGCGGCTCACCGGGCTCGAGGATCGGGCTCCCGTGGTGACCGAACCGTTCAGCGAGTGGCTGCTGGCGGGCGATTTCCCGCTCGGCAGGCCCGCGTGGGAGAAGTCCGGTGCCCGGTTCGTCGACGACCTCGCCGCCTACGAGCAGCGCAAACTGTGGTTCCTCAACGGTGCTCACACGCTGCTTGCCTACGCCGGCCCTGCGCTGGGGTGCGCGACGGTCGACGAGGCCGTCCGGCACCCGGTGTTGGCGAGGTTGACGGAGTCGTGGTGGGACGTCGCGGCGCGCCACGCGCCTCTCCCAGCGCAGGACTTGACCTACTACCGGGAGCGTCTGCTCCAGCGCTTCTCCTCGCGCGGAGTGCGGCACAACCTGTTGCAGATCGCCGCCGACGGTTCGCAGAAGATCCCCGCTCGGATCCTGCCGGTGCTGCGCGCCGAACGCGCCGCGGAACGGATGCCTGAAGCCCCCGTCGCGGCGTTGGCCGGTTGGCTGATCCATCTGCGCGACCGACCGGTCAGCGACCCCCGCGCCGACGAACTGGTCGCGTTGGCCCGTTCGGCGGACGCCCCGCGCCGTGTCCTGTCCGCTCTGGACATCACCCTTGCCGACGACGGGGAGCTGGTCTCCGCTGTGGAGGACTACGTCGAGCACCTGCGGCTATCCACTGGCTGAACCGTGCGAATCCGTCATCCCCGGCGCAGGCACGGCACGACCACCGGCAACCGGTCTCAGCGAGCAGACCCCACGCCTGGCCGGAGGTAGTTCCACGCCGACGAGGATGTTCAGTGGCGGCTCTGACCTCCTCGCCAGGCGTACGATCAGGGCGACCAGTTCCTCGCCGATCGCCGGACGACCACTCCTGCGGCAACGATGCCGGCTCGATCACGGCCTCGGAATATTCAGGCGCAGGCCGTCAGGTGGGTGCCGGTCTGACCTTCGGCTACCTGGCCGCGCGCCACGCCGCCCGCTCTCCGGCGAGTGCGGAGGCCGCGGACGCGGCCCGAGCGAACCGGGGGAGTGTCAGTTGATCTGACGTGGGGGACGCCGCGGCGTCCTGCTCCACGGTGGCGGCGGCCGACGCGGGGTGGGCGTGCGCGGGCGTGCTGATCTCGATCGACTCGTGAGCCACCTCGCGGTAGAAAGCCTGGCCGAACGCCACGAGGCCGAGGAAGCCGAACGGCAACGCTTCGAGCACGAACTCGACTACGTCGACCGTATGCACCGCGAGCTGCACCGCGGCATCGACGGCCCCAGCCTCGGCCTGTGACCGGCTGGCGGTTCGGTCACAGGCGCCCTCGTGCTCACGGAGCGCTTAATGATCTTTCGGTATTTGGGTGATCTTGTTTGTCATAAGTGGAGGACGGTGTGGTCGAGGAAGGAGAAGCACAGTTGGTAGCTGCTGCCGATGCGTTCCAGGCCGGTCTCGGCGGCGGTGTGTGCTTCGTCGATGGTCTTGGGGCAGAGGTTGGCCAGTTCGGTTGCTTTGATGTTGCCCCAGATCTGTTCGACGGGGTTGAGGTCGGGGGCGTAGCCGGGCAGTGGTTCGACGCGCAGCCAGTGTCGTTGGGTGGCAAGCCAGGCTTTCATGGCTTGGGAGCGGTGGGCGGGCAGGCCGTCCCAGATCAGCGTCACCGGCGCACCGTCGAAATGGTCGTGCAGGTCGGTGAGGAACTCGATCAGCGAGGCGGTGTCGTTGGCCCCGTGCTTGGCCTGAAACACCAACGTCGCCTGGCTGCGATCAGGCCGGTAGGCCAGCGCGGCCGACATCGACATCCGTGTCCAGGAAAAACGGTGCCGCACTACCGGGGTCCGCTCTCGTCTTGGAAGCAGATCCAGGCCCCTCGGCGCCGGGCCCCGGTTTTATCCGCGGCCACTCGGTTTTCACCCATTCCTCGATCGCCGCCTCGTCGCGCTCGACGGCTCGCCGTGCTGGTCTCTGGCGGCTCCAGCCGAGCCGCCGGCGCAGACTCACCCACGTCTGCGACTGCGAATACCGCACGCCGGTAAGCCGTTCGATCACCTCCGTCACCCGGGCCAGCGTCCACATCTCGGCGGGAAACCCGCCTGCGCGCGGGCCGTTGAGCAACTCGGTCTCGATCGCGGCCAGCTGCTCATCGCAGAGTGTGGATATCCGCCCGGCGCGACCGGCACCGGCCAGAGCCTCGGGACCACCACTCGACCACGCCCGGCGCCACCGCGACGCGGTCTGCTGCGACACGCCCAGCACGGTGGCCACATCGACCTGCCGCTCGCCGCGACCGAACATCTCCGCCGCCTGCATCCGACGCTCCCGCAACGGGTCGAAATCCCGCCTATCGGCACGCTCACCAGCACGGGCCTGCTCACCCGTCGACCGTGAAAACCTCGCCAAGATCGTCCCATGCCGGAACACAAAACAACCCCAGCGACTCACCCTATTACAAGAAGATCATTAACTGCGGGTCGGTAGGTTGATCCGGTACTGGGCCATCTTGCGGTAGATGGTGGCGCGGCTGAGTCCGAGTTTGGCCGCTGCCTGTGCCACGGTCGCTCCTGGTTCGATCAGGCAGCGGACGATCTCGTCGCGTTCGAGTGCCTGCAGGCGGCTGAGGGGGCGGCCTGGTCCGGTGAAGACCTCGGGCGGCAGGTGGTGCAGGTCGATGACCCTGGCTCGTGGTGCCGCGTCGCGGATGACGCGCCGGAGCTGGCGGATGTTATTCGGCCAGTCGTGGACTGTCAGCGCGCGTGCAGCGGCTGGTGTGAAGGTTACCGAGCGTCCCCAGTCCTGGCGGGCGAGGTGCTGGGCGAGAGGCACGATGTCTGCTGGCCGGTACCTGAGTGCGGGTACCTCGATCACGCTGTCGATCAGCGGGCGCAGTTCTTCGGGGAGCGCCGAGTTCGTCGACGCGGTCAGGACGAGCGGCTGGAGACGTTCGGGGCCGGTTCCGTCGTGGCGCACGGCGGTGAACAGCCGTGCCAGCTCGGTCGTCGCGCATGCGGGCAGGGTGTCCACTCCGGAGACGATCACGCACGTGCTGTCCTTGCCCACCTCGGGAGCCCACAACGCCAGCCATGCCTCGACGTCTTCGGGAGCGGGCGGGCGGGCGTTGAGGATGCGTTCGCGCCGTACTCCGCGACGCGCCTGGGACACCAACGCGGTCTTGCCCGCGCCTGGTTCACCGACGACCGCGACGACGTCGCCCCGATCAAAGGCCGTGCGGGCCTGAGAGACGGCCTCGGTCCAGTCGGCCGAGGGTGGGGAGGCGGTGACCTCCTGGAGGCGGTCGGCGTAAACGCGGAACACCTCGCCGCGCGGCATCGGCCGGGTCTTGTGCCCAGTACCGCGCGCCAGCATGAGGGCCATGGTGTTGCCGGCCGCGGCCTGAGCGAGGGCCAACAGCAGCGTCTCGGAGGAGTCGGACCAGGTGGTGAGGTTGACGGTGCCGGCCAGTCCACCGCTGACCGGGTCGAGGATCGGAGCTGCCGCGCAGGTGTAGCCGCGAAGGCTCGTGCAGTAATGCTCGTCGGCCCTCACCAGCGACGACACACGATCGGCCAAGGCGAGTCCAAGCCCGTTGGTCCCCGCGTTGCGCTCGGCGAAGTAGAAGCCCGGAGCGAGGTTGACGCTGTCGAGCGAGCGGTTGATCGAACGGTCGTCCGACATCCTGGTCAGCACGAGTCCCTCGCTGTCGGTGAGCATCAGGCTGACCGGTTCGTTGGCGAGGGTGTCCCGTAAGCCGCGCAGCACTTCCTCGCCGCATTCGTAGAGCAGCGAATCGGTGTCCACGGAGCCTGTGAACACCGGGCGCATCTCGTCCGCTGACAGCCCGTAGCGCTCACTGCGCTGCCATGAAGCCTGCAGGCGTGGAGCCGCGGAACGCGTGCGGGGTGCGAGTGGCCCTGGCGGCTCCGCGTGTCGGATGCGCCGGCGGTTGTTCATCTCGTGCCTCCAGCTCACGCATCGTTGCGCTGACCCTGGCCACCGTAATGCTTGCAGCGGCGTTCCTCAGCAGCCCGGATGTCTCAAAGTGAGACATCGGAGGCCTCCACGATCGATGTCGTACTGCCTAGCGTTCCCTCCCACGTGCCACGGCCGCCACGTACTCGGAGGTGCACATGTACAGCAAGGACGGCGAGAACTACTTCATCGTCGATGCGCACGTCGCGCTCTGGGACGCTCGTCCCGAAAACCAGCTCAACATTCACGGAAAGCAGTTCATCGACTGCTTCTACGACTACCACCGGAACCTGAGTCCGGGGACCGAGCTGTGGCCGTACGAGGATTTCCTCTACTACGGCGGCGAGCGTTTGATCAAGGACTTGTTCGTCGACGGATACGTCGACCACGCCATCTTCCAGCCCGCCTACCTCGGCGCTTTCTTCCGAAATGGCTTCGCACAGGTGGAAGAGGCGTTCGCGCTCACCCAGCGGCATTCCGACAAGCTGACATACAACCACTGCTGGGACCCGCGTTTCGAGCAGGATGGCCTCGACCAGCTGCGCCGGGACGCTGAGCGGTTCCAGCTCAAGGGCGTGAAGCTCTACACCGCGGAGTGGTATGGCGATTCGCGCGGGTACAAGCTGAACGATCCGTGGACTTACCGCTATCTCGAAGCCTGCCAGGAGCTCGGGATCCGCAACATCCACATCCACAAGGGACCGACGATTCGGCCCTTGGACCGCGACGCGTTCGACGTCGCCGACGTCGACATTGCGGCGACGGACTTCCCGGACCTCAACTTCGTCGTCGAGCACTGCGGCCTCCCGCGCCTGGAAGACTTCTGCTGGATCGCGACGCAGGAGCCGAACGTGCACGCCGGTCTCGCCGTCGCGATGCCCTTCATCCACACCAGACCCAGGTATTTCGCCCAGATCATCGGCGAACTGCTTTACTGGCTCGACGAGGACCGGATCCAGTTCTCCAGCGACTACGCGCTGTGGACGCCCCGGTGGCTGGTCGAACGCTTCGTCGACTTCCAGATCCCCGAGGACATGACGGAGTACCCGCCGCTCACCGTGGGGCAGAAGAAGAAAATCCTCGGACTCAACGCCGCGTCCATGTACGACATCGAGGTCCCCGCCGATCTCGGAGTGCTCGAAGCGGCGGTGGCCTGAAATGCCCACCGCAGAGCTGGAACGAGCCGCACGTGCGGCACTGGATCGTGTGCTCGACCCAGAACTGGACGAACCCATCACAGACCTCGGTTTCGTCCGTTCCCTGGAGGTCTCGGACCAAGGTGACATCACTGTCCACCTCCGCTTGCCGACCTCCTTCTGCTCGCCCAACTTCGCCTACCTGATGGCCTCCGATGCCAAGGACGTGCTGTCGGAGCTTCCGCAGGCGCGGGAAGTCGTGGTGGTCCTCGACGATCACCACGACTCGGAGGTGATCAACCGCGGGCTGGCCGCGGATGCGGGTTATCGAGGAACGTTCGGGGACGAGGCTGAGGAAGGACTCGACGAGCTGCGATTGGTGTTCCGCCGCAAGGCGCACACCGCGGCGATGGAGAGAGCGCTGACCGGCTTGCTCCGGGACGAGCCGACGCTGGCCGAGGAAGACCTCCACGACGTGACCTTGGCCGATCTTGCTGACTCGCCGAACGCTGACGCGCTTCTGCGGCGACGGCAGGCTCTCGGTCTGGACGTCGAACCGTCGGCCAAGGTTCTCGTGGACGACCAAGGCCGACCGTATCCGCGCGACGAGATTCCGGTCCGGCTGCGCTTCGCCCGCTCGGTGCGGATCTCGATCGACGGCAATGCGCACTTCTGCCGAGCCCTGCTGCGCACCCGCTATTCCGACGCCGCCGCGGACCAGTCGCCGCGAGCGGACGAACCGTCCTGGCAACTACCAGCCTGATGAGCACCGAAGGAGAACACGGCATGAAGGCAGCCCAGGTGGTGGGCTATGGCGAACCGCTTCGCATGGCGGACGTGCCAACCCCGAAGATCACCAGCCCGTACGACGTGATCGTCAAGATCGGCGGAGCCGGTGTGTGCCGCACCGACCTCCACATCCTCGAAGGCCAGTGGGCGGAGAAATCCGGCGTGACCCTGCCGTACACGATCGGCCATGAGAACGCGGGATGGGTGCACGCGGTCGGAAGCGCGGTCACCAACGTCGCTGAGGGCGACAAGGTGATCGTGCATCCGCTGATCACGTGCGGTCTCTGCCGGGCCTGCAGGTTCGGCGACGATGTGCACTGCGAACAGTCGTCGTTCCCCGGTATCGACACGGCCGGTGGCTATGCGGAGTACCTCAAGACCTCCGCTCGCAGCGTCGTGCGGATCGACGACTCCCTCGAACCCTCCGACGTGGCCGCCCTCGCTGATGCAGGCTTGACCGCGTACCACGCTGCGGCGAAGGCGGCACGCGGCCTCCGGCCGGGCGACCGCTGCGCCGTGATCGGCGCGGGCGGGCTCGGGCACATCGGTATCCAGGTCCTGAAAGCCACCACAGCCGCGGAACTCATCGTCGTCGACCGCAACCCCGACGCTGTGAAGCTGGCCGTGGCCATCGGAGCCGACCACGGGGTGGTCGCCGAGGGCGGTCAGGTCGAGGAAGTGCTCGAGCTGACCGGTGGGCACGGAGCGGAGGTCGTCATCGACTTCGTCGGTGAGGGCGGCGCCACCGCGGACGGCGTCGCCATGCTGCGCCGCGCCGGCGACTACCACGTGGTCGGCTACGGCGAGAACATCAACGTTCCGACCATCGACATCATCTCCACCGAGATCAACCTCATCGGCAACCTGGTCGGCTCCTACAACGACCTGTGCGAGCTGATGGTCCTGGCCGCACGGGGACACGTTCAGCTGCATACCGCCAAGTACCCGCTCGAGCGGTTCCAGGACGCCCTGGACGACCTCGACGCCGGACGCATCCGCGGTCGCGCGATTCTCGTCCCGTGATCCCCACCGCACCAGCAGTCCAGACACGCGAAGGACACGCATGATCTTCATTGTCGCCAAGTTCCAGGTGAAATCCGAACACGCGGATCAGTGGCCCGGGATCGCAGCCGCGTTCACCGAAGCGACCCGCAGTGAACCGGGATGCTTGTGGTTCGACTGGTCCCGCAGCGTCGAGAATCCGAACGAGTACGTCGTCGTCGAGGCGTTCCGGGATGGCGAGGCGGGTAGCGCGCACGTCCACTCCGAGCACTTCAGGACCGCGCAGCGGAGCTGGCCGCACTACCTCGCCGAGACGCCGCAGGTCATCAACACGACACTCCCGCAGGACGACTGGTCGTCGTTGGGGGAAATGGCGGTGCAACCGCAGAGCTGAGAGCAAGTGGACGGGGCCGGAGTGTCTCCGGCCCCGTCACGCGTTGTTGGTGCGGTGCAGCACGGCGTGGGCGAGAGAACTGTCGCAGACGAGGACGTTCAGGACTCCGCTGCGCAGTGCGCCGAGGACGCCGCGCGTCTTGTCCGTGCCCGCGGCGACCCCGACGACGACGGGAATCGCGGCCAGATCGTCGAGGGATACGGCAAGAACCCGGTCCGCGGTCGGGCCGGTGATCGCGCGTCCTTTGTCGTCGAAGTAACGGGCGCAGATGTCACCCGCGGGATTCGCCGCAGTGAACTGCTCGAACTCTTCCTCGGTGAGCTGCATCGACTCGATGATCGCTGCGGACGAACCGACGTCACGGCTGCCGATGCCCACGATGGCCATCGAGCATTCGCTCGCAGCGCTGAGCGTGGATTCGATCGAGGGCTCGGCCAGCAGCACGTCACGACCTGCCTTCGAGGTGACCAGGGCCGGGGCGTGCAATCGCTGGAAACGTCCGCCCAGACGGCGCGCCAGCTCCCGCACGAGCTCCTCACCGGTGATCTCGGAATCCACGGACGACAGGCCGCCGACCAGAGGGACGACCTCGACGTCGAGGCCGCCCTGCTCGGGCACGGATCGCACGACTGCCTGCAAGCTCCGCCCCCAGGACAACCCGATCCGGTGGCCGGGCCGGAGGTTCTCGACCAGCCATCGGGCTCCGAGGTCGCCGGTCTTCTGCAGGTGCGGGCCGTTCCCGTGGACGTCTGAGACGCGGCAGTCGTGGAGCCCGAAGGCGTCCTTGAGCTGCCGCTCCAACTCGAGGTCGCGGCCGCTGGGATCGTGGATGCGGATCTCGACGATCCCCCGGTCGTGCGCTGCCGCAAGGACCCGCGACACGTTCGATCTGCTCAGACCGAGCGCCCGCCCGATTTCCTGCTGCGAGCGGTTCTCCTCGTAGTACATCCGGGCAGCCTTCACGAGAAGTTCTTGATCACGTGGTGGCGGCACTGGTCCGGTTTCCTCTCGGGCGTGGGTGTGGCCTGCGTCAGGTCAATGTACGGCGTCGTGATCCACCGACAGCGCAGCAGTCAGCGCCGTGAGCGCCGCATCGTCGCCTTCGCCGTCGGTCCGCACTACGGCTTCCTCGCCGTGCGCCAGCGCCAGGCCGAGTACGGCGAGGATGCTCTTGGCGTCGGCGAGCTCGCCGTCTGGGCGGCCGATCCGCACCTCGCACGGGTGCTGGCTCGCGGCCTGCACGAAGGCTGCGGCCGGACGGGCGTGAAGGCCGACGGTCGAAGCGATGGTGACGCGCTGTTCTTGCACGAAACTCTCCTGTAGGTCGTCTTGCGTTCGTCTGGTTGCGGGGTATTGCCCTGCTTGGACGAGCATGTTACACACATCACTGCAAATGTGAACACCTTCTGCACATAGGTGCATATGAGTCGCTGAACAGCGGCGCACTGCACTCGCACCCCCCGACTCGGCTTACCTGCCGCGACCAGGTCGGTGCGAATCGCGATCCAGAAATGCTGATCGAGGAGAACGCGCATGAATGCTCTGACTGCCGCTGCGGCGGAACCAGGGTCGAGCGGAGGCGGCGGCCCGCTGGCGGTGTTCGAGTGGTTGGGGACGCACTTCATCGGCCTGTTCGAAGAGGCCGGGAGGCAGTTCACCGACCTCGTCACCGGCATCCTGCCCACGTTGATCGTCCTGCTGACCGCGATGTACGCGCTGACCAGCGCGATCGGCGAACAGCGGGTGACCAGGGCGGTGAGGTGGTCGGCACGGTGGCGGTTCACCCGCTACACGGTCATGCCCATCGTCTCCGTGCTGATGCTGACCAACCCCATCTGTTTTTCGTTCGGGCGGTTTCTGCCAGAACGCTACAAGCCCGCCTTCTACGACTCGACCGTGTCCTTCGTGCACCCGGTCACCCCGTTCTTCCCGTACGCCAACGCGAGCGAGCTCTTCGTGTGGCTGGGGGTTGCCAGCGGCGTCCAGAAGCTCGGGGTCTCCACGGTCCCGCTGGGTCTGCGGTACCTGCTCGTGGGCATCGCAGTGATCCTGCTGCGGGGGATCGTCACCGAGATCATCACCCAGATCATGATCAAGCGAACCGGTCGGACCGAGGAATTCCGCCGCTTTGATGAGGAGTTCAGCAGTGCCCCCGTCGCCGGACTCGCCAAGGAGCACTGACATGACGACTCAGGAGAACCGCAAGCACGCGGCAGTGTCGGTCCGGCCGGGCTCTGCCGGCTGGGGCACCGGATGGGTCCTGCGACCCACCGAAACGCGCAACAAGGTCCTCTCCGTCACAGGCGGCGGAATCCACCCCGTCGCCGCACGCATCGCCGAGCTCACGGGCGCCGAGCCGGTGGATGCGTTCACCGAGAACGTGCCCGACGACGAAGTGCTGTGCGCGGTGATCAATTGCGGCGGTACCGCGCGCATCGGGATCTATCCCCGCAAGAAGATCCCCACTGTCGACGTGTATCCGGGCGGACCCAGCGGCCCGCTCGCCCAGTTCATCACCGAGGACGTGTTCGTGTCAGCGGTGGGGCTCAACGAGATCGTGCCGTGCGACGCGGACGGCGACTCCACGCCGGAAGAGCCGGTTCCGGATCGCTCTGCGGAGCAGGCGAAGGCCACACCGCCGTCTCCGGCAAGCCCCATGGACAGCGCGGACAAGGGATCCCGGCGGGGATGGCTAAATGCCGGAACTGGAGTGTTCGTCTCCTTCAGCACCGGAGTCGGGGCCGCGATCAACACCCTCATCGCGGCAGGGCGGCAAACGATCACGCTGGTGTTGCAGACCATCCTTCCGTTCATGGCCTACGTCAGCCTCCTGCTGGGCTTCGTGCACTACACCGGCGTGGCCCACGCCGTCGGCCAGGTCCTGGCACCGGTGGCCACCAACCCGGTCGGCCTGGTGGCCATCGGCGCCGTGACGGCGTTGCCGTTCCTGTCACCAGTCCTCGGCCCTGGCGCCGCGATCGCGCAGGTAATCGGGACGCTCATGGGCAGCCAGATCGCGATCGGCGCGATCCCCGTCCAGTACGCCCTGCCCACCCTGTTCGCCATCAACGGCCAGGCGGGATGCGACTTCGTCCCAGTCGGCCTCGCGCTGGGTGAGGCCAAGTCCGAGACCGTCGCGGTGGGAACGCCTGCCGTGCTGATCAGCCGAATGATCACCGCACCGGCCGCGGTGATCATCGCGTGGGCGGCGAGCTTCGGGCTGTGAAAGACCATCACTTCTCTGAAAGGCAGGACACCGACATGGGCAACGACTACTACGAAAGCACGATTCTGCGAGTCGGCGAGGAGGCCGCCGACTTGATCGCGGGCGGCGTACTGATCCTCTACGCCGACCCCATTCCCGATGCCCTCGAAAGCGTCAGCGTCGTGCACTCCCCGAGCACGCCGCTGGTGAACGAGTTGCGCGCCGGAGACACCCTGTGGCTCGGCGACCAGCGCGTCGAACTGACCGAGGTCGGTGAGCGCGCCACGGAGAACCTCCGCACATTGGGGCATGTCGTCATCCACCTCAACCCGGATTCGGACACGAAGTTGCTACCCGGGGCGGTGCACGGTCGAGGTGAGATCGGCGCCGTGGAAGCAGGGGCGCGGCTGGTACTCCAGGCCGTCGCAGCGAAGGTGTGACGCCATGTCCTGGGCTCTCATCGGTGTTGCCGTGATGATCGTCGTGTCGACGGGCCTGGCCTGGGTGCAGCAGCGTGCTTACCAGCAAAAGGTCAACACGCTCGTCACACAGGAACGGCAGGACGGCCGGATTCTGGTCAGCGGCCGAGCCAAGGGAAAGGTGCGCGGCGCCATCGTCCTGCTCGTCATCGACCGTCGCTCCAGCCTCGTCCATCGGGCGGTGGGGATGGCGGGAGCCTCGGTGTTCGCGCGCTTCCACGAGTTGCCGCAATTGATCGGGCCGCTGGCCGGCGCCGGCGGCAGAGCGCCGAGCAGGGCGGTCCGGCGCGCGACCGAGGACGCCATTGAGCGCTACTCGCAGTTGCGGGTGTCGTCGAAGCCCGTCCCGCATTGACCTCGACATCAGGAAGGACGTCATGGAAAAGCGTGTACAGGGTGTGGGTGTCAGCGCGGGCAGCGCTCAGGGACCAGCTGTGGTCGTGGTGTCCGGAAAGGCGGTCGCCCCAGTTGTAGAGGGCGGTGCTGATCCGGCTTCCGAGGCGGTCCGGCTCGATTCGGCGACCGAACGCGTGGCCGCGGAGATCGAGAACCGCGCTGAGCGCGCCGAGGGAAGCGCTGCCGAGGTGCTGACCACCGCCGTGCTCATGGCCAAGGATCCGACGTTGCGCACCAAGGCGAGGGAACGCGTCGACAGCGGCTTGCGAGCCGAACGTGCGGTGTGGGAGGCCGCGGAGGAGTTCTGCGCGGCGTTGGAAGCCAGCGGCGGTTACTTCGCCGAACGCGTGGCGGACGTGCGCGACATCCGCGACCGTCTGATCTCGGATCTGACCGGGGTTCCGCTGCCGGGTGTTCCGGAGCTCGCCGCCCCGTCGATCCTCGTGGCCGACGATCTCGCCCCCGCCGACACGGCCACGCTCGACGCCGATCTCGTGCTGGGCTTCGTCACCCGCGAGGGCGGGCCCACCAGCCACACCGCGATTCTGGCTCGCTCGCTGGGAATTCCGGCGGTCGTCGCGTGCCGGGATCTCGACGGAGTGGCCGACGGGAACTGCCTCATTCTCGACGGCGGCAGCGGGCAGGTCACGATCACCGACGACTCGTCGGTGGTGATGACCAATCCGCGCGCTCGCCCGAAGCACTTGGATTATGCGGGCACCTTGTCGGACGGCACCCCGATCGGGCTGCTGGCAAACCTGGGAGAGCCCTCAGGGGTCCCCACCGCGCGGGATGTCCGGGCACCGGGGGTGGGGCTGTTGCGCACCGAGTTCCTGTTCGACGGCCGCACGAGTGCGCCCGATGCCGAACAGCAACGCCATGTGTACGAGGAGGTGCTGAAGGCCTTCACCGGCGGGCGCGTGGTCATCCGAACGTTGGACGCCGGCTCGGACAAGCCGCTGGCCTTCGTGCGCGAGGACACCAGCCCCAATCCCGCCCTCGGCGTACGAGGGCTTCGGGTGAGTGTGGCGCAACCCGAATTGCTGGACGTGCAGCTTCAGGCGATCGCGGACGCTCAGGAGCGAAGTGAGGTGGAAGTCTGGGTCATGGCCCCGATGGTCTCCACGCCGACTGAAGCGGAATGGTTTTCCGCGAAGGCACGGGAACGTGGAATCCGCAAGGTAGGTGTGATGATCGAAGTCCCGGCGGCGGCTTTGCAGGCTGATCGGATCCTGGAACACGTGGATTTCGCCAGCATCGGAACGAACGATCTCGCGCAGTACACGTTCGCCGCCGACAGGATGTCCGGCGGTCTGGCCGAACTCAACGATCCGTGGCAGCCGGCCTTGTTGGAACTGATCGCAACGGTGGGTGAAGCCGGCCGGCGACGCGGGAAGCCGGTCGGTGTGTGTGGTGAGGCTGCGGCCGACCCGATCCTGGCGCCTGTGCTGGTCGGACTGGGTGCGACCAGCTTGTCGATGACCCCGAGGGCACTGCCCGCGGTCGGTCGGGCGCTGTCGCGCATGACCGCGCCGGAGTGCGGTCAACTCGCCAAGCGGGCCTTGATCGCCGCGACGCCGGAGACCGCGAGAGCTGCGGTGTCGCAGGAGATCGCTTCGGAATAGGAAAAACACAATTGTTTTGAGCTGACATCGAATCCGCTGTCAGCCGATGAACGTTATCCGGAAACGGCGGCAATGGCCGTGCGTGCGGACTTCTCGAAAGCCCTTGTCTTAGCGGGGGCAGCGTGCTATCAAGTTACATAGTCACTAAAGTGCGTACGTTTACACAAATGTGCAAATGCGTCCGCCCGGTTTGCGTCACGGGCGGCAGGGAGGACCGGGCAATGAGCTACGTCGGACGTCTGAAGAGGCGAGAGCGGGAGTTGGGTCGCCCGGTGCGGGTCGGCCTGGTGGGGGCCGGCCAGATGGGCCTCGGCTTCGTCGTGCAGGTCAGTCGGATCCCTGGGATGCACATGTCGGCGATCGCCGATGTGCAGCCCCAGCGGGGCTTCGACGCCCTCCGGCGCGCCGGATACGAGGACGTGGTCTCCGGCCCGTCCGGTCAGGTCGTGCAGGACGGTGGGTCGGTCGTGGTGTCCGACGCGCTCGATCTCGTCGACCTGCCCATCGACATCATCGTGGACGCCAGTGGTGTTCCCGACGTCGGTGCAGCGGTGGCCTTCAACGGTCTGCTGGCGGGCAAGGACATCGCCCTGCTCAACGTCGAATGCGACGTCACCGTGGGATACGTGCTCTCGACGCTGGCGCAGCAGATGGGCCGTGTCTACACGGTCTGTCGCGGCGACGAGCCCTCTGAGTGCCGGGTGCTTGTCGACTACGTGCGCGATCTCGGGCTCGAGATCGTGTGCGCGGGCAAGGGCAAGAACAACCCGCTCAATCCCGCCGCGACGCCCGACTCGGTCTCGGTCCAGGCGGCGGCCAAGCACATGAACCCGAAGATGTTGGCGAGCTTCGTCGACGGGTCCAAAACGATGATCGAAATGGCGGCCTTGGCCAATGCGACCGGTCTACGCGTGCCGCAGCGGGGTATGACGGGTCCACATTCGACAGTGGAAGGACTGGCCAAGGTCTTCAAGCCGCAGAGCGACGGCGGCGTTTTGAAGCACTCGGGTGTGGTCGACTACTGCACGGGCCCGGTGGCGCCCGGGGTGTTCGTCATCGGGTACTGCCCGGACGAGGTGGTCACCGCCGAGCTGGAGTACCTGTCGATGGGGGAGGGGCCCTATTACGCGTTCTACCGGCCGTACCACCTCGCGAGCGTGGAAGCGCCGTTGAGCGTGGCCGAGGCCGTTCTGGACCGGACGCCGTCGCTGGCACCGGCGACGTGGACCGCTGAAGTCGTCGCGGTGGCCAAGCGCGACCTCGCCGCTGACGAGCTCATCGACGGCATCGGTGGGGAAACCGTCCACGGTGTCACCGACGACGCCGCGGTCGCCGCCGCCGAACAGCTCGTTCCCATCGGCCTGGTCGCGGGGGCCCGCGTGCTGCGCCCGGTCGCAGCGGGCACCCCGCTGACCACCGAGGACGTGGAGCTCGACGAAACCACCACGATCGCCCACCTGCGCCGCCTGCAGGACAAGCTCCTGGCCGCCCGGGCACCGGCCGAGCTGTGGGAGACCAACGGTTCTGTGCCCACCACGACCGCCGCTCTGTCGGCCTGAAGGGTAGTGCGATGAAAGACCTGGTCACCAACGTCGAGAACGCGCAGCGGGTTCTCACGACGATGTGGAGCATCCGCCGCTTCGAAGAAGCCGTGGACGACCTGTTCGCTCGGGGTCTGATGCACGGCACCATGCACCTGTCGATCGGGCAGGAAGCCGTTCCCGCCGGCGCCTGCGAGGCGCTGGTCGACGGCGACTACATCACCTCCACACACCGCGGCCACGGCCACTGCATCGCTCGCGGCGCCGCACTGGACCGGATGATGGCCGAGCTGATGGCCAAGGAAACCGGTTACTGCCGGGGGCGTGGCGGTTCCATGCACATCGCCGACGTCGCCACCGGAAACCTCGGTGCCAACGGCATCGTCGCCGGCGGTGTCCCCATCGCGGCGGGCGCCGGTCTGGCGGCGAAGCTGCGTGCTGAACCCGCGGTGGCGGTCAGCTTCTTCGGCGACGGTGCGGTCAACGAAGGCGCCTGGCACGAGGGCGTCAACCTCGCCGCCATCTGGGACCTCCCCGTGGTGTTCGTCTGCGAGAACAACCACTACGGGATGTCGATGTCGGTCGGCAAAGCCTTCCGCGTGGAGCATCTCGCAGACCGGGCCGCCGCCTATGGGATGCCCGGTGTCACGGTCGACGGAAACGACGTCCAGGGCGTCCACGAAGCGGTGTCCGCGGCCGTCGACCGCGCCCGGGACGGAGGCGGCCCCTCGCTGATCGAAGCCGTCACATACCGCTGGAAGGGCCATTCCAAGAGCGACAAGAACCTCTACCGCACGCGCGAGGAAATCGACCAGTGGCGTGAGCGGGACCCGATCATCGCCTTCGAGTCCGTCATCGCCGACGCGAAGACGCTCACCGACGCCGAGATCGAAGCCTGCCGCGCCAGTGCCCGCGACGCGGTCCGCGACGCCGTGCGCACCGCGAACAAGGCACCCGACGCGACCGCCGACGAGCTCACCTCGGCCGTCTACGCGAGCTGAACCGGAAGGAAAGCATCGTGACCGCAGCCCCGCAGGCACCGGCCAGGGAAGCCGGCAGCCGAACTGACGACGAACGCACACTCACCTACGCCGAGGCGGTGCGCGAGGCTCTCGCCGAGGCCATGCAGGCCGACGAGCAGGTCTTCCTGCTCGGCGAGGATGTCGGCATCTACGGTGGCGCATTCGGCGTTACCGGCGACCTGGTGCACCGCTTCGGCGAGGACCGGGTCCGCGACACACCCATCAGCGAGCTGGGGATCGTGGGGGCCTCGGTCGGCGCCGCCATGGCCGGCATGCGGCCGGTGGTCGAGATCCAGTTCTCTGACTTCACCGCTCAGGCGATGGACCAGATCGCCAACCAGGCCGCCAAGATTCACTTCATGCTCGGTGGGGCGGCGCACGTGCCGATGGTCCTGCGCGCGCCGGGTGGCTCCGGTACCGGAGCGGCTGCGCAGCACTCCCAGAGCCTGGAGTCCTGGTTTACCCACATCCCCGGGCTGAAGGTCGTCATGCCGACCACGCCCGCCGACGCCAAGGGTTTGCTGCTCAGCGCCATCGACGATCCGAACCCCGTGATCGTCCTGGAGCACAAGCTGCTTTACAAGCAGAGCGGTCCGGTCTCCGAAGGCGCCGCACGGGTTCCCCTCCAGCAGGCCGCCGTGCGGCGTGATGGCAAGGACATCACGATCGTGGCCACCGGAGTGATGGTCTCGCGCGCCCTGGAAGCGGCAGAGCAGTTGCACGACACGGGCGTGGAGGCCACCGTTGTCGATCCGCGCACGCTCAAGCCGCTCGACGAAACGACCATTCTGCAGGCCATCGCCGCGACCGGCAGAGCACTGCTCGTCCAGGAAGCCCCGCGTACCGGAGGATTCATGGCCGAGATCGCCGCGCTGATCACCGAATCCGACACCTTCGGCGCCCTGCGGGCCCCGATCCGCCGGCTGTGCGGACTGGACGTCCCGATTCCCTATGCGCCGCAGTTGGAGAAGGCGGCGGTGCCGCAGACCCCCGACATCGTCGCAGCGGCCACGAAGCTCGTAGAGGAGTGGTGATGCGCGAAATCCCGCTTGTCATGCCGAAGATGTCGATGACGATGGAGGAAGGCACCCTCGTCGTCTGGCACAAGTCGATCAACGACGAAGTGCGGGTCGGCGACGTGGTCTGCGAGGTGGCCACCGACAAGGTCGACATGGAGGTCGAGTCACCGACCGAGGGCACCCTGACCCGGTTGGTCGCCGACCCCGACCAGGTCGTCGCCGTCGGCGATCCGATCGCCTACATCGCGAGCACCGCCGACGATCTGCTCGAAGGACTGCTCGACGGACCCGACATGGAGTCCGACACGAGCAAGGGCGACGACGCCCCGAGCACACCTGCGCCAGCACCTGCTGTGGCGACACAGCCGTCGGGGGCCCCGAAGCGGGCGGTGCCGCTCGCCCGGATCCGCGCCCGCAAGCTCGGGGTGGAGCTGAATTCCGTCGAAGGCACCGGGGCCGGTGGCACTGTGCGGGTGGTCGACGTGGAGCGGGCGGCCGCTGCGAAGGCCGCACCGCTCAACGGCGGAACCAGTTCGGCGAACGGCTCGAAGCTCGACGCAGCGGTCGCGATCAGCGCGGGCAAGGTCGACGACGAGGCTGCCAGGAGCAAACGCCGCAGCATGCGCGCGGCCGTCGCGCGCAAGATGACGGCCTCTGCTGCGATCCCGCAGTTCACGGTCTACCGCGACCTCGATCTCGGGGTGGTGGCGCCGCACCGGGGACGCCGCACGTGGACGACTGTGCTCACCAGGGCGTTCGCATGCGTCCTTCGGGACTCGCCCGTGTTGAACGCGCAATGGATTGATGAGGGCGTTCAGCCGCTGGAGTCTGTCGCGATCGCGCTTGCCGTGGACACCGACCGGGGTTTGCTGGCACCGGTGCTCGGTGAGCCTGATGTGGCAGGAGTCGACGAGCTCGACCAACGCATCCGCGATCTGGTCCAGCGTGCCCGCAGTGGGAAGCTCACCGTCGAGGAGATGTCGGCGACGGCATCCTCCACCGTCTCGAACTTGGGCGGGCTGGGTATCGACTCCTTCAACGCACTGCTGACGCCTCCGCAGGGAACGGCATTGTCGTTGGGCAGCGTCGGCCCGCGTCTCGTGCCGGTTCTCGGCGGCGTCGAGGCTCGCACCACGTGCACGGTCGGCCTGACCGTCGATCACCGGATCGCGGACGGAGCCGACGCCGCTCGTGCCCTGCAGGCTCTGCAAACGATCCTGAACGAGCCGGAGCGGCTCGGTCTGACCCCAGTGCACCGGTGAGGCGGGGACCGAATGTCGTCCCTCCTCACAGGGTGGTGTGACGTTTACGATGGAGTCCCGACGATCGTGACCGAGAGGCGATGAGAGTGAGTTCACCGACCGCTGCTGGAGTCGTGCTGGCCAGTGGTGCGGGCACGCGGGTGGGTAGCGCGACCAACAAGGTCTTCCTCCCGGTGGCCGGGCGCCGCGTCGTCTCCTGGGCGATGGAGGCCATGGCCAGGCCGGCGGAGGTCGGTGTGCTCGTACTCGTCGTGCGGCCCCAGGACCACGAGCACGTGGAGTGGGTGCTCGATCGCGAACTCGACCACCTGGAGATCGAGATCGTTCACGGTGGTCAGACCCGCCAGGAGTCGGAGCTGCACGCGCTCCGGCACCTCGCAGCCCGGATCGACGACGGCACAATCGACACGGTCCTGATCCACGACGCCGCGAGGCCGGCGCCGTCCCCGTCCTTGATCGCCGGCGTCGTGCACGCCGCGCGTGAGCACGGGGGCGCGATACCGGGAGTGCGCGATGACAGCTTGCGCATGGTCAACGAAGACGGAAGCCGGCTCGAGGGCCAGACACCCGCGGGGCTGATCCGGGTGCAGACTCCGCAGGGTTTCCGCGCCCGCCCACTCCTCGACGCCTATGAGAAAGCTGCTCGGGAAGAATTCGTCGGCACCGATACCGCTTCGTGCATGGAGAATTTCTCCGATCTCCCCGTCCAGTGGATCGCAGGGGAAGGCACCAACATCAAGATCACCTACCCCGATGATCTCGTCCTCGCCGAGCAACTGCTCACCGAACTGAACAGCCACGACTAGGTGCGCGGAGGAAAGGCCATGAGCAACATCGAGCGGGCAAGCCTGCTGTGCCGGAATTGCGGCGAGGAGGCTCCCCACGAGTTGACCTACGCCGGCAATGTCCTCGCATGCACGACGTGCTGCAACTGTGGCTTCGCTTCCAGGCGAGACGTTTCGAGGCAGTACGTGAAGGATCTCGAGCGGAGGGTGCGGGCCAAGCCCCGCCGGATGCTGCGGCGGTTCCGTCGGCACCCGGTCGCCTACAGCTTGTCAGTCGTCCGTGGGCTCGCCACCAAACCTGTGGACATGTGGGGGGAGATCAACCTCGCGGCGCACAGCAGGACGCGTCGCGCCGCGAGACGGCAGTGCGAAGGTGAAACGAGCCGGGGTAACATCGCGGCCTCACGCGAACCCCGTGGGGACGTCGAAAGGCAAAGCTGAGGCAACAGTTGCGTGCTTTCGATGGTTAATGTGTGCAGTGGTGCCATTAATTGTGACGCCTCGTAGTGCTTTTTCGGCGGCCTGAAAACAGTTATGTTCGAAGTCGAAGACTGAATTGAAGTCAGGAAGGAAGTCCTCAGCGTGACTGCGGCGCCGGAGGGGCGGAAGCTGTTGCGTCTTGAGGTGCGCAACAGCCAGACGCCTATCGAGAAGAAGCCATCGTGGATCAAGACCCGCGCTCGGATGGGACCCGAGTACCAGGAGCTCAAGGGCCTGGTGAAGCGGGAGGGACTGCACACCGTCTGCGAGGAGGCGGGCTGTCCGAACATCTTCGAGTGCTGGGAGGACCGCGAGGCCACCTTCCTCATCGGGGGTGACCAGTGCACCCGCCGCTGCGACTTCTGCCAGATCGACACCGGCAAGCCCGCCGAGCTCGACGTGGAGGAGCCGCGCCGGGTCGCCGAGTCGGTGCAGGCGATGGGGCTGCGCTACTCCACGGTCACCGGTGTCGCGCGCGACGACCTCGAGGACGGCGGCGCCTGGCTGTACGCCGAGACGGTGCGCCAGATCCACCAGCTCAACCCGGGCACCGGCGTGGAGTTGCTGATCCCGGATTTCAACGCCGACCCCGGCCAGCTCGCCGAGGTCTTCGGCTCCCGGCCGGAGGTGCTGGCCCACAACGTGGAGACCGTGCCGCGGATCTTCAAGCGGATCCGTCCGGCGTTTCGCTACGAGCGGTCGCTGGAGGTCATCACCCGGGCCCGCGAGGACGGCCTGGTGACCAAGTCCAACCTCATCCTGGGCATGGGCGAGACGCCCGAGGAGGTCACCGACGCGCTGCGCGACCTGCGCGAGGCGGGCACCGACATCATCACCATCACCCAGTACCTGCGCCCCAGCCCCCGCCACCACCCCGTGGAGCGCTGGGTCAAGCCGGAGGAGTTCGTCGAGCACACCCGCACCGCCGAGGAGCTCGGCTTCCCCGGTGTGATGGCCGGGCCGCTCGTGCGCTCCAGCTACCGCGCCGGGCGCCTGTACGCCAAGGCCACCGAGCACCGCGGCATGCCGCTGCCGGACAACCTCGCGCACCTGGCCAAGGCCGGTACCGCCGCGCAGGAAGCCAGCAGCCTGCTGTCCCGCTGAACCCTTGATTCCGTGACCACAAAGGAGTTTCAACAATGACCGACACGTCCGCCGATCTGGTCATTCTCGGCGGCGGTTCGGGCGGCTACGCCTGCGCTTTCCGCGCGGCCGAGCTCGGCCTGTCCGTCGTCCTTATCGAAAAGGACAAGCTCGGTGGGACCTGCCTGCACCGCGGGTGCATCCCCACCAAGGCGCTGCTGCACGCGGCGGAGGTCGCCGACTCCGCCCGCGACGGTGACCAGTTCGGTGTGAAGACCTCGCTGGAGGGCATCGACATCGCGGGCGTCAACTCCTACAAGGACGGTGTCGTCAGCAAGCTCTACAAGGGCGTCCAGGGCCTGTTCAAGGCGCACAAGATCACCGTCGTCGAGGGTGCGGGCACCCTGGTCGACGCCAAGACCGTCGAGGTCGACGGCACCCGCTACACCGGCCGCAACGTCGTGCTCGCCACCGGCTCGTACTCCAAGTCGCTGCCGGGGCTGGAGCTGGGCGGCCGGGTCATCGCCAGCGAGCAGGCACTGAACCTGGACTTCGTCCCGGACAAGGTCGTGGTCCTCGGCGGCGGCGTGATCGGCGTGGAGTTCGCCAGCGTCTGGCGCTCCTTCGGCGCCGAGGTCACCATCGTCGAGGCCCTGCCGCACCTGGTGCCCAACGAGGACGAGTTCATCTCCAAGCGCCTGGAGCGCGAGTTCCGCAAGCGCGGCATCAAGTTCAAGACCGGCGTCAAGTTCACCGGCGCCCAGCAGAGCGCCGAGGGGGTCTCGGTCAGCCTGGAGAACGGCGACCAGTACGACGCCGACCTGCTGCTGGTGGCCGTCGGCCGCGGCCCCAACACCGCCGCGCTGGGCTTCGAGGAGGCCGGGGTGACCATGGAGCGCGGCTTCGTGCGCACCGACGAGCGCCTGCGCACCAGCGTCGACGGCGTCTACGCGGTCGGCGACATCGTGCCCGGCCTGCAGCTGGCGCACCGCGGCTTCCAGCAGGGCATCTTCGTGGCCGAGGAGATCGCGGGGCTCGACCCGCAGGCGATCGACGAGTCGGGCATCCCCCGGGTCACCTACAGCCACCCCGAGGTCGCCTCGGTCGGCCTGACCGAGGCCGCGGCCAAGGAGCAGTACGGATCGGTCGAGACCTTCAACTACGACCTGGCAGGCAACGGCAAGAGCCAGATCCTCAAGACCTCCGGTGCGGTGAAGCTGGTCCGGGTCACCGACGGCCCGGTGGTGGGACTGCACATGGTCGGCGACCGCGTCGGTGAGCTCATCGGCGAGGCCCAGCTCATCTACAACTGGGAGGCCCTGCCCGAGGACGTCGCACCGCTGGTGCACGCCCACCCGACTCAGACCGAAGCGCTCGGCGAGGCCCACCTCGCCCTGGCCGGCAAGCCGCTGCACGTGCACGGCTGACACCGCATCGATCCAGCACCTGGAAACGTTGCTTTCCGCGGTTCGCCATTCCATTCGCAGGCACCTCGGCTCGCGTATCAACCGCCGAAGACGGTCGATGCGCGGGCGTGGTGACCTGCGACGGAGTTGGATCTCGTAGAGGAGAATGATGGTGTGAGTGCACGCATGACCCGGAACGGTTGGCGTACGCGGCGTACCTCTTCGCCACGCCTGCACCCATCTGGAAACCGACTGCGGCGCTGCCGCGACCACCCTCGTCGCCTCGGCCTGCGTCATCCCACCATGGACAGCCGCGACCATTCTCTTTGACGCTGGCGGTGGGAGGAAGGTGGGAGAATTGTGTAGGCGAGTTCCGTGTCGTAGCGCTTTGTGTGGCGGTGAACTGCACCGCTTGGGCCTGCGGTTTCTCGGTTTCTGCTGGTTGCGCGCTTGTTCGGCCACCGCTGGGGGGCAAGGGTCGTAAGTTCGAATCCCGCCGTCCCGACGGTCACAGCAGCCCGCTGACTAGCGCGTAAGCGCAGGTCAGCGGGCTGTTTTGCGTTCCGGGGTGAATCTTTTGTTGATCGTCCATTGTGGTGGGTGATCTGGTTTTTGGGAGGATTTTGGGAGTCGTGATGTTGTGTCGGGGCAGGAGGGGGTCGCGTCCCGGCGGACTCACGTTGACCGGGTACGAGATCCATCTACTTTGTGGTTTGTGGATCACGATTTCGCCGTTATCGCAGGTCGTATCGGGTGTCGCTGGCTCGGGCAGGGTTGGTTGCTCTCGGGTGGGGGTGCGGTTGTGCGGCCCCGTTGCCAGCTCTTGTGTTGGTGGCTCTTGCCCGCTGGTCAAGGGGTCGAGGTGGGGGGTGCTGGTGGCTGGACGCGCGGAGTCTTCAAGCGTGTAGTGGGGTCAATGGGATGAGAGTGTTCGGTGGTGTTGTTGAACTCTTTGTCGGGGTGGGCGTTGGTGTGCTGGAGTCCGGTGAGTTCGCCCCAGCGGGCGCCCGTATAGGCGGCCGTGACGATCAGGGTGGCGGCGGTGTCGCCGCCGAGGATGCGAGCGTGCGTCGCGACGGCGTTGACTTGGTCAGGTGTAGCCCAGGCTGGTTCAGCTCGGCGGTAGCGGGTTCGGCGTCCGCGGTGCCGCCGGGGTAGCAGGGGATTGGTGGGGACGAGGTGGTCGGTGGCGTCGTCGAGCATCATCGACAGGATCTTGAGGATGGTGCTCGCTGTGGAGGGCGCGTAGCCGCCGCAGTGGAGCTGTTTGCTCCAGATCCGGGCGGAGATCGCGGAGATGTCGGCGAGAGGGGTTGTGCCCCACCTGGGAAGGATGTGGTTGCGGGCGAGGCTGCGGTACTGGGCTACTGTCGCCGGAGGTGTTGGACGCGCTCGTGCGCGACGCCCAATCCAAGGGTGGTTCGCTGGGCGTTCAGGAACTGCTCAACCAGATGACCAAAGCAGTGCTGGAACGGGCTCTGGACACCGAGATGACCCACCACCTCGGCTACGCAAAAGGCGACCCCGCCGGGACGGGAACCGGCAATTCCCGCAACGGACGATCAACGAAAACCGTGTCCACTGTGCACGGACCCGTCGAGCTGGACGTTCCGCGGGACCGGAACGGGGAGTTCGAGCCGGCGATCGTGCCGAAACGTTCCAACTCTGTGTAGTGGGCGAGGCTGGCCAGGATCTCGTCAGCGGTCCAGACGAAGGGTCGCGGGTCCTCGCGCCATGCGGCGATCCAGCTGTGGACGTCGTCGAGGGGTTTGACGCTGCGGTGGCAAGAGCGGCGGAGTTTGCGGTTTGTCAGTTCGGCGAAGCAGCGTTCCACAAGACCGATGCCCTGCTTTTCGTTGCGTGTAGATGGAATTCCGGTTCAGCCTCGTCTGCGGGTGGCGAGGTGGGCGAGTGCGGTGAGTTCGGTGGTGCGTGCTGCTGGTTGGGCAATGTGCAGGCAGCGTAGGGCTTGGTTCAATTGGTCATCGGCCTGGGCCTGGGTTGCCGCGCGTCCGCCGGCGGAGTCGATGAGGTCGGCGGCGTTGGCCAGGTCGGTAGACGAGAGTGCTTGTCGGCTGTGATACCACTCGGCGAGCTTGTGGCCGGCTGGCGTGTCGGAGGCGAGCGCGGCGACCACGGGCAGGGTCTTCTTGCGGCCCTGAAGATCGGAGTAAGCGGATTTGCCGGTGACGCTCGGATCTCCCCAAATTCCGAGGAGGTCATCGACGTACTGGAACGCCAGTCCGAGGTGTTCGCCGAAGGACTGCAGGTGGTTGGCCTGTTCGGTGGTGCCGCCGCCGAAGGTGGCGCCGAGGCTGCACGCGCACCCGAGCAGAGCCGCGGTCTTGGCGTGGGCCATGTGATGGTACTGGTGCAGGTCGACGTCGTCGCGTTGTTCGAAGGCCATGTCGATGATCTGGCCGCGGATGAGGTCCTGCACCGCCTTGTTGAGTTGTCGTATTCCTGGGATGGCGGACGGGTGCCCGCTGTCGGCGAGCACGTCGGAGGCCAGGTTGAGCAGCGCGTCGCCAACGAGGATGGCCGCGCTGACGCCGAAGACCCTCCAGGCGGTGGGGCGGTGACGACGGGTGGTGTCGTTGTCCATCACGTCGTCGTGCAGCAGGGAGAAGTTGTGCACCAGCTCCACCGCGACCGCGGCGGGTAGGGCTGCGGTCGCGGTGGAGCCGACGGCTTCGGCGGCCAGGAGGACCAAGGCGGGGCGCAGTGCTTTGCCCCCGCTGGTCTCGGTGGGATTGCCGTGTTCGTCCCACCAGCCGAAGTGGTAGCCGCTGACATGCCGCAGGTCTTCGGGCAGGGTATCGACTGCGGAGCGCAGGGCTGGGTCGACGATTCCGCGGCTCCAGGCCAGCGCCTGGTGCGCGGTGTGTTCGTCGGGTGTCACTCCGGTGGTGGTCATGGTGGCAACTCCTGGTTTCAGCGTCCGATTTCGACGTTTTCGAGGACGCCGAGCGCGTCGGGGGTGAGTACGGCAGCGGAGTGGTAGGCGCTGACGAGGTAGGACGTCACGGCCTTGTCGTTGATGCCCATGAAACGCACGTTCAGGCTTGCTTCGTACTCGTCGGGGATGCCGGTCTGGTGCAGGCCGACGACACCTTGGTTCTCCTCGCCGGTGCGCAGGACCAGGATGGAGCTGGTGCCCGTGTCAGTGATCGGGATTTTGTTGCAGGGCAGGAGTGGAACGCCGCGCCAGGCGGGCACCCGGGTGCCGTGGACGTCCACCGTCTCCGGGTACAGGCCCAGGCGGGAGCATTCGCGGCCGAAGGCGGCGATGGTTCGCGGGTGGGCCAGGAAGAACTCCGACTTGCGGCGGCGCGACAGCAGTTCGTCGAGATCGCCCGGCGTGGGCGGGCCGCTGTGGGTCTGGATGCGCTGACGCAGATCCGCGTTGTGCAGCAGCCCGAAATCGCGGTTGTTGATCAGCTCGTTCTCTTGCTCTTCGCGAAGTTCCTCGATCGTGAGGCGCAGCTGCTGCTCGAGCTGGTCCATAGGCCGGTTGTAGAGGTCGGCTACCCGGGTGTGCACGCGAAGGACGGTCTGGGCGACGCTGAGTTCGTATTCGCGAGGTGCGAGCTCGTAGTCGACGAAGGTGCCGGGCAGGTCGACTTCGCCGTCGTGGCCGGAAGCGAGGTCGATGGCAGCCTCGCCGTGCTTGTTCTGTGCGCGCTGCGGGCTGTTGCGCACCCGCTCGAGGTGCCCGCGCAGCACCTCGGACTGCTGAACGAGGCTTTCGATGGCCTGCCTGGACAGTGCCAGGACGATGCACGGGGTGGTTGCCTTGGCGGTGACCGGCCAGGTCGTCTGTTCGCCGGTGAGGACCCGGTCCCCGAGGAAGTGGCCGTCGGCCAGTACGTCGAGTGTGGACTGGCCGCCGAATTCGCCGTCGGTGAGCGTGCTGATTTTACCGTGGGCGAGAAGGATCAGTTCCTCGGCGGGTTGACCGGCGGTGGCAAGGACGTCGCCGGGCGCGTGCTCGCGTTGGGTGAACCGCTCCGCCAGTGCGGCCAAGACCCCCTCGTCATCCAGATCGCGCAGCGTCGGCAGTTCGCGCAGTTCCGGAGGTACCACCCGCACGCTCTGGCCGGTGTTGGTGAACGTCAGACGCCCGTCGCCGAGGGCGTAGGTCAACCGGCGGTTCACCCGGTAGGCGCCACCCGCGGTTTGCACCCACGGCAGCATTCGCAGTAGCCACCGCGGGGAGATGCTCTGCATCTGCGGTGGCGTCTTGGTCGTGGTGGCCAGGTTTCGTGCCGCAGCAGTTCCCAGGCTCAGCTGGGACTGCCCGTTGTGCTCAGGCGGGAGCTCAGGGCCGGACATGGGAAGACTCTCCATCACGTTGTGTCAAAGCAAGATTCAGGTTCCGTTCACCACGGACCGGGCGCGGAGTGTCCGGTACCGCGTGACGACGCGATCCGGGCGGCGGAGGTGCCCAACCCGCTGGGACCGGAGAGCAGTCGTCGCACTGCTTGCCGATCACCGTCAGCGGCGGAGCGGTGTCCGACGTTCGGCGTGCGATTCCGCTGGAGTTCTGCCTCGGTGTAGCGCACGCACCTGCGATGCCATTCCAGGATCCCCGACATCCACTCCTTGAGTTCGTCGGCGTGGCGGGTCAGGCCCCGGCGGGCGGGCTCGGTGAGGGCGTACTGATCGAACAGCACCGGCAGCTCGTCGGCGATGATGTGCTCGAACTGCCGCATCCTCGCCGCCATCAGGTCGGCGACGATGTCACGGGCCTTGAGGCGATCCACTGCCAGGAAGTTCTCCACCACCAGCACGATGTTGTGGATCTCGCCCTCGAACTCGATCTCCTTCTGGTAGGAGAACAGGTCATTGGTGAAACAGGCGTAGTCCTGCGCCGCGCTCTCCAACTCGCGGATGACCGTCGTCCGGTAGATCTCCGCCGGCACGACATCCGACTGCGCGAGACGGGACAGGCTCATCGTCATGTCGGACCCGAACGTCTTGCGACGCATCTCGATGTAGTCGACCGGGTCCGGAATCCGATGCTGAGCCTGGTTGGCCAACTCCCACAGCCAGCTGGAGGTCATGTCCTCCACCGCGGTGCGGAACTGCTGGCGCGCGGACATCGTCATCGGCCCTGCGGTGCGCCGCCACAGGTCCGCCAGGCCCCGCTCGATCGGGTTCGTCGGCTCCGGGACGGCCCCGGCGTCCAGTGGCATGAACGCCGAGAGCCTGTCGTTGCAGAGCTTCGCCCCCGCGAGATTGCGGGTGGCGCCGAACACGAGGGGGAAGTAGTCGTCGCCGTAGGTTCCCCAGGCCAGCCAGTCCGACGACAGGTTGAGCTGGTCGGGGCTGGCATCGGCGTGGATCATCGCGGCGCAGTGCGCGAAGTCGAAGCCGATGAAGCGCCGCTGGTCCCACACGCCGCCCTGTTCCACGCCGGGCACCGAGTCGAACATGCCCATCTCCCGCGCCCAGCCGACCGCGTACCGCCGCGCGGCATCCAGGTGCGGGCTGACCCGGATCGGGAACGGCATGTACAACTCCGGCAGCGGCAGATGTCCCACCGGTTGCATCGGCGCGTGGGCGTGCCGCTGGGACCTGTGCCGCAATCCAGGCGTTGCTCGGGACAGCAGCAGCGTGCTCGCGGAGGTGCCCAGTCCGGTCGGACCGCCGAGCACGCTCGCCGGTTTGGTGACGGCGCCGTCGTTCATGTAGCGGGACGAACGCAGGTGCCATTCGTGACCGCCGGCCTGCCAATCCTGCAGCCCCTTGATGTAGGTGAGCACACTCGCGCGAGCCACGGGGTCCAGGCCGTTCTCGTCGCACAGGGGCGGTACCTCGGTCAGAGCGGTGTCCTCGAACTGCTGCAACCGAGACGTCAGCAGATCATTGGTGAGGTCGGCGGCCTGCTGCGGGGTGGAGTCGAAGAACCTCTCCATGACCAGCACCCCGTTGTTGACCTCGCCCTCCTCCTCGGTCTCCCGCTGGTAGGAGAAGATGTCGTTGCGCAGGTGCACCCCGTCGGCGAAGGTGTCCTTGAGCACCCGCATCGGCCTGGCCGCGGCGACCGCAGGCGGGATCTCGACCCCGTTGGCGACCTCGACGAGGTCGGCCGACCACGGTGCGCCGCCGACCTTGCGGCGCATCTCGACGTAGTCGATCGGATTGGGCACCCGGTCCTGGGTGATGTTGGTCAGTTCCCACACGCAGTCCTCGAGGAGGTTCTGCGTGCTTTCCGCGAACCGGGCCAGCCAGTCCGCGGACATCCCCGAGGCCGTGCGCGCCCACAGATCCGCCAGCCCCCACTCGACCGGATTGGTCGCACGCGGCGCGGTGTTGGTGGGCTGCGCCGGCATGAACGCCCGGAGACCGGAAAGGTACTCCCGGGCCCCGGCCAGATCTCCGGTGCGCTTGTAGTGCTCGAGGAAGTGGTCGTCGAAGTAGAACACCCACACGTACCAGTCGGTGACCAGATCCAGCTCTCGTGACGGTGCGTCCGGATGGGTGTAGGCGCACAGCAAGGCGTAGTCGTGGGAGTCGAATTCCTTTTCACTCCAGGTGAAATGGCTGCCCTCGTCCGATTCGGGCGCCAGCATGCCCATTTCGCAGGACCACGCCTTGGTGTTCTTCCGCGCCGACTCCAGGTGGGGATTCAGCCGCGCCGGCCAGGGCAGGTAGAACTCCGGCAGCTCGAACGGTTGCATGCGCCGCGCTCAGCCTTCCCGCCCGAGCTCGACGTGCTCGAGCACACCCAGCGCGTCCGGCACCAGCACCGCCGCCGAATAGTACGTGCTGACCAGGTAGGAAATGAGGGCCTTCTCGTTGATTCCCATGAACCGCACCGACAGACCCGGCTCGTACTCGTCGGGCAGACCCGTCTGGTGCAGTCCGACCACGCCCTGGTTCTGCTCGCCGGTGCGCATCAGCAGGATCGAGCTGGTGCGGGTCTTGCTCACGGGGATCTTGTTGCAAGGGAAGATCGGAACGCCGCGCCAGGCCGGGACGTGGTGCCCACCGACGTCGACGCTCTGCGGGTAGAGGCCCCGGCGGCTGCACTCCCGTCCGAACGCGGCGATCGCACGGGGGTGGGCGAGGAAGAAACCCGGGTCCTTCCACACCGTGGCCAACAGCTCGTCCATGTCGTCCGGGGTCGGAGCGCCGGTGCGTGTGTGGATACGCTGACGCAGATCCGCGTTGTGCAGCAACCCGAAATCACGGTTGTTGATCATCTCGTGCTCTTGGCGCTCGCGCAGCTCCTCGATGGTCAACCGCAGCTGCTGCTCGACCTGATCCATCGGCTGGTTGTAGAGATCGGCGACCCGGGTGTGCACCCGCAGCACCGTCTGGGCGACGCTGAGCTCGTACTCGCGCGGGTTGATGTCGTAATCGACGAACGTTCCCGGCAAATCCGGTTCCCCGTCATGCCCCGAAGCGACCGCGATCGCGGCCTCCCCATCCGGGTTGTGCTCCTTCTGCGGGCGATTCCGTGCCTGCTCGAGGTGGGTCCGCAGCGCCTCGGACCGCTCGCTCAGCTCCTGCACGGCCTGCCGCGGCAGCGCCAGCACCGTGCACGGTGTCACCGTCTTGGCCGTGAACTCCCACGTGCCCTGCCCATCGGCCAGCACCTGCCCGCCGATGTAGGCGCCGTCCGCGAGCACGTCCAGGACCGTCTGGTCCCCGTACTCGCCGACCCCCAGCTGGTTCACCTTGCCGTGCGCGATCAGCACCACCTCGTCGGCCTGTCGGCCGGACTCGGCGATCACCTCACCCGCCCCGTACTCACGTTGCACGAAGCGCGAGGCCAAGGCCTCCAGTACGTCCGTGTCCTCGAAACCCCGCAACAGCGGCAATTCGCACAGTTCCCCGGGAATGACGCGCACCTGGGCTCCCTCGTTGGTGAAGGTCACCCGCCCGTCACCGACCTGGTAGGTCAACCGGCGGTTCACTCGGTACGCGCCACCGGACGCCTGCACCCACGGCAGCAGCCGCAACAACCAGCGCGAGGTGATCGACTGCATCTGCGGCGGCGTCTTCGTCGTCGTCGCCAGATTCCGCGCCGCCGCAGTACCCAAGCTCAACTGCGACTGTCCACTGTCAATGCCCTGGGCCACAGGCTCAATACCCGTCACCACACACCACCAATCCATGACACGAGACCACGCCAACCATCCGCGAAGCACGAACCGGTCGACTACCCCAGCCGCTGCTGTTCGACTCAGCGGCAACCCGCCGTGCCTGCGGACATGATGCGAAGTCGATCAAGCAACAGGGTGACGGTCAATCGGCCGATTGAATGACTGCAATTGCGACGGAGGGCACGGACAGTAGTGCCCGCAGGAATTTTCGCATCGTTCCGCCGCAGCCATGCCCTGTGGGCAATCCCATGATCCGCGCCCTTGACAACTTTCAGCTGCATCCGCTCATTGCAGACGCCGTCCGCGGACGTCCACTGTGCGGGCGATTTCCCTCGAATTCACCGACTGGGCTGCGGTGCGCCGCATCTACGCCGAAGGCATCGCCACCGGTCACGCCACGTTCGAAATCGAGGTGCTGGCGCGCAAGCCCGAGTTCAACCGGTCGTCGCAACACCGGGCGTCTTCCAGTCGGGTGTCTTGCGTGGACGGCCATTGAGTGCGGCGGCGACGGCGTCGAGTTCGTCAGGCATCCATCGGGCCAGGTCGGTGCCCTTGGGGAAATATTGGCGCAGCAGGCCATTTGTGTTCTCGTTGGTGCCGCGCTGCCAGGGACTGTGCGGGTCGGCGAAGTAGACCTCGACCCCGGTGTCGATGTGTAGCTGCACGTGCTGGGCCACTTCTTTTCCACGGTCCCAGGTCAGGGATCGGCGCGACTGTTGGGGCAGCGTGGTGATCGTGGACGCGATGGCATTCCGGACGGCCTCGGCGCCATGGCCGGCCAGGGCGGGGCCGTTGTGCACCCTGGGCTCGGTCCCGTAGCCCTGCATGCGCGCGGCAGGTGCAGCAGCATCACCTAGCGGGTGGACCGCTCGACGAGCGTGCCGATCGCGGACTTGTCCAGACCGATAATCAAATCTCCCTCTTAATGCTCGGGACGGCGCGATCGGCGGCTTCTGCGGGCCGCCCGATCGATCGTCACCTCTGGCCTCATCATGCCATCCTGGGTGCGGCGGGCGCGGGCGCGCGGCACCCGCAGTGCGCGGCCGGTGCGCAGGCAGGTAACCAACTCCCGTGTCAGGGCGCCGCGGCTTTGAACGTAGAGCGCCTGGTAAATCGCTTCGTGGCTGATCCGCATGGACTCATCATCGGGGAAATCGACCGTAAGCCGGTGCGAGATCTGCTCCGGACTCCACGCCATGGCCCACCGGCGGTCTTGGCGGTGGGGCTTGTTCCTTTCCTTCCACGGCGCCGTAGCCGGCCCGGGAACCGGGATCCCGTCCGGACGGCGGATCTGCCCCGACAACCGCTCCTGCACATAACCAGTTGAATCCGCCCTGGGCGTTGGAGTGGCGATACCAGCGGCGTCATGTTCAGGGCTGGGCGCATTGTCGCCGCTCACGCGAGGTCGCATCGTCTTTCCGGTGCTGCGTAGGACAAAGCGTGGGCGCGTATTGACAGCAGTCCCGCCATCGCTCATCGTCTGTACGTACAGCGTACACATGTTCGTCAGTCGCACGAATTCCGGGAGGCGATGATGCCGATGCGCTCGCTGTTGTACAGCGCTTTCACGTCGAAGCTGTACGTGACCGTCCTCGTCGCGATCGCACTCGGCGCGGCTCTCGGACTGATCGCTCCGGAGATCGGTGCGTCGCTCGAGCCGGTCGGCACCGGTTTCATCTCGTTGATCCAGATGCTCATCGCCCCGGTGGTGTTCTGCACGATCGTCACCGGTATCGCCTCGGCCGGGGGGTTGACGGCTGTGGGGCGTGTCGGTTGAAAGCTCTGGTCTACTTCGAGGTCGTCACGACGATCGCGCTCATCGCCGGTTTGGTCGTGATGGACGTGTTCGAGCCAGGTAGGGGACTGAACGCGGATCCGAACGCGTCCCAGCTCTCGGGTTCGGCGGAGAAGTACCTGCAGACCAGCGAGAGCCAGAACTGGTATGGCTTCCTGGTTCAGATCATTCCGCGCAGCGTCGTCGGTGCGTTCGCCGAGGGCAATGTGCTGCAGGTCCTGCTTGTCGCGATCTTGTTCGCCCTCGCGATCAAGGCGCTCGGCAGCCGTGGCAAGCTGCTGGTCCGGGGTATCGTCCGTGTCGGCGAAGCGGTGTTCGGTGTGGTCGAACTCGTCATGTATCTGGCGCCGCTGGGGCCTTCGGCGCGATGGCTTACACCACGGGCAAGTTCGGGCTTGGGACGCTGTCCAATTTGGGCAGCGTGATCGTGCTGTTCTGGGCAACCGGGATCGTGTTCAGCCTGCTGGTGTTCGGCTTGATCGCTCGGCTGTGCGGGCTGCGGATTCTCAAGCTGTACCGGTACTTCAAAGACGAGCTGCTGATCACGCTGGGCACCTCCAACTACGAGGTCGTGATGCCGCAGCTCATGCGCAAGCTGGAGAACCTCGGCTCGCCCAAGCGGATCGTCGGCCTCGTCGTTCCCCCCGGCTATGTGTTCAACGGTGACGGAGTGTGCCTCTACCTCGGCTTCGCGTCTCTGTACATCGCGCAGGCGTTCAACGTCGACCTGTCGTTGTGGCAGCAGATCGGGTTGCTGGCCGTGTTCATGGTCACCTCGAAGGGCAGCGCCGGAGTAGCGGGTGCGGCTTCGTCATCCTCGCGGCGACCCTGTCGACCACGGGCACGGCCCCTGTTGTCGGGATCATGCTGGTCCTGGGCATCGACCGGTTCCTGTCGACCATGCGAGGTCTGGTCAGCCTGTCCGGACAGATCATGGGCAGCCTCGTCGTCGCACGCTGGGAACGCGCTCTCGATCTCGAACGTGCTCGCGCCGTCCTCAACGGCGAACCCGTTGCGCCCCTGCCTGACCGCGACGGTTCCGCCGAATCATTCCCAGCGCCTACGGCCGACGCGGTCGCCAACACTGCGGGCCCGTCCTGACCCGCCCGCGGCGCTCCCCTCATATGCATCCTCGGCACGAAAGGATCACGACACTGATGGCACGCCTGGAATACCAGAGCGTTGACAGCGAAATCGCTGATCGGATCCGTGAGCGGCGCGGCGGGCAGCTCACACCACTGGACCAGATGCTGCTGCACAGTCCCCCGATCGCCGACGGATGGAACAGTTTGCTGGGAGCGATCCGCACCCGTGCCAGCCTGCCCGCCGACATCCGGGAACTCGCGGTCCTGCGCGTCGCTGCTCTCAACGGTGCCGACTACGAGTGGAACGCGCACGAACCGGTCGCGCACCGGGCCGGGCTCACCCCCGAGCAGACCGAAGCACTCCGCGTCGGCGCCGTCGACCCGGCGGCCATGCTCACGGCGCCGCAGCGCGCCGCGCTCGCCTACATCGATGCGATGACTCGGGCCATCGAGGTGCCGGACCCGATCTTCGACGCACTGCGCGCACACTTCGACGACCAGCACATCGTCGAGCTCACCGCGACCATCGGCACCTACAACCTGGTCTCCCGCTTCCTGGTCGCCCTGCACGTCGGTCGCCCGGACGAGCCGACCGAACCCGACACCCTCGACGAGAACGGAGCACTGGCATGAGCGGTCGACTGGCAGGCAAGGTCGCGATCGTCACCGGTGCGGGCAGCGCCGGTCCGGGGTGGGGCAACGGACGTGCAACGGCGGTCATCTTCGCCCGCGAGGGCGCACGGGTGCTGGTCGTGGACCGCGAGGCCGGACCACTGGAATCGACCCTGGGGGTGATCGCCGAGGAGGGCGGCACCGCGGTGGCGCACACGTGCGATGTCACCGACTCCGCAGCGGTCGCGGGCATGGTCGAGGAGGCCCGCACCGCGTTCGGGAGGGTCGACGTGCTGGTCAACAACGTCGGCGGCTCACGGCACGGTGGACCGGTGGAACTCGACGAGCAGACCTGGCAGGCGCAGCTGGACACCAACCTCTCCAGCGCCTACCTCGGCTGCAAACATGTCATCCCCGTCATGAAGGAGCATGGCGGCGGTGCGATCGTGAACATCGCATCGGCCTCCGGGCTGCGTTGGACCGGCTCGGCACAGGTGGGATACGCGTCGGCGAAAGCAGGCGTCATCCAGCTGTCCAAAGTGGTCGCTGTGCAGCACGCTCCCGACCAGATCCGGGTCAACACAGTGGTGCCGGGGCAGCTGCACACCCCCATGGTCGAAGCTCGTCTCGCCGGACAACGCGCCGGCGGTGACGTGGATGCGCTGCTCGCCCAACGCCAGGCCCGCATCCCGCTCGGGTTCATGGGAGACGGTCGCGACACCGCACACGCCGCGCTTTTCCTCGCTTCCGACGAAGCGCGATTCGTCACCGGCACCGAGATCGTCGTCGACGGCGGCATGACCGCCCGCTGCGACTGAGCGAGCAGGAGGCCCAGTTGAGCACAGCAGGAGGCCCAGTTGAGCACACCGTCCAACCCAGGACCGCATCCGGCACCCCACGCTCCGATGATCGACGTGCCCGCCGACGCCTGCGGCGCGCACTGCCACATCTTCGGCCCACGAGCCTGTCCCCGTACGCGCCGGACCGGACCTTCACACCCCCCGAAGCGCAGCTCGCCGATCTGGAGAAGCTGCACCACCTGCTCGGGTTCCACAGGGCGGTGATCGTCCAGTCGGCTGTGCACGGCGCCGACCACGCCTCCCTGGTGGCCGCGTTGGAGGAAGGCGCGGGCCGATACCGCGGTGTTGCGCTGATCCGCCCCGGCACCTCCGCTGCGGAAGTCGGCCGCTTGCATGACGCCGGCGTTCGCGGTACCCGTCTGCACTTCACCCCGCATCTCGGACCCGCGCCTACGCCTGGAGCGATCGAAGCGATCACGGATCTGGTTCGTCCCCACGGCTGGCACATCGCGCTGCACGTCGCCGGCAACGGCCTCGCCGAACACGAGGACTTCATCAGGTCGCTGCCGCTTCCGGTCGTCATCGACCACATGGGCCGTGTCGATCTGCGCCGGGGCCTCGACTCTCCTGCGGTGACGGCTTTGCGCCGGCTGCTCGACACCGGGCGGGTCTGGGTCAAGCTCAGCGGCGCCGACCGCCTTGCCACCGTTCCACCGGACATGAGCGACTCCGCCGCGCTCGCCACGCTGCTTGCCAGGACTGCGCCGCAACGGGTTGTGTGGGGTACGGACTTCCCCCACCCCAACACCCACGGCTTCGTCCCCGACGACGGTGACCTGGTCGACCTCCTCGCCGAAGTCGCCCCCACGGAGGCCGACCGAAGACGACTGCTGGTCGACAACCCCGCGAAATGCTTCGATTTCCCGCGCTGATCACGGAGACACCCACCTCGCGGCACCGCCGAGCGCTCCCCGGCGCCGCGAGGTGGGGTAGATTCGAGCCAGTCCGGGCTGGGGTGCGTTCAGCCTGGAAAGGCCCGCGGACAGGGACGGAGAAAGCCAGGAGTGTCACGGGAAGATCCGGATTTCATCGATTCCGTCGACAAGGCCTTCCAGGTCATGATGGCCTTCTCCGCGGAGCATCCGGAGCTGACCATCAGCCAGGCGGCCGAGCTCACCGGCCTCACTCGCGCGACCGTCCGTCGCGTGCTGCTGACCTTCACCCGCGTCGGGTTCGCCACCCAGCGGGACCGCCGGTTCCGGTTGACGTCGAAGGTGATGCGCCTCGGCTACGGTTACCTTTCTTCCTCTCCGTGGTGGGAGCACGCTGAGCCGCACATGCGCGACCTGTCCAGTTCCACGCAGGAATCGTCCTCGCTGGCGACGTTGGACGGCGCGGAGATCGTCTACCTGGCGCGGGTGCCGAGTCCGCGGAGCGTGTCGATCACGCTGAACATCGGCTCGCGGCTGCCGGCTTACCCGACGTCGCTCGGCCGGGTTCTGCTCGCGGCGTTGCCGGACGCCGAACTCGATGCCTACCTCGAAGAGGTCGAGCTCACGCCACTCACCTCGCACACGATCACAGACCGGCGCGAGCTGCGCGAGGCCCTGATGACGGTTCGCGAGGACGGCTTCGCGTTGATCGATGGTGAACGAGAAGAGGGCGTCCGCTCGGTCGCGGCTCCCATCCGGGACCGCAGTGGCGTCATCGCCGCACTCAACATCTCGGTCAACGCGGCGCGCATCCCCGCTGGAGAACTTCGCGACCGATGCGCGCCCCTCGTGCGCGAACACGCCGACGCCATCTCCACCGAAATCAACCACCGCTGACGAGGCCGCTCCACACACTGGAAATTGGGCACGCGGAAACGAAACGTAGCCCTGTGAGGTCGGAAACGACAACGGCGCCATCGTGAGGCCGATGAGGCCGTCGACCCAGAGATCAGGTGCGTGCGGGCTCAGAGGCCGGTGAGGTCCTCCCGGTCCTGTCCGCCTGCGGCCCGCAGTTGCGGGTTCGAGTCGCGGATGGCCGCGGCGTGCCGCACGTGTTCGGCGGTGAGCCTGGCGGCGGCTTCCGCGTCACCTTTTCGCACGGCCTTCAGAATCGCGTCGTGGTCGCGCTGCAGTGCCATGGCGGCGTCCTCGCTGCCCCACACGGTCGCGGGCGGGGTGAAGCGCACCCACAGGGCCTCGACGTACTGCAGGACCAGCGGCGAGGACCGCGCGTAGATCGAGAAGTGGAACTGCTTGTTCAGACGTGAGAGCTCGGCGGGTGCGGCTCCCTCGCGCACCGCCCGGTCGATCTCGGCGTGCTGCCTCTCGATTTCCTGAAGTCCCTCGGCGGTCATGCGCTCGACCGCCATCCCGGCGGCCACGGATTCGACGGCGGCGCGCAGCCGGTAGAGGTCGGCCGCGGTCTCCGGCGTCATCTCCCGGACCGTGGCGCCCTTGTGCGTGGAGTAGACGATCATGCCGTCCGCCTCCAGGATGCGCAGCGCCTCCCGGACGGGGGTGGGGCTGACGCCGTACCGCTTGGCCAGCACCGTCTGCTTGATCAGCTCGCCGGGCCGGATGGTGCCGGCGGCGACGTCCTCGCGGATCCGCTCGGCGACCCAGGCCGTGCGGCTCTGCGGCGGGGAGTCCGCGTTGCCGATGGTCATGTGCCGCCCTTCTGCGCGTCGGTCGGTGATCAGGGTTCGACAGTCTATGGGCTATCGACTACCCGACGGTAGCCGACCGGTATCCATGGACAACACTCTATAGAGTATGTAGCTTCTCTGCAGCCGCCAACGAGGGCGGCCCGAGCACATTGAGCGGGAGAAGTGCATGGACGCACATGCGGGACTGACCCGGCACGTCGCGAAGTGGATCGTCGAGCAGCAGGCACGGCCACTGCCCGCCGACCTCGACCACCACCTGCGCCGGATGACGCTCGACGCGGTGGGCGGCATGGTGGCCAGCTCGGTGAGCCCGGTGTCCGGGGCTGTCGCACGGCACACGGCTGCCCTTTACTCCGGTGACGCGGCGACCGCGATCGGGCACGGAGCGTCGTCAGTCCTGGGTGCGGCGCTGGTCAACGGAACCAACGGGCACGGCATCGAGTCCGACGAGGGCTACACCCCGGGCAGCATGCACCCCACCTCGGTGGTGCTGCCGACGGTGTTCGCCCTGGGCCAGAGCCTCGGCGCCGACGCCGGACGCGTGCGCACCGCGGCCGCGATCGGCATGGAACTCGCGTGCCGGATCGCCGCCGCCGGCCACCCGGCCACCCGCAACCGGCACTTCCACAACACCCCGCTGGGCGGAGTCTTCGGCGCCACCGCCGCGGCGGCCGTGCTCCGCGGGCTGTCGGAAACCGAGACCGCGCACGCACTCGGCATCGCCGGATCCCACGCGGGCGGGCTGTTCGAGTTCCTCGGGGACTCGGCCGAGGTCAAGCGCTTCCACCCGGGCAAGGCCGCCCGCGACGGTATCGCCGCAGCGGACCTGGCCGTCGCCGGACTCACCGGTCCGACCACGGTCCTGGAAGGCACCGACGGATACTTCGCCGCCTACGCTGGTTCGGTGGGGGAGGCATGGTTCCCCGAGCGCGTCACCGACGGACTCGGTGAGCAGTGGGTCGTGCTGAAGACCTACGTCAAGCCTTACCCGTGCTGTCGGCACCTGCACGGTGCCATCGACGGTGCGCTGCGGCTGCGTCGCGAGCACGAGATCGACCCGGCCGATATCGCCGCGGTGCGGGTCGAGACGTTCCCGATCGCCGCCCGGCACACCGGGACCGACCTGGACACGATCCTGCAGGCGCAGCTGAGCCTGCCCTACGCGGTCGCCGTCGCCCTCACCAGGGGCGCGGTGACTCTGACCGACTTCGAGCCCGCTGCCCGCGAGGACGCCGCGGTCCGGGCTCTGATGGGCCGCGTCTCGGTGACCGTCGATCCAGACGCCGACGCCGCCTACCCCCGGTCCGGACGCCCGGCGAGAACCACCGTCGAGTTCACCAGCGGGCGCACCCGCACCACCTGGGTGCAGCATCCGTACGGCGAGCCGGCGAACCCGCTGTCCGACGAGGCGCTCGAGGACAAGGTCCGCGGGTTGTGCGAACCGGTGGTCGGCGCGGCCGCCACCGCCGACCTCATCACCGCTGTCCGGGCCTTCGAGGGGCTGGACTTCCTGGCCGACGTCGACCGCGCGATCCGGTCCCGCGCGCTCGTCGCCGGCTGAACCAGCACGCCCCACGACTGACCGCACCACTTGCGAGGAGCCATCCAATGAGGGTTGGTGTCGAAGCACTGGAGCTCACCTACGGGGAGCACCGAGCCGTGAAGAACCTGGACCTGACGATCCCCGACGGCAGTTCTGTCGTCCTGCTGGGGCAGTCGGGGTGCGGGAAGACGAGCACCATGCGGTGCATCGCCGGTCTGGAGTCGCCTTCCGGCGGCCGGATCACCATCGGCGACCGGACGGTGTACGACGGGGCGAGCGGGATGTCGGTCCCGTCGCACAAGCGCAACGTCGGCATGGTCTTCCAGACCTACGCCGTCTGGCCGCACATGACCGTGCTCGACAACGTCGCGTTCCCCCTGAAGATGAAGGGGGCCGGCCGGGCCGAGGCCCGGCGCAAGGCCCTCGGCGTGCTCGACGTCGTCGGTCTGGGTCACCTGGGCGAGCGCGGGGCCAGCATGCTCTCCGGTGGCCAGATGCAGCGGGTCGCGCTGGCCCGCTCGATGGCCATGGAGCCTGCGGTGCTGCTGCTGGACGAGCCGCTGTCCAACCTCGACGCGCGGTTGCGCGACGAGTTGCGGGTCGAGCTGCGCCGGATCCAGGTCGAGCGCGGTCTGACGAGCCTCTACGTCACCCACGACCAGCAGGAGGCGCTTTCGCTCGCCGACCGGATCGCCATCATGCAAGGCGGCCGGATCACCCAGCTCGGCACGCCGGAGCAGATCTACGCCGCTCCGGCCAGCGCGTCCATCGCCGGTTTCCTCGGCGTCACCAACGTCTTCGAGGTCGAGAAGTGCGAGGGCAACCGGGTTCTTCTGGCCGGCCACGGTCAGGAGCTGGTGGTCGACGACATCGGCGCCGGCGGCGCCGACTCGCGTTTCGCGTGCATCAGGCCCGAGCACGTCCGCGTCGACGCCGGCACTCCCGAGGAGACCGACCCGCCGTCGATGAACCGGTTGCACGGCACCGTCGAAGTGGCGGTCTTCCAGGGAGCTTCGATCCGCTGCACCGTGCGCACCGGCGCCGGTCTGGCGGTGGAGGCGATCTGCCCGCCGCCCACGACCGGCACGCTCACCGCTGGGACCGAGGTCTCGCTCCGCGTCGAAGCCCCCGCCGTCCGGTTGCTGCCAGAGCACGTGGCGGACGCGCAGGAGGTCGTTGCCGCATGACCACGACCCGGACCAGACCCGCCCCCGCGGCGGCCCCACCGGATGCCGGCGTGCCGCGCCGCAGACACCGCAATCCGATCCCGCTGCGAACCCGGGTCCTCGGGCTGCCGCTGCTGGCGTTCATCTCCTTCCTGGTCTTGGTCCCCGCGGCGCTGATCGTGGTGGCGGCGTTCGCCACCGACGTGCCCCGGCCGGGCAACTCCGGGCTCGCCTTCACGCTGGAGAACCTGCGGGTCCTCGCGGCTGAGGGAGTGCTCATAGCGGCGGGCAACTCGCTGCTCATCGCGGTCGGCGCCACGGTGCTGGCGCTGGCGATCGGCGGGGCGCTCGCCTTCGTCGTCGCCCGGACCGACGCCAGAGCCCGCGGCTTCCTCTACCTGATCGGCCTGATGCCGCTGTTCCTCCCGTCCTACGTGGGCGCGCTGGCCTGGTCGATCCTGGCCAGCCCGGGCGCGGGGCTGATCAACGTCGCGTTCCGCGACCTCGGTGCGACGGGACCGGTCGTGAACGTCTACACCATCGTCGGCGTCGTCGTGGTGATGGCGATGTACTACGCGCCCTACGCCTTCCTGATGATTCACAGCTCGATGTCGCTGATGAATCCCGACCTCGAGGACGCGGCCGGCGTGCACGGCAGCCCGACCTGGCGCACCATCCGCTCGATCACCTTGCCACTGTCGCTGCCGGCCATCCTGGGATCCGGCCTGCTGATCTTCGTGCTCGTGTTCGAGAACTTCCCGGTCTCGCAGGTGCTGGCCACCCCGGGCGGGATCGACACCCTCCCGACCTTCATCTACAAGCTCATGAATTCCACCCCGTCGCGGGGCAACGAGGCCGCGGTGATCGCGATCGTGCTCGTCGCGGTGGTATTGGCGGTCACCTGGATGCAGCGCCGCTACCTGGCCAACCGCTCGTTCACCACGGTGTCGGGCAAGGGCGTCAAGGCCCGCACGATCGCGCTGGGCCGCTGGCGGACCCCGGCGCTGGTCGTCGCGGTGGGCTACTTCGCGCTGTCGATCGTGCTGCCCCTGCTCGCACTGCTGTTGTCGGCGGTCCGGAGCTCGCCATACATGAGCTCGTTCGGCGAGCTCGCCGAGCCGGGTGCGCTCGACGCCAGTTCGTTCGCCACAGCACTGGCTTCCGACGGGTTCCTCGGGGCAGCCACCAACAGCGTCGTGGTCTCGGTCGCCGCCGCGGCCATCGGCACTGCGCTGGCCTTCGTGGTCGGCTACGTGGTGTACCGCACCAAGTCCTGCGGTCGCGGTGCGTTGGAGAACGTGTCGATGGTCCCGTTGGCCATCCCGCACGTCGTGCTCGGTATCGGCCTGCTCTGGACCTGGCTTGTCATGCCGCTGCCGGTATACGGCACGCTCGCGGTGCTGATCATCGGCTTCGTCGCGGTTCAGATGCCGCAGGGGTTCCGGGGTATCGCCGCCTCGATCCGGGCCACCGACCGGGACCTGGAGGACAGCGCCGTCATGCTCGGCGCGCGCCGCAGTCGCGCGATCGCCGTGATCACCGTGCCGCTGCTGCGGGTCTCGGTGCTGTCCACGTTCCTCCTCCTGCTCATGCTGAGCATGCGTGAGCTGACCGTGCCGCTGTTCCTCTACACCTCCGACACCGAGATCCTCTCGATCGCGATCTACGACCAGTTCGAGAACGGCGGCGCGCTCAGCGAAGCCTCCGCCACCGCGCTCATCTACTGCGCGATCATGTTCCTGCTCAGCTACCTGCCCCGCCGGTTCGGCGCGGGCCCGGGAGGCCACGGTGCCTGAGACGACGACGTCCCCCCGCTGCGGAGCGCACCGGGTGTGCAGCACGGGGCTGCTGGCCCTCTTGGTCGTGGTGAGCCTGCTGATGTCGGCCTGCGGAGGGTCGGTGCACAACACACCGGCTGCTCGCGCGGCCAAGCTGCTCGCCCCGGCGCAGGTGGACGCCACCGACGGCCTGACCATCGACGGCGAGAAGATCGCCGACAAGGCGCTTTACGACGCCGCCAGGGGCAAGAAGCTGGTGCTGTACTCGGCCGCGGGCAAGGAAGCCGAGGATCTCACGCTGGCGCGGTTCACCGCGGAGACCGGCATCCAGGTCGAGCTGACCCGGCTGCCGAACAACAAGCTCGCAGAGCGAGCGCTGTCCGAGCATGGCGCTGGTCGTCTCGGGGCCGACGTGATCCGGCTGACCGATCCGCGCACCGCACGCGACTTCGGCGAGGCCGGGGTGTACGTGCCCTACCGGACGCCGTTCCACGACAAGCTGGCCGCGGCGGGCGCCACGGTCGACGCGAACTGGTTCCCGGCCTACTACTTCGTGAACGCGATGGCCTACAACTCCGCCATCCACACTCAGAATCCGCCGGACGGCTGGGAGGACCTCGCCGACCCCCGCTACGAAGGGCAGCTCGGGATCGTCGCGATCACCACCGGCGGCACCCTGCAGGCGCTCACCCGGTTCCAGATCGAGGAGTTCGGTCCGCAGTACCTCGACCGCCTGGCTGCTCAGCAGCCCCGGGTGTTCAACTCCACGTCGACCGAAGTGGACGCCCTGGCCCGGGGCGAGATCTCGATCGCGACCGTCAGCTTCAACAACGCCTTCGGCGCGCAGAGCCACGGTGCTCCCATCCGTCTGGTCGTTCCGGAGGAAGGTGTCTCGGCCTCCGAAGGCCCGCTCGGGCTGACCCCGAAGGGAGCCGACAACCCGGCCGCCCAGGTGTTCGCCAACTGGTCGCTGTCCAAGGCCGGCCAGAAGTTCGTCGGCTCCCAAGGCTTCGTCCCGGTCCGCACCGACATCGGTCCGGTCCGCGCCGGTGAATACGAGCTGCCGACGGCCGACTCACCGCGCTTCCACCTGCTCGACGAGGACGGATTCGCCCGGCATGCGGAGGCCGACGAAAAGCTGTGGAAGCAGAAGTTCGACTTCATCGGCTGAACCAGCCGCCACGCCCACGGAAGGCACCAGAATGACTTCAATCCTCGACCGTCCGGCCGACGGTGCGGACGCTGACGACCTGGCCCGCAACGACCTGCTCGACTCGGTCAACGCGTTCGCCGCGCGGCACCTGGCCCCCGGCGCGCTGGAGCGGGCGCACGACCCGCGCTACCCCTGGGACATCGCTGCCACGCTGGGGGAACAAGGCCTGCTGGGCCTGACGATCTCCGAGCAGGACGGCGGACAAGGAGCCGGGCTGGGCACCGCGGTCGCGGTGATCCAGGCGGTCGCCCAGCACTGCCCGAAAAGCGCCGACATCCTGCAGGCAGGCAACTTCGGCGCGATCCGCACCTTCGCCGAATTCGGCACCACAGAGCAGAAGGCGGAGTACCTGCCCGATCTCCTCGCCGGACGAGGTCTGCTCTCGCTCGGGATGAGCGAGCCCGAGGCAGGGTCGGCAGCCACCGAACTCACCACCAGTGCTGTGGAGGACGGCGACGCCCTCGTCGTCAACGGCACCAAGATCTGGGGCACGCACAGCGCGGACGCCACCCTGTTCCTGGTCTACGTCCGCTTCGGCCCCGGCACCCGCAACATCGGGTCGGTACTGGTCGAGCGCGGTGACCCCGGCTTCCAGGTCGGCGAGCCGTCGGCCTACATGAGCGGCGAGACCTGGGCTCAGCTCTACTTCGACGACTGCCGCATCCCGAAGTCGCGGATCCTGCTCGGCCCCGGCGGGTTCAAGAAGCAGATGAGCGGCTTCAACGTCGAGCGCATCGGCAACGCCTCCCGCTCACTGGCACTGGGCAGGCTCGCGTTCAACCTCGCCCGCGAGCACGTGTCCCACCGCACCCAGTTCGGCCGCACGCTCAACGAGTTCCAGGGTGTGCAGTGGACGTTCGCCGAGGCCGCTGTCGCATTGGACGCCGCCGACGCCCTGCTCGCCCGTGCGGTGGCCAACGCCGAGGGCGGGCTGCCTTCGGCCTACGAGACCACCGTCGCGAAGTACGCCGCCAACACCGCTGGATTCCAGGCGGCCGACGCGGCGATGCAGATGATGGGCGCGCTGGGCTACAGCACCGAGTCGTTGGTCGAGTACTGCCAGCGCCGCACCCGCGGCTGGATGATCGCCGGCGGGTCGCTGGAGATGATGAAGAACCGGATCGCGGAGGAGATCTTCGGCCGCCGGTTCCCGCAGCGGGCGGCGTCGTGAGCGGCGACCGGGGACCGGTGCGTGTCGAGCGCGACGGCGATGTCGCCGTCGTCGTGCTCGACAACCCGCCGGTGAACGCGAGCACGGCGGCGGTCCGGGCCGGGCTGCTGGACGCGCTGCGGGCGACCGCCGCGGACGAGACGGTGACCGGCGTGGTTCTGATCGGTGCGGGCAAGCACCTGATGTCCGGATCGGACTTGCGCGAGTTCTCCGTCGACGAGCTGCCGGAACCGCAGCTACCCGAGGTCCTTGCCGCGATCGAGGCACATCCGCGGCCTGTGGTCGCGGCGCTGTCCGGCGCCACCCTCGGCGGCGGGCTGGAACTCGCCCTGGCCTGCGACCGCCGGGTCGCTCTCGCCGGCTGCCGGGTCGGACTGCCCGAGGTCGGCCTCGGGATGATCCCGGGAGCCGGGGGGATCGTCCGCGGCGTGCGGCTGCTGGAACCCGACCGCCTGCTCGACCTGGTGGTTGCGGCCGAACCGATCCCGGTCGGGGTGGCCGGCGAGCTCGGCCTGGTCGACGAGGTCGTCACGGATCGGCTGCGCGACGCCGCGGTGGCCGCGGCCCGGAGCACCGCCAAGTGCGTGCTCAGCACCCTGCCGCCACGGACGGGGAAACCGGTGCTGTTCGAGGAAACCGCCCGTCGGCTGATCTCCCGGCACGGAGCAACCCCGGGCGTCCTGGCCGCGGCAGGTGCGGTGCTGGCCGCGACCGTGCTACCCGCGACGGCGGCACTGCGGCACGAGCGCGCCGAGTTCACCCGGCTGCGGCGCGGGCCCGAGGCCGCCGCCCGAAGGCACTTGTTCTTCGCTCGAACCGCGGTCGCCCGGGCCGGACGACCCAAGGTCGGGCGTCCGATCCGGACAGTCGGCGTGGTCGGGGCCGGAACGATGGGTGCCGGCATAGCCCGGGCTTTCGTCTCAGCCGGCGCCGACGTGGCCCTCGTCGACCGCGATCCGGCCGCGCTGGAGCGGGCCGCCGACCAGGTGGCGCGTGCCGGAGGCGATGCCGCCGCCCGGCTGCGCACCGGGACCGCGCTAGATGTGCTGTCGGATGCGGACCTGGTGGTGGAGGCCGTCGTCGAGGACCGCGGCGTGAAGGCCGCCGTACTCGGCGAGGTCGCCGGCGCCGTCCGACCAGGGCTGCCGCTGGCGACCAACACTTCCTACCTCGACATCGACGCGCTGGCGGCGACCGCCGTCGCCGACCCGGAGCGAGTGCTTGGCATGCACTTCCTGGCTCCCGCGCACCGCACCGGCGTGCTGGAGGTCGTGCGAGGACGAGCGACTTCCCAGGACGCGCTGGACCACGTACTGTCCGCGGCGCGCCTGCTGGGCAAGCTCCCGGTGATCGTCGGAGTCTGCGACGGGTTCGTAGGGAACCGGATTTTCTCCGCGTACCGGCACCAGTGCGAGCTGCTGGTGGAGGAGGGAGCGACGCCGCGGCAGGTGGATGAGGCGCTGCTCGACGTCGGCGTCGCGATGGGCCCGTTCGCGGTGGCTGACATGTCCGGACTCGACGTCGCCTGGCATGCGCGCAGGCGGCGGGACGCCGCCCGGGAGCCGCGCGAGCGGTACTCGGACCTGGCCGACCGGTTGGTGGAGAAAGGCAGGCTCGGGCAGAAGACCGGCGCTGGTTGGTATCGGTACGTCACCGGGGATCGCACCCCCTACGACGACCCGGCCACCGAGGTGTTGATTGCCGAGGCCCGCGCCGCCCATGGGATCGCCCCGCGGGAGATCGGCACGGTGGAGATCGTCGAAAGGGTGCTGACTGCCACTGCGAACGAGGCAGCGTTGGTGCTTGCCGAGGGAATAGCGACCAGACCCGGTGACATCGACGTGCTGATGACACGGGGTTACGGCTTCCCGGAACGCCTCGGTGGACCGTGTCACTGGGCGGCAACCCGACCGCCCGCGGAGTACGCGGCAGCCATTCAACGGCTGGGTGCGGCTCTCGGATGGGGATTCCGGCCCGGTGACCCGGACTTGCTGCGCTGACCGGACCGCGCTGTCCGTTCGCCGTCGTCTCAGGAGATCGGTCAGTCGAGCAGCACGGCGTGCTGGGCGACTGACGCCACGACTCGGCCGTCCCTCTCGAAGAGGGTGCCGCGGGCCAGCCCGCCGCGCTCCCCGGCGGCCGGGCAGTCCTGCACGTAGAGCAACCAGTTGCCCGGCTCGGAGTCGGTGTGGAACCACATCGCGTGGTCCGCGCTGGCCGCGGGCCGGTGCAGGCCCGCCCGCTCGCCGCGGTCCCGGGCGATCACCGGCACCAGCGAGCGGTCCGATGCGAACGCCAGCACCGCGCGCCGCAGATGGCTGTCGGCGCCCGGAACCGGGTCGGCTCGCAGCCACAGGCAGCGCGGTGCCGATGGATCGTCCACCGGGCGCACGTCGAGCGGCCGGGAGGCGGTGCGCCAGTCGCCGTGCGGCGGCAGTCGGACCCCGTCCGCGGGTAGCCCGGCGGTCCGCCGCTGCGGGAGTGAGGGGAGCGATTCGGGTTCCGGAACCTGAGGCGGCCGCACCGAGGCGGTGGAGCTGTTCCTCTCGCCGGGGCCCAGCGAGACGAGGCCGGTGACCAGTTCGCGTCCCGACTGCTCGGCACCGACGGCGAGCACGGTGCGGGTGCGGCCCGTTCGGACGGTTCGGACCTGGTACGCGATCGACTCGTCCGGTCGTCCGGGGCGGAGGAAACAGACGTGCAGCGACTCGACGACCCGGCGGGCAGGTGCGTGTGCGCCGGCCGCCAGGACGAGTTGGGCGAGCAGGTGGCCGCCGAACACGCGCTGGTCGAACCCGGCGACGGGGGAGCCCTCCAGGCATCCGTCCTCGCGGCGCAGTGCGATCCGATCGGCGAGCGGGGTCCGGTTGATCACTCCGGGCAGAGAGGTTTCGTCGCCGCTGAGTCCGGCATCGGGGCGTTCCGTGTCAATGTGGTCCACACCGCAGACACTACAGCAAATAGTCTATAGAGTATTGAGCAAGGTGGCGCCGGTTCGGTCCGGTGACACGCCGCATTCAGCCGAGGAGAGCCGATGGCACCGAACCCCACACCGTCGCAGGCTGACCGCGCTCCGGGCGTGGCCGCGCTGTCCGGCCCGTTGCTGCACCCCGCGTCGGTCGCGATCGTGGGAGCCTCCGACGACCCGAAGAAGACGACCGGCCGCCCCCAGCGGTTCCTCGCGGCGGCCGGCTACGAGGGCACCGCCTGGTTCGTCAACCCGCGTAGGGAGACCGTCCAGGGGGAGAAGGCGTACCCGAGGCTGTCCGCGCTGCCAGCCGTGCCCGACCACGTCTACGTGATGACCGGCGCCGACGCCGCCGTCGACACCGTGGCCGAGGCCGCCCGCCTCGGCGTGCCGGTGGTCACCGTGCTGTCTTCCGGCTTCGCGGAGGAAGGCGCGGAGGGCAAGGCGCGCGAGGACCGGCTGCGCGCTGCCGCCGCGCAGGGGCCGACGCGGGTCGTCGGCCCGTCCAGCCTCGGCGTGGTCAACCCGCGCAACGGCGTCATGCTCACCGGCAATGCCGCATTCGGCGAGGCGGATACCCCGACCGGCGGCATCTTCGTCGCCTCGCAGTCGGGCAGCGTGATCGGCGCGATGGTGTCCCGGGCGCGCGGCCGCGGGATCGGGTTCGCCGGCCTGGTCTCCACCGGCGGCGAGGCGGACCTGTCGCTGGGGGAGATTTGCTCGGCGACCCTGGACGACCCGGAAATCACCTCCTACGCGCTGTTCCTGGAGTCGCTGCGACACGCCGGCGACCTGGCCGACTTCGCAGCCGCGGCCCACCGCGCGGGCAAACCGGTCGCGGTCTACAAGCTGGGCCGCTCCGATGAGGCGGCGGCGCTCACCGTGTCGCACACCGGTGCCCTAGCCGGGGAGGACAGCGAGGCGGAGGCATTCTTCCGGGCGTGCGGTTTCGTCCGGGTCGCCACTTTCGAGGGCCTGTGCGAGGCCCCGGCGCTGCTGGAGCGGATTCCCTCGGACGGCCCCGCCCGACCGAGGGTCGGCGTCGTCACCACCACCGGCGGCGGCGCGGCGATCATGGTGGACCAGCTGGCGTTGCGCGGCCTGTCCGTGCGCGGGCCCAGCCACGAGCTTGTCGAGCGCATGGCCGCCGCGGGTGCCCCGGTGCCGCACAGCTTGATCGCCGATCTCGGCCTGGCCGGCGCGAAGCACGACGTCGTCTCCGCGGCGCTGCGCGAGCTGCAGGACTCCGGTGAGTTCGACCTGGTCCTGTTCGTCATCGGCTCCTCGGCCCGGCTCAACCCCGAGCTAGCCGTGCAGGCGCTGGCCGAGCGCGGCGGGCATGCCGTCCCGGTTGTCGGTTTCGCACTGCCTGAGGCTCCAGACGCGGCGAATCTGCTCGCATCCTCCGGCGTTCCCGCCTTCCGCACTCCCGAGTCCTGCGCGGACGCGATCGCCGCCGCGTTCTCCCGCCGGTCGGCCACCATCGACCCGAAGCGGATCGCCGGTCTGCCTGAGGGCACTCCCCGGCTTCTCGACGAGCAGGCGTCGGCCGAGCTGCTCGCCGGTGGCGGTGTCCCGCCCCTGCCGTCGGTGGCGCTCAAGACCGCCTCGATCGACGACGAGATCACCCTGCCCTTCGGCTACCCGGTCGTGGTCAAAGCGCTTTCCGACCAGCTCGCGCACAAGACCGACGTCGGCGGCGTCGTCCTCGGTGTCGCCGACGCCGACGCGCTGCGCGCCGCTGTTCGCAAGATCGCCGTCGACGTCGCGGAAAGGGCCGGAATCACTGTCGACCGGGTGCTCGTGCAGCCGATGGCGGAAAAAGGCGTGGCGGAGGTGCTGGTCGGCTACCGGCGTAGCCCGGACGTCGGCCCGGTCGTGGTGCTCTCCACCGGCGGTGTGCAGGCCGAGCTGTACGACGACAGCGCCGTCCGGCTGGCCCCGGTGGATCGAGCGACTGCGCAGCAGATGATCGACGAGGTCGCCGGTCTGGCTGTGCTCAAGGGGCACCGCGGCGCGCCGGCTGGCGACATCCCGGCGCTGGCCGACGCTGTGGTCGCGCTGTCACGCCTCGCGGTCGAGCATCCGTCCATAGTGGAGGCAGAGGCGAACCCGGTCCTCGTGCGCACCGAAGGGGTCGTCGCGCTCGACGCGCTGGTTCGCCGTATCGATGACGAGAAGTCCGGACGTGCGTGATGCAGTGATCTGTGTGCCGCGGCCCCGTGCGGGGCACGCCCAGGGCGTCCACGGTTATCACGGTGCTGGTGGACCGGCCGCCAGCGACGACGTGCCGTTCGGGCAGCGCTTGTTGCTCGTCCGGAATGCGGTGGGCGTGACAGGCGGCCCCGGCGCAATTCTGGCACTGGCCACCGCGCGGACGCCACGCAATCGGAGGGTCGGTGGCCGACCAAGTCGTTCCCAGGACTGTGAATGGGCAGACACCGAGACGGTCGTCGAGGCAGACCCTGCACATCCGGGCAGCTGCGAATATCGACTCCTTTACTGCGCCGGGCACACTGGTCCCGACGGTCGAAACAGCCCGCTGACTGGCGCGTAAGCGCAGGTCAGCGGGCTGTTTGACGTTGTCTTCGTGAAGATCATCGAAAACCGTGGGCACTTCCCCTCCGACGACGCGGTGATCAAGCTGTTGTGGCTGGCCACCCGCGACATCGAAGACAAACGAGCCCGCAAGCGCGCCGAGCAACGCGGACTACCCGCCCACCAGCGCAACGCCCCCGCACGCCTGGTCGAAGGCGCCACCGTCCACGGCTGGAAACAAGCCCCGGCGCCCTCGCACTTTACTTCCCCGACCGACTCGACACCTACCTCAACTGACCCGCCAAAGACATATACACAAACCACTTGACAGGCTCGCTACGGCCGCCGAACACCGTCACCGACGCCGTGTACACCAGTCGAAGCAGCAACGATCCGCGATCATGGCGCGATTGCAAGGCTCAACGAAATCCCAGATCACGCAAACGAATCGAGTTTTTGGCGCGGTACAGGGGGCTACGCCGTACTGGCAACACAATCGCAGGCAGTGCGGTGTGCCGGAGCACACCGCGCCGCCTGCTTGCCGCAGTGACGAGCTGCAATAAAGGTTATTCAGCTGTCGGTGCGGTGTTGCTCATCGCGTGTTCTGCGTACACCGACACCGTGCTGACCGAAGCGCAGGAGCCAAGCGGATTCGGAGTCGGCGCAGTCAGCGCAGGTCGAACACAAGCCGGGCTTTGACCTGTCCCTTCTCGACTTCCTCGAAGCAGGTGTTGACCTCTTCGAGGCGACGACTTTCCCGGATCACCCTGGTACGACCTTGCTGGTGCAGCCTGAAGACCTCGTCCAGGTCACCCCGCGTGCCCACGATAGAGCCGATGATGGTGATGCCGTTGAGAACCGTCTCGAAGATCGGCAGTTGCACCTGGTTGTCCGCGGGCAGCGCGACGAACACGAGTTTACCGCCTCGGCGCAGCGAGCTGTAGGCCTGTTCGAACGCCTTCGGCGCCACCGCGACCGAGATCGCGGCGTCGGCGCCACCGAGGTCCTTGATCGCCTCCACGGGGTCCTCGGTGAGGGCGTTGATGGTGTGGTCAGCCCCGAGTTCCCGGGCGAGTTCGAGCTTCTCGTCCACCACGTCGACCGCGATGACCCTCGCACCGAAGATCTTGGCGTACTGGAGGGCGAGATGGCCGAGTCCGCCGATGCCGAACACGGCGACGGTGGCGGCCGGGCGGGCGCCGGAAAGCTTCACCGCCTTGTAGGTCGTCACGCCCGCGCAGGTGAGCGGTGCGGCGTCCAACGGGTCCACGCCGTCCGGGACCTTGGCGACGTACTTCGCCGATGCCTTGGCGTACTCGGCGTAGCCGCCGTCGATGAAATAGCCGGTGTTGAGCTGCTTCTCGCACAGCGTTTCCCAACCGCTGGTGCAGTAGTCGCAGATGCCGCAAGCGACGCCGAGCCACGGGATGGCCACCCGGTCGCCTTCGGCGACTTCGGTCACCTCCGCGCCGACGCTCTCGACGATGCCGACGCCCTCGTGGCCGGGGATGAGCGGGAGGTTGGGCTTGACCGGCCAATCACCGTGCGCCGCGTGGATATCGGTGTGGCACAGGCCGGACGTTTCGATCTTCACGACGACTTCGCCCGGACCCGGTTCGGGCTTGGGGACCTCGGCAAGTGTCAGTTCCTTGGCGAAGTCGTGGACGACGGCGGCTTTCATGGTGACTCCTGTAGCCGGTTGGAATCCGGTGTTGATTCGTTGTAGGGGCGAACGTTTTCGGTGTCGCGGAACCAGGACTCCTTTGTAACCGCCGCAAGCTGACGGGGGAGCTCTCCGAACGGACAGGTTTTCGGTGTGACTCGCGTTGTCTGCGAGTAGAGAACTGCGCCGAAACGACGGCACGTGGAAACCGCCCGGTAGGCCGGGGACAGAGTCGGGGCGTCGGCCTGCCGGGCGGTGGTCTTGTGGTCTTCAGTCCTCGGTGGATTTGCCCAGTCCGGCGGAGATGAGATCCATCACGGAGGAGTCGGCGAGGGTGGAGACGTCGCCGATCTCGCGGTTTTCGGCGACGTCGCGCAGGAGCCGTCGCATGATCTTGCCGGAGCGGGTCTTGGGCAGCTCGGGCACGACCATGATCTGGCGGGGTTTGGCTATGGGGCCGATTTCGTGGGCGACGTGGTCGCGCAGGGCCTTGATGGCGGCTTCGCCGGAGGCTTCGTCGTCGGTGCCGCCGCGCAGGATGACGAAGGCGACGATGCCTTGTCCGGTGGTGGGGTCGCTGGCGCCGACCACGGCGGCCTCGGCCACGGTGGGGTGGGAGACCAGGGCGGATTCGACCTCGGTGGTCGAGATCCGGTGGCCGGAGACGTTCATGACGTCGTCGACGCGGCCGAGTAGCCAGAGGTCGCCGTCGTCGTCGTATTTGGCGCCGTCGCCGGCGAAGTAGTAGCCCTTGTCGGCGAATTTGGACCAGTAGGTTTCGCGGTAGCGGTCGTCGTCGCCCCAGATGCCGCGCAGCATCGCGGGCCAGGGTTGGTCGAGCACGAGCAGTCCGCCGCCGCCGGGGCCGACCTGCTCGCCCTGCTCGTTGACGACCTTGGCGGAGATGCCGGGCAGTGGGACCTGGGCGGAGCCGGGTTTGGTGGCGGTGACGCCGGGCAGCGGCGAGATCATGATCGCGCCGGTTTCGGTTTGCCACCAGGTGTCGACGATGGGGGCGTGGTTGCCGCCGATGTGTTCGCGGTACCACATCCAGGCCTCGGGGTTGATCGGTTCACCGACGCTGCCGAGGACCCGCAGTGAGGACAGGTCGTAGCGGGCGGGGATCTCGGCGCCCCATTTCATGAAGGTGCGGATGGTGGTGGGCGCGGTGTAGTAGAGCGTGACGCCGTACTTGGCCACGATTTCCCAGTGGCGGCCTTCGTGCGGGGTGTTGGGGGTGCCTTCGTAGATGACCTGGGAGGCGCCGTTGGCCAGTGGCCCGTAGACGATGTAGGTGTGGCCGGTGACCCAGCCGATGTCGGCGGTGCACCAGTAGACGTCGGTGTCGGGTTTGAGGTCGAAGACGGTGCGGTGGGTGTAGGCGGCCTGGGTGAGGTAGCCGCCGGAGGTGTGCAGGATGCCCTTGGGGCGTCCGGTGGTGCCGGAGGTGTAGAGGATGAACAGCGGGTGCTCGGCGTCGAAGAACTCCGGGGTGTGGGCCTCGGGCTGGCCTTCGACGGTCTCGTGCCACCACTTGTCGCGGTCGGTGTTCCACTCGACGTCGGTCTTGGTGCGCTGGACCACGAGGACGTGTTCGACGCTGGGGGTGGCGGCCACGGCCTCGTCGACGTTGGTCTTGAGGGGCATGGCCTTGCCGCGGCGGTACTGGCCGTCGGCGGTGATGACGACCTTGGCCTCGGCGTCGTTGATGCGGGTGCGCAGCGCTTCGGAGGAGAACCCGCCGAACACGACGCTGTGCAGGGCGCCCAGCCGGGCGCAGGCCAGCATCGAGTAGACCGCTTCGGGCAGCATCGGCAGGTAGATCGCGACCCGGTCGCCCGCGCCGACACCGAGCGAGGCCAGCGCGTTGGCCGTGCGGGCCACCTCGCGTGCCAGTTCGGCGTAGGTGATGGCGCGGGAGTCGCCCGGTTCGCCCTCCCAGTAGATGGCGACCCGGTCGCCGTTGCCGGCCTCGACGTGGCGGTCCACACAGTTGTAGGCGACGTTGAGCTTGCCGCCGACGAACCACTTGGCGAACGGGGCGCCGGACCAGTCCAGCACCTGCTCCCACTCGGTGTCCCAGTGCAGGTGGCGGGCCTGGTCGGCCCAGAACGCCTCACGGTCGGCGTCGGCCTGGGCGTAGAGCTCCGACGTCGCATTGGCTTGGGCGGCGAACTCCCCGGACGGCGGGAAGATCCGCTCTTCGTGGATGAGGTTGTCCAAAGTGTTTTGAGAGTGCTTGCCCACTTCCAACCTCTCGACGCGTTTTGACGACATGATCGCTATTTCCGTTCACGGCTCGGACCACCCGCCGGCGGGCGGTCCGAGCAACCTGTGGTTTTCACCGTTGCGACGGCGTTGCTTCCGTCCTCGACCCGGCGCTGTGCGCGGTGAGCACGGCCAGGACGCGTTCGCTGACGACTTCGACTGTTCCGGCCGCGTCGACGCGCGAAAGCACGCCCTTGTCCTGGTAGTACCCGGCCAGGGGAGCGGTTTCCTGCTCGTGGAGTTCCAGGCGGCGTCGGACCGAGTCCTGGTGATCGTCTTGGCGCTGGTGGAGGGAGCCGGCGCACGTGTCGCAAATCCCTTCCACTCTTGTCGGATTGAACTCCACGTGCCAGCTCCGGCCGCACTGCCCGCACGTGCGCCTTCCGCTGAGGCGCCGCACGATGTCCTCAGCGGGAACGTGCAGTTCCAGCACGAGCTCCACGACGTCGCCGGACCGGCGCAGCGTTTCGTCCAGGTACCGTGCCTGGCCCAGGTTTCGTGGGAACCCGTCGAGGAGGAACCCCTTGGAGGCGTCTTCCTCTCCCAGTCTCCTGCTCACCATCGTCATGGTGATGCCGTCCGGCACCAGCTCACCGCTGACCATGTGGGCTTTCGCGACGAGACCGAGGTCGCTGCCTTCCTCGATGGCGCGCCGGAAGATGTCGCCGGTGGATATGTGCGGCACGTCCAGCTTGGTCGCGATCGCGTGCGCCTGGGTCCCCTTTCCGGCGCCTGGCGGTCCTAACAGGACCAATCGTGTGGGCTGATCCTGTGGGTCTTTCGCCATCAGAAGAAGCCAAGTGCGTTGTCGGAGTAGCTCACCAGCATGTTCTTGGTTTGCTGGTAGTGGTCGAGCATCATCTTGTGGGTCTCGCGGCCGATGCCGGACTGCTTGTAGCCGCCGAAGGCGGCGTGGGCGGGGTAGGCGTGGTAGTTGTTGACCCACACCCGGCCCGCCTGGATGTCGCGTCCGGCCCGGTAGGCGGTGCTCGCGTCGCGGGACCACACGCCGGCGCCGAGGCCGTAGAGGGTGTCGTTGGCGGTCTTGAGCGCGTCGGTGTAGTCGTCGAACTTCGCGACCGAGACGACGGGGCCGAAGATCTCTTCCTGGAAGATGCGCTGTTTGTTGTGTCCCTGGAAGATGGTCGGCGCGACGTAGTAGCCGCCCGCCAGGTCGCCGTCGAGCTCGACGCGGTGGCCGCCGGTGAGGACTTCGGCGCCCTCCTGTCTGCCGATGTCGATGTAGGACAGGATCTTCTCGAGCTGGTCGTTGCTGGCCTGCGCGCCGATCTGGGTCTCGGTGTCCAGCGGGTTGCCCTGCCTGATCCGCTCGGTGCGCGCGACGGCGTCGGACAGGAACCCGTCGTAGATGCCGGACTGGATCAGCGCCCGCGACGGGCAGGTGCAGACCTCGCCCTGGTTGAGGGCGAACATGGTGAACCCTTCCAGTGCCTTGTCGTAGAAGGAGTCCTTCTGGGCGGCGACGTCGTCGAAGAAGATGTTCGGGCTCTTGCCGCCGAGCTCGACGGTGACCGGGATGATGTTCTGGCTGGCGTACTGCAGGATCAGCCTGCCGGTGGTCGTCTCGCCGGTGAAGGCGACCTTGCGCACCCGGGGGCTGGAGGCCAGCGGCTTGCCCGCCTCCACGCCGAAGCCGTTGACCACGTTGAGCACGCCCGCGGGCAGCAGGTCGGCGATGAGGTCGAGCAGCACGTGGATCGAGGCGGGGGTCTGCTCGGCGGGCTTGAGGACCACGGCGTTGCCCGCGGCCAGCGCGGGCGCGAGCTTCCAGGTGGCCATCAGGATCGGGAAGTTCCACGGGATGATCTGGGCGACCACGCCCAGCGGCTCGTGGAAGTGGTAGGCCACGGTGTCCTCGTCGATCTGGGAGATCGAGCCCTCCTGGGCGCGCAGAGCGCCGGCGAAGTAGCGGAAGTGGTCGATGGCCAGCGGCAGGTCGGCGGCCAGCGTCTCGCGCACCGGCTTGCCGTTCTCCCAGCTCTCGGCGACCGCGAGCTTTTCGAGGTTGTGCTCCATCCGGTCGGCGATGCGCAGCAGGACGCCTGCCCGCTCCGCCGCCGAGGTGCGGCCCCACGCCGGCGCGGCGCCTTCGGCGGCGTCCAGCGCGCGCTCGACGTCGGCGGCGGTGCCGCGGGCGATCTCGGTGAAGGTCTTGCCGGTGACCGGGGTGGGGTTCTCGAAGTACTCGCCCCCGGCCGGGGCCACGTACTCGCCGCCGATGAAGTGGTCGTAGCGCGAGCGGTACTCCACGACCGAACCCGCCGTACCCGGCGCCGCATACAAAGCCATTATTTTGCCTCTCGATGTTGTGCGACTCCTTCTCGAGTCGCGGTGACCTGGGCCACGCATGCTTCTGGTGTGGCGAGGAAGCTAGGAGTCGCGACGTTGCAGCGGCGTTGCACTGGAGACAAAACCGGCTGAGAGGACACTTGCCTGTAACGCCGGTTGCCGCGCACTATGAAACACCCAATAGCCGACTGTTGTCGCGGTCTCGAGAATCTGTGCAGGCGAATGGACATCAGCTACGAGTCTTCGGTTGACCCGCTGGAGCGTGCCCGGCTGCTCGAGCGGGTGCATGCTGCCGTTCTGGCCGGAGACCGGGCTCCGCATGAGCCGCGCCCCGTCGTGTTCGAGTCCTGGCGGCGTTCGCTCGCGGCGCAGATCGTGCCCGACTTCGGTGAACCGCCGGTGTCGTTCGACTATGGCGAACTCGACGAGGTTCGTCAGCAGCACCCGCTGGCGCGATGGGTTCCGATGCTGCGCCAGACCCTGCTGGACGGGGCCGAGGGCGCCGGTCAAGTCATGATCATCACGGATGCAGACGGTACGATCCTGTGGCGGGAGGGACATCCCGCCGTGCGCCGCGACGCCGACCGCGTCCACCTCGCCGAAGGCACCCGCTGGGCCGAGACCGCGATCGGCACCAACGCAATGGGCACCACCCTGGCCACCGGTGCACCGGTGCAGATCCACTCCGCCGAGCATCTCGTGCGCACCTACCACTCCTGGACCTGCGCCGCCTGTCCCATCCGGGACCCCGAAACGGGAGCACTGCTCGGCGCCATCGATCTCAGCGGCCCTTTGCACACCATGCATCCCGCACTCCTGGCTCTCGTGGTGGCCGCGGCGCGGATCATCGAGAACGAACTCCGCTGGCGATTGCTCGCCTCCGACGCCTTGTTCACGCAACGCAACGAGCACCACCTCGCCGAGGCCGGTCAGGGCGCGGCGCTGCTGAGCCACACCGGCCGGGTCGTCGCGAGCGCTCCCACAGCGCGCGTTCTGCCCGGGCAGCGAGTCGGACTCGACGACGGCGGGGCCTGCTTGGGCGAGGCCGAGCTCGAACCGCTCGACGGCGGCTACCTGCTGCGCGTCGGGCAGCGCAGATCCCGCCGCAAACCCCGCTTGTCGCTGGAACTGCTCGGAAGCGGAACACCAGCAGCCACGGTCGATGGTGTTCGCCACGAGTTGAGCCTGCGGCATGCCGAGATGCTCGCGTTGCTCGTGATGCATCCCCGCGGGCTGACGGCGGAACGGCTCGCGCTGCTCCTGCACGGTGAGCAGGGCAACCCGACCACGGTCCGGGTGGAGATCCACCGCCTCCGCAACGTGCTCGGTCGCCACGTGGTCGAAACCAAGCCGTACCGCATCACCGCCGACGTGGACGCCGATCTGCTCGTACTCCGGGAGGCGTTGCGCCGCGGGGATGTCGAAGCCGCTGTCGAGCGAGCCGGACTGCTGCTTCCGGATTCGGAGTCCGCCGCCGTCCGCGCCGAGCGTGACGAACTGCTCGCGTCGATGCGAGGCTGGGTGCTGGGCACCGGGAACCCCGACCTCCTGTGGCGCTTCGCCAACACTGAGGCGGGGCGCGACGATCCGGAGGTGCTGGAGCGGGCTCGTGACCTGTCGGCTCCGGACGCTCCCCACCGCGACGTGCTCGAAACCAGGCTCCGCCTCCTACTCGAAGAAGAGGCGTAGCGCACCTACCCGATCGGACAGGCGGGAGGTGCTCGTTCGGACGGTTCCGAGGTACAGTCCGTTCTTGTAGGTTCACGTGTGGTTTACGCCACAGCAATGCTTCTGGTCTGCTTGCAACCGATCTCGCCACGTGTCGCGGGCGAGGCTAAACGGTGAGTCGGGAGGACCACGCGAATGCCGGAGCTGAACATCGCTTTCGAACACGCGTACGTGCCGCGCCAACTCGGCTGCGAACAGGTGAGCGCGCAGCGTCCGGCACTGGCCAAGTTCCACGCCCCGGAAATCGTCTTCGGCCCGGACTCGCTGGCCGAGCTCGGCTACTCGGCGCGCCGCCTCGGAGCCCGCCGCCCGTTCCTGGTGACCGACCCGGGGATCGTCGAAGCGGGGTGGGTGCGGGAGTCCGTGGCGCACCTGCGGGAGGCGGGGCTCGGTCCTGTCGTCTGGCACGACCTGACGCCGAATCCGAAGGACCACGAGGTGCAGGCCGCCTATCACGCCTACGCCGAGGCAGGCGCGGACGTGATCATCGCGGTCGGCGGCGGCTCGTGCATCGACGCGGCCAAGGGCGTGGCGATTCTGTCCGCCAACGGCGGGCACATCCTCGACTACGAGGGCGTCGACCACGTGGTCAACCCGATCCCACCGCTGGTCATGGTGCCATCCACCTCGGGGACCGGAGCTGACGTGTCCCAGTTCTGCGTGGTCACCGACACCGCGAACGCGACGAAGGCGACCATCATCAGCAGAACTCTGGTGCCCGAGATCTCGATCATCGACCCGCGCCTGCTCACGACGATGCCGGACTGGCTGAACGCGGCGACCGGTCTGGACGCGCTGACTCACGCCATGGAGTCCTACGTCTCCCTCGCGCACAACGTCCTCACCGACCACCATTCCCTGCACGCTGTGCACTTGGTGACCAAGAACCTGCTGCGAACCCTGCTGGACCCGGCTGACGAGGAACCACGCACCGCGATGGCCCAAGGCTCCCTGGCGGCCGGGATGGCGTTCACCAACGCGATCCTCGGCGCCACGCACGCCATGAGCCACCAGGTCGGCGGCCTGCTCGACGCGCCGCACGGCGTGATCAACGGTGTTCTGCTGCCGCACGTCATCCGGTTCAACGCCGAGCAGGACCCGGCCCGGTACGTACCGCTGGCCTCCGCCGCGGGTATCGACACCGGCCGTCTGCCCTCGGACGAGGTCGCCGAGGTGCTGGCGGACCGGGTCCGGGATTTGGCCGACTCGGTGGGCGTTCCGCGCGGGTTGTCGTGCCTCGGGGTCGGCGAGCACAACGTGGCCGACCTCGCGCGGACCACGATGAAGGACGCCTGCCTGGCGACCAACCCCCGCCAGGTCACCCAGGCCGAGATCGAGTCGCTGTTCCGCAGCGCCATGTGAGGTCAGCAGTGTCCGGTGGTGACCGCGTCCGCGTGGGAGAGGCAACCCTCGGTGAACTCACCGGGGTGCGGTCGAGCAAGAGATCGTTCTACCCCGAGTACCGGCGATCGAACGAACGGCTGGCGGTGGCGGTCCAGGCGCTCGACGAGATCTCCCGTGCCGTCGTGCGTTCGGCCGAGGGCCCGAGGGCGCTGGTGGAGGCGGTCGTCCTGGCAGCGGTCGAGCACCTGCAGGCCGAGTGGGTGCTCATCGCGGTCGCCGACGGCGCGCTGCGGGGAATACGTCCGGGCTTCCTGTTCGCCCGTGACGGCGAGCTGGTCGACCAGGAGCATGAGCTACCCGCCGAGGCGCGTGAGCAGCTGGACGTGATCCGCAAGCGGCCGTGGGAGCTGGAACCGGGGGAGGCCCGGCCGGGATGGGTGCGTGCGCCGATGCTGCTCGACGAGGAACCCGTCGGCGGCGTGGTCGGCCGGCCCGGTGCGGACGTGCAGGTCACCGATACGGATCTCGCGGTCCTGCGTGTGCTGGCCAACCAGGCTGCGGTCGCACTGTACAACTCCTACCTCTTCCACACCGCAGCACAGCTCAAGGGACGTGCCGAGCAGCTGGACGCGGAGGCTTCACGCCAGGCCAAGGACCTCGTCGAGCGCAAAGCCGAGCTGCAGGAGGTCCAGCGACGGCTCACCGACGCGATGCAGCGGCAGGTCATCGACGAGGAACGGCACCGCATCGCCCGGGAACTGCACGACAGCGTCACCCAGGCCGTGCTCAGCGCCGGCATGATCGTGGAGGTGTGCCGGGCGGAGCTGGCGGCGCTGGGTGGGGACTCCGAGCAGGTCGCGGAGCGACTGCAGCCCGCCAAGGAGCTGACCCAGCAAGCGGTCGCGCAGCTACGCTCGGCGATCTACGCCCTGCACCGAGGTGCCGAGGAGGGTCCCGGGTCGCTGCCGGTCCTGCTGGAGCGGTTGTCCCATGTGCACCTGCCGGCCTACGTCGACGTCGCGGTGCGGATCGAGGGCAAGCCGGTGCCGCTGCCTGGCGAGGCCGAGCACTCGCTGCTCCGGCTGACCGGGGAGGCGCTGTTCAACACGGCGACCCACTCGGGGGCCGGCCGCGCGTCGGTGCACCTGCGCTACGAGATCGACCGGATCGTGCTGTCCATCGCCGACGACGGCACAGGCGACCCCGCGCAGCTGCGACGGACGCTGCGGATCGCACGCACCAGCGATCTCAACGGACATCACCGGGGGTTGGCGAACATGGCCGCACGAGCCGAAGAACTCGGCGGTGAACTGAGCATCGGCAGGGCGAAGATGGGCGGAGTGCTCATCCGGCTGGAGGTACCGATGCCGCTTGCGGAAGGGGACGGCGATGCGTGAGGAAGCGGCACGGCCGGTTGGAGGAGCCGTGAGCGCACCGCCCGGTCCGGTGCGGATTGTGATCGTCGACGACCACTCAATCGTGCGGCAAGGGCTGAGGTCGCTGCTGGAGCGGCAACCAGACCTGGAAGTCGTGGGAGAGGGTGCGACCGCCGACGAGGCGGTGGCCGTGGTCGCCCGGACGTCGCCGTCGGTCGTGCTGCTGGACCTCAAGCTGTCGTCCGGCGAGGACTCCGAGGGCTTGACGCTGTGCGAGCGGCTCACCGGTGAGCACGACGGCCTGGGGGTGCTGGTGCTGACGACGTTCCTCGACGACAAGCTGGTCGTCGAGGCTGTGCGGCGAGGTGCCCGCGGCTACGTGGTCAAGGACGTCGACACCACCGAGCTTGTCAGGGCGATCCGTGCGGTGGCGCGCGGCGAAAGCGCTTTCGACTCGCGCTCGGCCGCGGCGATGGTGCACTCCATGAACAACCGGTCCAGCGAGCCGGAGCTGACCGAGCGCGAACTCGGCGTGCTCCGGCTGCTGGCCGCCGGCTCGAGCAATCGGCAAATCGGCGGGCAGCTCTACATCTCGGAGACGACGGCGAAGTTCCACGTGCGCAACATCATGCGCAAGCTCGACGTATCAACCCGCGCCGAAGCCGTCTACGAAGCCAGCAAGCGCGGGCTGATCTGATTCACGAGCAGTCGACGACAAGCCAGCCGCCGTGGTGCTCGCAGACCTCGTACGGCTGGCCGGTGCCCATGCCCAGCCGGTGCAGTTCGGCTGAGTCGAAGGTGCGCACGTGCCCGTAGGCGGCCGTTGGTTCCTCCTCGAACGGCACCGCAACCACGACCCGTCGTCGCGCCAACCGGATCGCCTCGGCGAGGACGGCTTCGCCGTGATCGCGTTCGAGGTGCTCCAGCAGGTGGATGACCGTGACCGTGTCGACAGCTTGGTCCGGCAGCGGCACCCGTGCCCCATCGCAGATCAGCGTCCCCAAAGGCAGGCCCAGCTCCCGGGCGATCGCGCGCAGCAACGTGACGGTGCCGTTGGCGATGTCGGACGCGACGACGCGGGTCCCGGGGCGTTCGGCGAGCAGCAGAGCCAGGAAGCCGAAGCAGGAACCCACGTCCAGGACCCTGCCCGGCGGCACCAGCGTCAGAACCCGTGAATAGACGGGCACCATCGCCGAGATCGACGAATCCGGTACGTCGTAGGAGTTCCGGATGAGGCCGAGGGTGTTTCGGTAGAAGGTGGACCAAGCGCTGATCGCGTCATCCACAGTGGACCTGACGACACCGGTGAAGACCCGTTCGAAGATCTCCGCGCCGGAAAGCCACCCTGGCGCGAACAGCTCATCGGCCAGCTTGCCCGCGACGTCGTTGTCGAGCTCCTGCGGCGCGATCCGGTGACTGACGAGCACCTGGTCGCGGTTGCGGTACAAGCTGAAGTGCGGCGTTCGGGTGATCGCTTGCTCTTGCGGCGGCGTGGCGCGCCCCTCGTGCAGCACGACCACCGCCTCATCGCGGTAGCAGCCGGGACTGCTGTTGGCCAGCGGATCGATGGCAGCGCTGCCGGAGAACTGCCTGATGTCGGTCATAGGCCCACCGACTCTGCGGACAGCGCATCCGACGCGTGAGCCAGACCAGCCAGGTCGCGTAGTGGCTGCCGCTCGCACAGGAAGGGCTCGAGCAGCTCCTCGACGTTCATGAGGCGTCTCCTCTCCGACTGGTATCCGCTCGTGACGTGGTCACGGCGCGGGTTGGCGAAAACGCTGGGCCGCCACGGTCGGGCGTCGGTCGACGGCGGGTCGCGAACCGCCGATGTGGACACTCAAGACCGCCCCCACCGGCAGTGCGACACCTGCCCGATCGCAAGGGTGCGGGTCAGGACAGACCCGCGACGAGGTCGTCGACCCCGCGCACCAGCTCCGCTGGATCGCGGGCGACGACGACCGCATCGCATCGTTCGGCGAAGTCCTGCATCGCGCATGACGCCTGTCGCCAGTAGCGCCGTGGTTCCGGCGTGATCCAGCCGATCCGGTGCACCCGGCGCCGCAGCTCCGCCAGTTCCTCCACCCCCGGCGCCCGGCCGTTGCACCGCCCGTCGCCGACGAACAGCACCACCGTTCTCCGGTCGAAGGCGTCGCTGTGCCGGGTCAGTATCCCGGTCAGCACGGCGCCGTAGTCGCTGTCTGCCTCCAGGTCGATGCGGCCACCGGCGAGGATCCGGGACAGCACGTCATCGCCGGCCCTGCGCCGGAGCTCGTCGGTGACCTCGATCGGTTCGTCCACGAAACAGAGGACCCGGCAGCGGTGGGCGGCGCCGTGCATCGTCTGGGCGAGCCGCAGTGCGAAGGCTGTGACGGGGCGGACCGACAGCGACACGTCGGCGACGACCAGCAGCCGCACGCGATCCGGCAGCGGGCGGCGCACGATCGGCTCGAACGGGATGCCGTCGGCGCGCATGCTGCGGCGCACCGTGCGGCGGATGTCGAGCTTGCCCCGCCCGCGCCGCAGCGGGCGTTGCCGCGCCGCGCCGCGCACCCGCCGGAGGAACTCGTGGCACGCCCGCTGCAGTTCGGCGTGCTGCACCGCGTCGGCCTCCTGCTGCGGAGTCTCCTCGGCCGGTGCGACCACCTGCTCCGCGAGCGAGGCGACGAACGCCTCCACCGCCTCGGTGAGCCGGGACAGCTCCTCGTCGGTCGGCTGCCGGGGGTCCTCCGGGCCGTCCCGATACACCGCGTGCGGATCGAGGGTGTCGAGCCAGGCCAGCAGTGAGCGCGCGTCGGTCCAGTCGAGGGTGCCCGCCGACGGCGGTGCGGCCCGGCCGGAAGCGAGCTCGCGGGCGACCGCCGAACCGGCCCGGGACACCTCGACGGTGTAGCTGATCCCTCGGCGGCCGTTGTCGCCTCCCGTACGCACCGACAGCTCGCGCTCGCTTGTGGACAGGCTCAGGTCGTCGTCGTCCTTGTGCGGGTTGAACCCGTCGCCCGGGTCGGGCGGGGCATCGAGCAGGTCCCCGATCTCCTCGGCCCGGGGGTTGTGGTCGGTGTAGCCGGCCAGCGGCTCGTCGTCGACGAGATCCAGCTCGGTGGCCGGCAGGTCCGCCTGCCCATTCGGATCCGGGCGGGCGTCCTCGGTCCCGGCGGACCCGGTTCCGAGGAAGAAGCGGTCGAACGCGGCGTCGAAGGCCGCTGACTCGTGCCGGTACTTGGTGGTCACCGCGCGCAGCGAGGCCCGCAGAGCGGTCAGGTTGTGCGGACCGACCAGGTCGAGCACTTCGCGGGACTCGACCGTCTCGGCCGGCGACACCCCGACTCCGCAACGCCTGAGGAGCTGGGAGAAGGCGACTGCGACAAGGGTGGGCGCGGTCATCGACGGCTCCGGTGGCCGTGCTGGGAGCCGCGATCGTGGTCCCGGCCGCCGTGGCCGCGGAATGCCGCCGCCGGACCCGCCGTGGTGCCGGCGGGTTCGGCGGCGGGCTCGCGGGCGGCCAGGTCGCCGCGCACTACCTCGCGGTCGCCAACGTACTTGACCAGGGAGGTCAGCCACGCCTCGTCCTCGAACCACGTGTCGCCCAGCGTCTCGGCCGCCCGGGCGGCGTCCACCACTTCCGAGATCGACGGCGGTTTGCGCAGCGGCAGCTCGCGGAGGCGGCCGGCCAGTTCGACCAGCGTGCCCAGCGCTTCGTCCTGGATCCCCGGGACACGGCGCTGCACGATCTCACTTTCCCGTTCCGCCGTGGGGAAGTCGATCGGGAAGTGCAGGCAGCGGCGCTTGAGCGCGGGGGTCAGTTCGCGGGTGTCGTTGGAGGTCAGCACCACCCACGGGGAGCTGCGGGCGGTGAAGGTGCCGATCTCGGGCACGGTGACCTGCTGCTCGGCCAACACTTCCAGCAGCAGCGCCTCCAGAGCCTCGTCAGCCCGGTCGACCTCGTCGACCAGCAACAGCACCGGCTCCGGGGACAGGATCGCCTCCATCAGCGGACGGGTGGCGAGAAAGTGCTCGGTGTAAAGGCCGGTGTCCTGGCGCTGCAGCATCTCGGCCGCCGCGGCGAGGTCCGGCGCGTCGGCGAGGGCTTCACCGATGCGTTCGCGCAGCATCTGCACGTGCATGAGCTGCTTGCCGTAATCCCACTCGTAGAGGGCCCTGCCCTCGTCGATCCCCTCGTAGCACTGCAGGCGGACCAACCGGCGGCCACCCGCGGCCGCCAGCGCCTTTGCCAGTTCGGTCTTGCCCACTCCCGCCGGACCTTCCAGCAGCAGCGGCTTGCCGAGCCTGGTGGCCAGCAGCACGACGACCGCCAGCTCGGCGTCGGGGACGTAGTCCTGCTCGCGCAGCGCCTCGACGACCTCGTCCGCATCCGTGAAACCGTTGCCCACTTCGCCTCCCGCGGTTCGGTCCGGGTGGGCGACGCGCCTCGCCGCCCACCCGGACACCGGTGTCAGTACGACTTGTTGATGGCGTGTGAAACGACGGGCAGCATCGACTCGACCGTGACCTCGCGCGGGTTGCCCGGCGTGCACCAGTCACCCTGGATGTGCTCGGAGATCTTGCGGACGGTGGCATCATCACCCGGGATGGAGGGACCGCGCCCGCTGTACTTGCCGGTGTCCATCCGGTTCTTGTCGTAGCTGTCCTTGGTGACCTGGCCGAAGTTGTCGGGGATGCCGACGTCCTTGCTCAGCCGGATCGCGGCGTCTACGGCCGCGTCGGCGGCCTGCACGGTGGTCATACCCGAGGTGTCCACGCCCATCGCGGTCGCGATGCGGGCGTAGCGCTCGTAGCGGGACGGCAGGTTGTACTCCCACACGCGGGGCAGCGCGATGGCGTTGTTGAGGCCGTGGTGGCTGTCGAAGAAGGCGCTCACGGCGTGCGAGATCGAGTGCACGATCCCCAGCCCGCCGGAGTTGAACGCCTGGGCGGCGATGTACTGCGCGTGCATCATCCCGGCGCGGGCTTCCAGGTTGCGCGGCTCGAACACCGCCTCGCGCAGATGCTTGGCGACGAGCTCGATCGAGTACAACGCATTGCCCAGCGATGGCGGGAAGTCCAGCCGCGCCACGTAGGGCTCGCTGCCGTGGGCGAGCACGTCGAAGCCGCAGAACGCTGTGAAGTGCTGCGGGCAGTCGTAGTACAGCACCGGGTCGTCGATGGCCAGTGAGCAGATGGTGCTCTCGTCGAACCCGACCCATTTGTGCGGCTGGTCCATGTCGGAGGTGTCGGTGATGACGTAGGCCCAGGAGGTCTCCGAGCCGGTTCCCGCGGTGGTCGAGATCGCGATGTGCGGCGGGTTCTGCTTGTTCGTGGACTTCTCGAATCCTTCGAACTCGTTGATGTTGCGGCCGTCGTGGGCCACGACCACGCGCGCTCCCTTGGCCGCGTCGTGTGAAGAGCCGCCGCCGATCGAGACGACCCCGTCGCACTTCTCGGACTGGTAGAGCGCGGCGGCCTCCATGACGTTGTAGTCCTTGGGATTGGACTCGACCTTGTCGTAGAGCACGACTTCGACGCCGGCCCACTCCAGCTTGCCCTTGAGGTCCTCGACGATGCCCGAGCCGCGCAGCCCGGTGGTGACCAGAAGAGCACGGGTGAAGCCGAGCTTCTTGGCTTCGACCCCGACCATCTCGTGGGCGCCGACCCCGAGCATCGCCCGTGGGAACGGGTGGAATTCCTTGATCGGGAAATCCCAGATCCGGTTGAGCTCCATGCGTCCTCCTCCGCGTTGAGGTTGATGCGATGAGTCTGTTGTTGCTTGTGATCCGCGACAACGTCCAGGCGTGCAGTGCGCGACCTGTCCGATCGGGTAGCCCGGGTAGGACCGACAGCACGGCGAAACGGCGAGTTGTCGGGGGCTAGCTTCGGGTCGACCACAGCGAGACCGCCGTCACAGAAGGGAAGTCGCCATGTCCGAGGAGATCGTCGAGTTGTCCGCCCAGGAAGTGGAGCCGGACCAGGTTGAGGAGCTGCTCGTCGAAGAGGTGTCGATCGACGGGATGTGCGGTGTCTACTGAGCACCGCGTCTCCGGGGACGTGCCGACGTCCCCGGAGACGCGAGGCCACCCCGACTTCGAACCGGAGGGCCATTACGCGCTGAGCCCGAACGTGGCGTTGCGCCCCGAGCCCTTCGGCGCACTGGCCTACCACTTCGGCAACCGCCGGCTGTCATTCCTCAAGACGCCGTTGCTGGTGACCGTGGTCGAAGGCTTGCACAAGCACCGATCCGCGCGGGCCGCGCTGTCTGCCCACGGCGTCACCGAGCACGAGCAGCGCGCGTATCTCAACGCGCTCGCGTCGCTGGCCCGCGCGGAAATGATCGTCCGCGACTGACCCCCGGGAGCCCTCATGACCACCGCCGATGTGCCACCACTGGTCGAGCAGTTCAAGCACGGCCTCGACTCGCCGATCTGCCTGACCTGGGAGTGGACCTACGCCTGCAACCTGTCCTGCGCGCACTGCCTGTCCTCGTCCGGCCGCCGGGACCCCGACGAGCTGAGCACCGACGAGATCAAGCGCGTCATCGACGAGCTCGAGCGGATGCAGGTCTTCTACGTCAACGTCGGCGGCGGGGAGCCGACCGTGCGATCGGACTTCTGGGAGCTGGTCGACTACGCCGTCGACCACCACGTCGGGATCAAGTTCTCCACCAACGGCTACCGGATCACGCCCGAACGCGCGCGGAAGCTGGCGGCAACGGACTACGTCGACGTGCAGATCTCGTTGGACGGCGCCACAGCCGAGGTCAACGACGCGGTGCGCGGGCCGGGTTCGTACGACACCGCGATGCGGGCGTTGGAGAACTTGTCGTCGGCGGGAATGCGCGATTTCAAGATATCGGTGGTGATGACCCGGCAGAACGTCTCCCAGCTGGATGATTTCAGGGCGATCGCGGACCGGTTCGGGGCGCAGCTGCGCATCACGCGGTTGCGGCCGTCGGGTCGAGGAGCGGACGTCTGGGACGAGCTGCATCCCACTGATGAACAGCAGCGCGAGATCTATGCGTGGCTGGTGGCGCATGGCGATCAGGTGCTCACGGGTGATTCGTTCTTCCACCTCAACGCATTGGGTTCCACCCCGTTGCCCGGGCTGAACCTGTGCGGTGCGGGTCGGGTGGTGTGCTTGATCGACCCGGTAGGCGATGTGTACGCGTGCCCGTTCGCGATCCATGATGCGTTCAAGGCGGGAAACGTGCGCGGGACAGGCGGCTTCGCACGGGTGTGGCAGGAGTCGGAGTTGTTCACCGAGCTGCGTCAGCCGCAGTCCGGTGGAGCGTGCCGGTCGTGCTCGGCGTTCGACGCTTGCCAGGGCGGGTGCATGGCGGCGAAGTTCTTCACCGGCCTGCCGCTCGACGGCCCGGACCCCGAATGCGTCAAGGGGCACGGGCAGACCGCCCTGTCCGTGGTGGACCGTTCCGGGCTGCCGAAGGCCTCGCAGGACCACTCCCGCACCTCTCGGCGCAAGGTGGGGCTGGGCATTCCCGCCGTTCCTGCCAAGCCCTGCGACTCCAGCCCCCTGGTGAGCTGAGCGAAGCACGAGGAAGGAAGCAGTCGATGGCATCCACTAGGAAGTGGTTCGAGACCGTTGCCGAAGCCAGGGAGCGGGCGCGCAAGCGCTTGCCGAAGTCGGTGTATCTGGCTCTGTTGGCGGGTTCGGAACGTCGAACCACACTCGACGACAATGTCGAGGCTTTCGCCGAGCTCGGGTTTCGCCCCCGGATCGCGGACCTCCCTGCCACGCGGAGCCAGGGCACGACGGTGCTGGGACAGGACGTGTCGTTGCCGGTGATCTTGTCGCCGACCGGGGTGCAGGCCGTGCACCCGGAGGGTGAGATCGCCGTCGCCAAGGCGGCTGCGGCTTCCGGCACTGCCGTGGGCCTGTCGTCCTTTGCCAGCAAACCGATCGAGGATGTGGTGGCAGCCAACCCGAAGACTTTTTTCCAGGCCTATTGGCTCGGGAACCGGGAGTCGATCCAGCGCCGCCTGGACCGGGCCAAGCGTGCGGGGGCGAAAGGCCTCATGGTGACGTTGGATTGGACGTTCGCCACCGCCCGGGACTGGGGGAGCCCGCCGTTGCCGGAGCGGGTCGGCATCAAGACGATGCTGAAGTTCGCGCCCGAGGTTCTGACCCGGCCCGGCTGGTTGACGCAGTACCTGCGCAGTGCCAGCCTGCCCGATCTGACGACGCCGAATCTGGTTGACCCGGGGGAGACGGGCCCGACCTTCTTCGGTGCCTATGGGGAATGGATGCAGACGGCGCCTCCGAGTTGGGAGGATCTGGCGTGGCTGCGTGCGCAGTGGGACGGGCCGTTCCTGCTCAAGGGGATCACGCATCCCGATGACGCGCGGCGTGCCGTGGACATCGGAGCCAGCGCGATCTCGGTGTCCAACCACGGCGGAAACAACCTCGACAGCACTCCGGCGACCATCCGGGTGCTGCCCAGTGTCCTCGATGCCGTCGGCGACCAGATCGAGGTGCTGCTCGACGGCGGTGTTCGGCGGGGCAGCGACGTCGTCAAAGCTCTCGCGATGGGCGCCCGCGCCGTGATGATCGGCCGCGCCTACCTGTGGGGAATGGCCGCGGGAGGCGAGCGGGGCGTGCACAACGTCATCGAGGTCCTGCGCGGCGGGATCGACTCCGCGCTGCTCGGGCTCGCCAAGCCCTCGGTGCACGATGTGGATCGCGGCGATCTCGTCATCCCCGCCGGCTTCACCCGTGGGATGCGATGAGCCATGGGGGAACCCACGAGTAGCTTTTGTCGCCGGTGCCGAAAGCGGAATCGGCGCGGCCACCGTTCGGCGGCTGGCGTCGGCGGGGTGGCGTGTGGTGGCCGTTGACCGTTGCGCCGACGACAATCGGGTTCCCTACCCTCTGGCCACCCGGGACGAGTTGGCCGCGCTCGTCGAGGAGTTTCCGGAGGCCGTCGCGGTTGCCGGGGACCGGTTTGGTGGGGTCGATGCGGCCGGCGTCCGGCTGCGGCGGGAAGCACTGCCGGAGGCGGCTCGCCGCAGGGAGAACGCCGTCGTGGACGCCCCCTCCGCGGACGAGGCCCTGGCGAGGGTGCTCTCCCGCGACCCGCTCCGCCCGCGGACGCACGCGCTCGCGCCGCCCGCCGGCACGAGACCACACCAGCGACTCGTGCGGCTGACCGGCGCGTTCACCTCCAGTGCCCCGGCTTGTGTGGTGGGGCCGATGCCGGGATCGGATGCGGTGGACGAACTACTCGGCTACCTCCGAGAGCGCGGATACCACCCAGAGGGGAGTAGGCCATGAGCCTGCTGCTGGCCGAGCAGTCGTGGCCGGACCTGGAGGGCCGCCGCCCGCTCGTCATCGTTCCGTTCGGGTCCTGCGAGCAGCACGGACCGCATCTTCCGCTCGACACCGACAGCTCGATCGCGACCGCGGTCGCGTGGAAGGGGGTGCGAGAACTGGCCGACGGCACCGATGTGCTGCTCGCCCCGACCCAGCACTACACCGCCAGCGGTGAGCACGAGGGGTTTCCCGGAACGGTCTCCATCGGCTGCGACGCGCTGCACCTGCTGGCGGTCGAACTGGGCCGGTCCCTGTCGGGGTGGTGCGGGCGCGTGCTGATCGTCAACGGCCACGGCGGCAACAACGCGGTGCTGGCGAAGGCGGTCGCGCAACTGCGTGACGAGCGGCGCGAGGTGGCGTGGTGGCCGTGTGCGGTCCAGGGTGGCGATGCCCATGCCGGGAGAACGGAAACCTCGATGATGATGGCGCTCAGACCGCTGTCCGTGCGCGAGGACCGCGCGAGAGCGGGACGCACCGAGCCGGTCAGGAAGCTCATGGGTGAACTGGAGCGGAACTCCGTCCGAGCGGTCAGCCCCAACGGAGTGCTGGGAGATCCGAGCGGCGCGTCGGCCGCCGCAGGGGAACGGCTGCTCAACAGGATGGCCGCTGAGTTGTGCACCGCCGTCCATTCATGGAACGTCCGGGCAGGACGTCTGCTCCGAACGAGAACCGAGGTGAGGTCATGACCGCACAGCCGACCGCCGTGATCACCGGTGCGGCACGAGGCATCGGCGCTGCGGTCGTTCGGCGGCTCCGTGCCGATGGTTGGAACATCGTCGCGGTCGACCTCTGCGACGACGACCCGGCCGTGCCGTACCCGCTGGGTACCGCCGACGAACTGCGGACGCTGGCCGAGGACAGCGACGGAATCACCGCGCTGACTGGCGATGTCCGAGAGCGCGCGGTTCTCGACACCGCCGTCCAGCAGGCACTCGATCAGCACGGCAGGCTGGACGCCGCCATCGGTGCCGCAGCCGTGATCCTGGGCGGCCGACCACTGTGGGAGACCACCGACGAGCAGTGGAACGCGCTGTTCGACATCGACGTGCGCGGCTTGCTGAACCTGGCCCGGGCAGCGGTGCCCGCCATGCTTCCCGCGCGGCAGGGCAGGTTCGTGGCGCTCGCTTCCGCCGCGGCGCATCACGGGCTGTGGCACTTGGGTGCCTACTGCGCCGCCAAACACGCGGTGCTCGGCCTGGTGCGCGGTCTGGCCGCCGACTTGAAGGGGTCCGGGGTCAGCGCGGTCGCAGTGTCCCCGGGCTCCACTCGCACCGACATGCTTCGAGAGACGGCCGCCCTCTACCAGCTCGACGACGTGCAGTCGCTCGGCGCGCACCAGCTGGTCGACAGGCTGTTGGAACCCGAGGAGGTGGCAGCGGCGGTGGCATGGGCGAGTTCGCCGGACGCGAGCGCGTTCAACGGGACCGTGCTGCACGCGGATGGAGGCTTCACCGGATGAACGCCGCGCTGCCGAGAGGTTTCGGCGTCGAACTGGACAGGTCGGCCCGCCTGTCCCGCAATGGCAGGCTCGTGTTCGGGGGAAGCCCCGGTCGCCTGCTGCGGCTGCACCCGCGAGCCGCGGAACTGGTCAAGGCCGGCTCGTTCACGGTCCGGGATCCGGCGTCGGCGGCGCTGGCCCGCGCGCTGCTCGACGTCGGCGTCGTCCATCCTCGGCCGGCGCCCGACGAGGAGCGATCGGTCGCCATCGTGGTTCCGGTGCGTGACCGCCAGGACATGCTGGCACGGCTGCTGCACGCTGTCCGCTCGGATCCCCGCACCGCCGGGGTGCCGGTCGTCGTCGTCGACGACGGGTCCTGCGATGCCGGTGCGACCCGTGCGGTGGCCGCAGAGCATGGCGCCGAGGTCATCCGCCACGACCGCAGCCGGGGGCCTGCGTCCGCCCGCAACGCGGGCTTTCACGCGACGACCCAGGAGTTCGTCGCGTTCTGCGACTCCGATGTCGTGCCGAAGCACGGCTGGCTCCCACCTCTGCTGGCGCAGTTCGACGACCCCGGGGTGGGACTCGCAGCGCCGCGAGTGGTAGCGCTGCCCCAGCAGCGACCGACCCGGATCGGCTCGTTCGAGCAGACGTGCTCCGCCCTGGACCTGGGACCGGACGAAGCACCGATCATCCCCATGTCCAAAGTGGCCTACGTGCCCAGCGCCGCGATCGTGCTGCGACGTGCCTCCGCACCGGAAGGCTTCGACGAACAGCTCCAGGTGGCCGAGGACGTCGATCTGTGCATGCGCCTGCACGAGAAGGGGTGGCGCCTCCGTTACGTGCCCACCGCGCAGGTGGCGCATGACCACCGCACCGCACTCCTTTCCTGGGCGGCGCGGCGCGCCTTCTACGGTTCGGGTGCGGCGGCGCTGGCCGCCCGCCATCCTGGGCAGGTGCCGCCGATGCATGTGACGGCGTGGTCACTGCTCGCCGTGTGCCTGGCTCTGACCGGCAAGCCCGCCGCTGTAGCCTCGGCGACCGGACTGGCGGCCATCGCCGGAACGCGACTGGCACGCCGGATGCCGGACGCGGACTCCCCGGTCCGCGCAGCAGGCTTGCTGACCCTGGCAGGCCTGTACTCCACGGCGCTCCAGCTGTTGCGGGCCGGTGTACGTCACCACTGGCCGATCGGGCTCGCCTTGGTGATGAAAAGCCGCCGAGCGCGGTGGCTTCTCCTTGGCATGTCTACTATGGACGGATTGGTGGAGTGGAAGAAGAAGGGCTCGGAGCTTGATCCCGTCACGTTCGTCGTCCTGCGCCGGATCGACGATCTCGCCTACGGAGCTGGAGTGTGGTGGGGTTCGGTCGAGCACCGGACGATGGCGGCGCTCGTTCCCAAGATCACCGGTGGACTACGCGAGGTGTGTCGGGCCGTTGCGGCGGGTACGCGAGTTTTACGATAACGACCTCGACCAGGCGATCCACATCTGGGACCAGAGCCGGGAGGGTGGAGAGCCGGTGTTCTCGGCCGCCGAGGTGGTCTCGATCGCTCGGGCCGGTCATCCGGCGATGGTGGCGGTCGTGCAGCAGGACGTGGTCGGCATGGCGGCCGCCAAGGTGGAGGGCGAGCGCGCCTGGCTGGCGATGTTCGCCCTCGACGCGCGGTGGCGCAACCGCGGCATCGGCAGCGCGCTGCTGGGCGAGCTGGAGAAGAAGCTGCGCGGTCAGGGTGTGCACCGCATCACGAGCCTGGTGCCTGAGGGCGCGGCTGGTTTCAAGGCGATGGTCAACTGCGGCTACCGGCCGCGCACCGACCTCACCTACTTCGAGAAGGTCGAAGACCTCGACCCTGCGGACTTCGGCGTGCTGGAGGAGCTGGGCGGGCAGCTGCTGCCGCCCGGCCGGTGGGACGCGCTGGCCGGGATGACGCGGGAGAAGGACGTCATCGAGCGCCTCGCCGCCGCCGGGGGCGGCGAGGCGCGGGGTCGCGCAGGACCGCCCGGTGGAACGGCAACACGGTCGGGATGCCCTCCACGAGCATCTCGTCGAGTGCGCGTCGCGCCCGCTGGACGGAGCAGGCCACGCGCCATGGAATCCCTTGGCGGCAGGACGAGAACGCCATCGTCGGTCAAGATCCTGGCCAGCGGCCTGCCCATCGCCAGCGTGCTCTTCCCCAGTGCGACCGTGGGCCTCATCGTGCTCCCCGTCATGCTCTACCACCTGCTCCAACTCGTCGTCTGCGCGGTTCTGGCCAGAAGGCGGGGAGCATCCGAGCTTGAGCCCATCCCCGTACCGGCGAAGGCGCCGGCCGCCTGAAACAGGAGTCCGCACGCGTCAGATCTTTTCCGAGGCGGTGCCGATGCTGAGGTAGCACTGCTCGACCTGAGCGGCGAAGTCGCCTTCGCCGATCGTGACCCATCGGCATCCCATGCGACCTGTCCGGCGTTCAAGGCCAGCCTCGCCCGGTCGCGATCGAACCTGCCGAAGCATCGATTTGCGGGCAATCCGCTGGGTCGAACAGACCCCCGGCAAGTTGGGAGGGGCGCTCGGTCATCCTTTGAACCGAGCTTTGATCGTCATCGACGTGCAGATCGACTTCTGCGAGGGCGGCAGCGTTCCCGTGTCCGGCGGCGCGGACGTGGCTGCTGCCATCGCCGACTTCGTGAACGGGCAGACGGGCTACAGCTTCGTCGTCGCCACGCGCGACCACCACATCGACCCGGGCGCTCACTTCTCGGAGCGCCCGGACTTCGTGCACTCCTGACCCTCGCACTGCATGGACGCCGGCGGCTGTGCGTGCGGGTGCACTCCGGCCCTCTGATCGCCCACGTCGCTGCTGAAGCCAATATCTCCCGTCGCTGCCCGGCAAGTGGTACGTCTGCCGGCGCTGACATGGTGCTGCAGGGTTGCCCGCTCGACCGTCCCTGCGTGCTCGCAGCTCGACCGCCACGTCCGATGATGTCGCCGATTTCATCGAGGCATGTCCGGGGTCAGACGACATCCAAAATTCTAGCGCCGAAAGAGTTTCCGATTCTGTCCCAACGGGTGCCGCGCTCCGGAAACGCGCATGTACCGAAAGTAGCTTCCTTCACCGCATTTGCCGATTCATCCCCTCTTCCGGGCGCATCGTGCCCGTAGCGGCGGTGCCGTACGCGCGTCTCTGCCATCCTGGCAAAGTCGGTCAGTTTCTTCGCGCGCTCCGGAAGAGAGGGGGGAAGATTGTGGTCGGGTCCACCGTCTCCGTCATCGGGCATGAGTTGGAAACCGTGCCGTTCACCAACCGTTGCAGGTCGATCTGGGAGCGCGGGGATCACGCGCTCATCGGTGTCAGTCCCGGAAACAGCTACTTCAGCCGCCATCGCCTGGCCGCGCTCGCCTGCTGGGCGGACCGATTCTTCGAGTCAATCGACATCGTCTACGCCGACATGCACCTCGAGGCGGTGCTCACCGCTATCGGTTACACCCCCGGGCATGCCAGGAGGAAATCGAGAAAAGAACTGGAAGGTGTTCGGCGAAGGATAAGACGGGCGATGGAGCAACTGGAGTGCACCGCCGCTCGGATCGGAGTGAGCGCTCTTTCCGATTTCTTGTCCACGCCCGCCTATCGCGATCTGCACAGAACAGTTGAACAATCCGTCCGGAGCGACGACGTGCTCCGGTCCGCCTGCGAGAAGATGGTCGACCAGTTCATCGCCGGGAAGATTCCCGGCGGTAGCCGGCCAACACCCGAACAACACCGGTCCGGAATGGACTACCTGCTCGCCGAGATGCCGTTCTTCGTCGACACGCCGAGCATTCTCGGGGTCGGTTCCTCAGCCTCCTGCTACCACACACTGATGCCGCTGACCCCCGTGCTGTTCTCCTCGCGCGAAGGTCTGCGGGCCGTCGACAACCAGGGCTACCTCCTCGTCCGCCCGCCGGGAATCCCCGGCCAGCGCGACCCCGGCGAGAACACCGCTGCAGAAGGGGATCTCCACTCATGACGCTGTCCCGCACCGAGATCGACTTCCCGTTTTCCCGGCGGGGCGACCTGGTGCCGCGCGAGTGCGCGCATCTGCGTGAGCACGAGCCGGTCGCGCGGGTACGGACGATGACCGGCGACCCGGCCTGGCTGGTTTCCAGCTATGCGCTGTGCAAGCAGGTGCTCGAAGACGAACGGTTTAGCCTGAAGGAGACCGCTGCCGCAGGAGTTCCCCGCCAGTACGCCCTGACGATCCCGCCTGAGGTCGTCAACAACATGGGCAACATCAACAGCTCGGGGCTGCGCACCGCGGTCATGAAGGCGCTGCGGGCGTCGCCGGAAGCGATCGCGCGAATGCGGGAGCGGGCACACGCGCTGCTGGATGATCTGCTCCGGGAAGGGCCGCCGGTCGAGCTGCACCACGGGTTCACCGAGCCGTACTCCGCGACCGTGCTTTGTGACATCGTCGGGTTGCCCGCCCAGGACTGGCGGCGGCTGATGACCGGCATCGACATCGCGTTCGTGACCAGCCCGGTCCCGTTCGAAGGCTCGGCGGTGAACTGGCACAAGGACCACCGCCACATCGTCGAGGTGCTGCGCTCGGGCCCTGCCTCCGGACTGCTCGGCCGGTTCGCCGCACTGCGCGGCACCGCCGAGCTCACCGACGACATGTTGGCGACGGTGGCGATGTCGATGTTCGGAGCGGGCGCGGTCAGCACCTCGGCATTCCTGCTGCACGCGATCCTCCTGCTGCTGCAACGCCCGGAACTGGTCGAGGAACTGCGCGCCAGCCCCGACCGCATGGACCGGGCCGTCGAGGAGATGCTGCGCTGGACCCTGTCGATCGGCGACGGCCTGCCGCGGGTGGCGACCGAGGACGTGCCGCTCGGCGACGTGCTCGTCCGACGGGGCGAGCTGGTGCTGGTACTGGTCGAGGGCGCCAACCACGACCCGGCGGTGTTCTCCGACCCGGACCGCATCGACCTCGACCGCGCGCCGACCCCGCATCTGGCCTTCGGCGGCGGCCGCCACTTCTGCCCTGCGTCGTCGCTGGGTCGCGTGCACGCCAAGGTCGCGCTGTCGGCGCTGTTGGAGCGGCTGCCACGGCTCCGACTCGCGGTTCCGGTGGAGACGCTGGTCTGGCGGACCTGGTTCATCAAGCGGGTGCCGGAACGGCTTCCGGTGATCTGGTGAGGGGGAGCGACATGACGGCCAAGCTGTCGGTCGGTGTCTTCTGCGGCGCATCGACCGGGAACTCACCGCGCTACCTCGACGTGGGCGGTGACCTCGGACGACTGCTTGCCGAGAGGGGTCACCGCCTGGTTTACGGCGCGGGCGGGGTGGGTGTGATGGGCGCCGTCGCTCGCAGCACGGCGGCGGGCGGTGGCCACATCCTCGGCGTCATCCCGGAGTTTCTGCGAGCCAGGGAGATGACCGACGATCTGCCCAGCCAGGAACTGGTGCTCACCGGCGACCTGTTCGACCGCAAGCGGATGATGATCGGCGGTGCCGACGCGTTCATCGCCCTGCCCGGCGGCTACGGCACGGTCGACGAGGTCGTCGAGGTGCTGTCGATGGCCGCGCTCGGTCTGGACGTCGGCCCGCTGGTGCTGATCGACGTCGCCGGTGACTGGGATCCGTTCCTGGACATGGTGGACGGACTTGCCCGACGCGGGTTCGCGCGGCGCACGGACCTGTGCCACGTCGTCGGCGGAGCTGCGGAGGCCCTCGACCTGGTCGAGGCGCTGACGGTGGCGGTCGTGCCGCAGGCCCGCCGGAGTGAGAGCGAACCGGCGCGGGCGCACTGAGCGGCCGTTCCGCTCACCAGGGTCGCCGATTCACTCTCGACCGCTACTTCGAGGAACCGACGTCCTGCGACACCAAAGCTGGGGTGCAGCGCGGTCCCGCTGCGCACAGCCCCCAGTGTGTTCAAGCCACCGGCACCGAAGCATCCGGCGCGCACCCACTGGGGGCTGCTGCAGGGTTTGGTGACAGGTGGTTAGGCCGCCTGGTTGGCGGTCTTGGTCATGATTGTCTCGAACTCGATCGGGGTCAGGCGTCCGAGTCGTGGTTGGCGGCGTCGGCGGTGGTAGGTGCGCTCGATCCAGCGCACGATCGCGACCCGCAGCTCCTCACGCGTGTTCCAGCGGCGCCGGTTGAGGACGTTGTGCTGCAGCAGCGAGTAGAAGCTTTCCATGGCGGCGTTATCGCCAGCTGATCCGACTTGGCCCATCGAGCCGCGGAGGCGGTGCCGGAACAGAGCTTGGTGCAGCCTGCGTGACCGAAACTGCCCACCGCGGTCGCTGTGCAGCACGCACCCGGTCACGCGGTGGCCGTCGGCGCCACGACGAGCGACGGCCGAATCCAGAGCGGTGACCACGATCGCCGATTCCATCCGGTCGGCCATCGAGTAGCCCACGATCCTGTTGGACCACACGTCCTTGATCGCACACAAATACAGCTTGCCCTCCCCGGTGGCATGCTCGGTCAAGTCCGTCAGCCACAACCGGTTCGGGCCCTCGGCGGTGAAATCACGGCGCACGAGATCGTCATGTGCCGGCCCCGCGACGCGACGCTGTGTGCTTCGGGTTTTCTTCTTGCCGAACACGCTCCACCAGCCGTTGTTCGAGCAGATCCGCCAGATCGTGCGCTCGGCCGCCGAGTGCCCGGCCGCCCGTGCCTCGTCGGCCAGCAGTCGGTATCCGAACTCCGGATCATCCCGGTGGGCGTCGAACACGGCGTTGGCCACATACGCCTCGGCCAGTTCGGTATCGGTGACCGGTTGGGTCCTCCACCGGTAGTAGTGCTGGCGGTGGAGCTTGAGTACCCGGCACGTCACCGCCACGGGAATCCCGTCGGCGGCCAGCTCACCCACGAGCGGGTACATCATTTTCCCGGCAGATTGCCCTGCGACAGATACGCCGCCGCCCGCCGCAACACCTCGTTCTCCTGCTCCAACAACCGGTTCCGGCGCTTGAGCTCCCGCAGCTCACGAGCCTGCTCGGAGTCCGCGCCCGGTTTCACACCGGCTTCCACATCAGCGGCACGCAGCCACTTCTGCAACGTCATCTCGTGAATCCCGAAATCCCTGGCCACCTGCGCCAGAGTCACACCGGCCTCGCGGTTGCGGGCCACTCGCACGACGTCGTCGCGGAACTCACGGGGATAAGGCTTGGGCACAGCGACATCCTTCCAGCCCGCCACACAGGCAAGCCATCTCGGCTGTCACACATCCCTGCAGCAGCCCCCTGCTTCTGATCAACGCGCGCACCAGGTGCAGGTCAGTGGTGGCCGGGACGGGCCCGAGAAAGGTCCACGGCGCGAGCACATCAGCCCCCAGCGCGCTCCGCGCCTGCCGTCACCGGTTCCGGAGCGCTCGTGTCGGCCGGCGTTGGCTCCAGAACGTCGTTGCGGTGCCCGCCACGCAGGGCGAACACCACAGCCGCCGCACGTTGTTGGACCGCCTCAGACAGGCGGGCACGCAGGACCAGCGCCTTGTCCGGCGATCCAGATACAACCCGACCACATCACGGACCCTGTTCGACTGCGGATCGATGGACAACTCGAAGGTGTCAACCTGATGCGGCTTGAGCCCGAACGCCTTCCGATCCGGCCCACGGTTGAGCGCGATACTGACTCGTCGCCAGGTCGCGGTCCTGACGCCTCATCCGGATGCGGGTCCCGCGGCCCAGCGGCGTCCGTGTGCCGAGAGGTCGCTGAGCATGGTGGCTACCTGGTCGGCTGTATATCCCGTGTCGCCCTTGAGCCACCACGCGAGCGCCCCGATCAGCTCGCCCGCCCACGCGCGCGCGACGAATTCCACGGGGATGCGCGGGGTGTGGCCGGATTGTTCGGCACGTGTCCGGAACAGCGCCTCGGCTTCGTCGCTGGCGCGTTCGTAGAACTCGCGGAGCGGGCGGCCGTCGCCGGCGCCTTGGAGGATCACCCGGTAGACCGCCTCGTTCTTCTCGGCGTGCGTGAAGATGCTGCGCAGAGGGTCGCCGGTGAAGCCGTCAGGATGCTGCGCCTCGTACTCCGCCACCCACGCAGCCCGATCGGCCGTGAGCGAACGCACGATGTCGAGGAGGACGTCTTCCTTGGCCCGGTAGTGGGCGTAGAAGGTCGCCCTCGCCACGTCCGCGCGGTCGAGGAGGTCCTCGACGGTGAGCGAACCGAAGCTCTGTTCGTTGCACAGCTCGATGAGCGCCTCGCGGATCGCGCGGCGGGTGCGGCGCACCCGCCGGTCGCCGCCTCCGGACTGCGGTGGCATGGCCCGGCTCCTCTCCATCGGCTCCTCGGTTCGGTGGGTCTCGCTCTCATGATTCCCCACCCGGCGTGGGTGGCGGCGCGAAGGGCAGCGCGCCGAGACCGCGGTCGGCACTGGTGTCAACCGGGGACGCGGCCCCGCGCCCGAAGACCCGGCCCGAAGACGTCGCCACCGCCGCGGCGGCGACCCCAGGTGGTTGAAGCGCATTGACCATCGGCGTGACTCATCCTACGATCTCATACATTCAGTTCAAAAACATACGTTCTGTTCGATTCTGGAGTGTGTCTGTGGCGATCGCTGATGATGACCCCCACTCCGCGGCTGCGCTGGCCGAGCGCTTCATCGCCCAGGCGCAGGTACTGCTACCCGCACTCGTGGTGCTCCGACGGGCGAGCCATGCCGATCCCGAGCTGGGCCTGCACCTGCCGGAGACGCAACGGAGGGTGCTGGGGGCGCTCGCCCCGCTCGAACTGGAGTTGCACACCGGAACGGACTCGAGCTCTGTGGTCGCGCTCCTGCGGGGCACAAGTCCGGGCCCGACAGTGCTGTTGCGCGCCGACATGGACGCCCTGCCGCTGCAGGAAGCGACCGGTGTGCCGTACCGATCGAACAACGGCGCCATGCACGCCTGCGGCCACGACCTGCACGTGGCCGGGCTCGTGGGCGCCGCACACCTCTTGCACTCGCACCGCGACGAGCTCGTCGGCAACGTGGTGTTCATGTTCCAGCCCGGCGAGGAAGGGTGCGCAGGCGCCTCGCTCATGCTGGACGAAGGGCTGCTCGACCTGACCGATGAGCCTCCGGTCGCGGCGTACGCCGTGCATGTCGGCCCCGGCCCTCGTTGCACATTCCTGACCAGATCCGGCACGGCCACCGCCAGTTCGAGCACGTTCTCGGTCGAGGTATGCGGTCGTGGAGGCCACGGCTCGCGGCCGCACGAGGCCGTCGACCCGGTGCCGGTGCCGGCCGAGGTCGTGCTGGGCCTGCAGTCCTTCGTCACACGCCGATTCGACGCCTTCGACCCGATGGTGCTGTCGGTGACCAACCTCGCCGCGGGAACGGGAGCCAACAATGTCATCCCCGCCGCCGCCCGCCTCAGCGGAACCGTGCGAACCACGTCCCCCGAGGCGCTGGCCAGGCTCGAGGCGGAGTTGCCCGGTGTCGTAGCTGGGATCGCCGAGGCGCACGCTGCCACTGCCACCGCGAAGATCACCACCGGCTACCCGAGCGTCGTCAACGAACCAGGCGACCACGGAGCGCGCTCTTGAGGTCCTGCGGGCGGCGTCGGCGCCCGGGTCGTCGAGATACCGCATCCCACCATGGGCGCGGAGGACTTCTCCTGCGTCGCTCAGCGCGTGCCGGCAATGATGCTGATGCTGCTGGCGAGTCCACCCGACCTCGACGGGACTCCTGCGCCGAACCACTCCCCGCACGCGGTGTTCGACGACGCCGTCCTCAGCGACCAAGCCGCCGCGCTGGCACTTCTCGCCGCTCGAACGCTGGCCGCACACGCGACCCGCTGACCTTCCCGATCCACCGGAGGAGAGCACACGTGAATCTCGCCCAGTTCCTGCGTCGCAACGCGGTGCACCAACCCGACGCCGAGGCCGTCGTCTGCGAGCAGACTCGGCTGACCTACGCCCAGCTCGACCACGACTCCGACCGGCTCGCCGCCGCGCTCCAAGACCTGGGCCTGGCCGCAGGTGACCGGGTCGCCACGCTGTCCTGGAACTGCGCCGAACTCGTGGTGACCGAGTTCGCGCTCTACAAAGGCGGTTTCGTGCGGGTCCCGATCAACGCCCGGCTGAGCGAGGGCGAGGTCGCGCACCTGTTGCGCGAATCCGACGCCCGTGTCCTCCTCGCCGGTCCCGAGCACATGCCGACGGCAGTCGCCGCCGCTGCGGACAGCCCGGTCGAGCACGTGGTCGGGCTCCCGGGCGCCGAGGGTGCGCAGCACAGCTACGCCGACTTCCTGTCCCGAACCGATGCGCGGCCGACCTGGGCGCAAGTGCGCCCGGAGGATCCCGCGGTGCTGCACTTCACCTCCGGCTCCACCGGAGCCCTCAAAGCGGCGGTGCAGACACAGGGCAACCGGCTGGCCCTCATGCGCAAGTCGGCCTCCAGCTCCGAAGCCCGCGTCGGCCCCGGCCGGCGGCAACTGCTGGTCGGCCCGATCACGCACGCGTCGGGAATGCCGATCATCGGCACCGCGTTCGCCGGTGGCTGCCTCGTGGTGCTGCGCGGCTTCGAGCCCGAGCAGGTGCTGGACACCATCCAGCGGGAGCGGGTGACGCACGTCCTGCTCATCCCGACGATGATCAACTCCATCCTGCAGACCTGTTCGCGCGACGACTTCGACCTGAGCAGCCTGGAACGCGTGGTGTACGGCGCCGCCCCCATGACGCCGACCCGGATTCGCGCCGCCTGGGACTTCTTCGGCCCCGTCCTGGCGCAGGCGTACGGGGCAGGCGAAACCACTTCGGCGGTCATGTTCCTCACCACCGAAGATCATCGGCGCGCCATCGAGGACGGCGAGCAGGAGCTGCTGTCCTCGTGCGGACGACCTGCCACCGAAGCCGAGGTCCTCGTCGTGAACGACGACTTCCGAGAGGTGCCGCCCGGCGAGGTGGGAGAGATCGTGGTCCGCGGCCCCGAAGTGGTACCCGGCTACCACGAGGCCCCGGAGCTGACCGCACGCAGCTTCCGCGACGGCTGGTTCTTCACCGGCGACCTGGCCACCCGCCGCGAGGACGGCTACGTGTTCATCGTCGACCGCAAGAAGGACATGATCATTTCCGGCGGTTTCAACATCTACTGCGTGGAAGTGGAGGCGGTGCTGCACTGCCACCCCGACATCCGCGACGCCGCCGTCGTCGGCGTGCCCGACGACCAGTGGGGCGAGGCGGTCAAGGCCGTGGCGGTGCGGCGTCCGGGATCTGCTGTGGACGCCGAGTCGCTGATCGAGTTCTGCGGCGAGCGCCTGGCACGCATGAAGCGTCCGCGATCGGTCGACTTCGTCGAAGCGTTGCCGATCAACCAAAACGGGAAGATCGACCGGAAGGCGATCCGCGAGACCTACTGGACCGGCGCCGAACGCCGGGTCAACTGAGGAGGCCCAGTGACCTTCACCCTCGAACCCGACTACCGCCACCTGCCCGAGCTGCAGGAGTGGATCGTCAAGCTGCGGACCTACCTCGACCAGGAGCTGATCCCGTTCGAGCGCGAGCAGGCCATCACCGCCGAAACCCGCGTCGACCGGGCGACGCTGCGGCAGGTGTGGCGGCGCAGCCGCGAGCTCGGTTTCTACGGCATCAACTTGCCGCCCGAGCTGGGCGGCCAGGGGCTGGCGCACCACGATCTGTGCGTGCTCAAGGAGGAAGCCGCAGCCCGCGGATCGTCGCTGTTCCCCAACGTCTTGGGTGACATGGGCGGGCCGCTGCGGGTGGGCGTGGCACTCGACGCCGCCACGCCGGAGCAGCTGGAGCGGTACTTCCTCCCGGTGGTTCGCGGTGAACGGGCCTGCTGCTTCTCCCTCACCGAACCCGAAGCAGGGTCCGACATCCGCCGGATGACCACGACCGCCCGACGCGACGGCGACGGCTATCGGCTGACCGGCCGCAAGGTGTTCAGCTCCGCCGCACCCTTCGCAGACTTCGCGATCGTGGTCGCCCGCCACCATCACGAGAACGAGACCTACAGCGCGTTCCTCGTCGACTTCGACGCCGCGGGCTGCACCGTGCTCGATGGCGAAACCCCGATGTCGGGCCAGCACATCGAGGGCGATGTCCTCCTCGAGGACTGCTTCGTGCCCGCCACCAACGTGCTCGGTCCCCTCGGCAAGGGACTCCAGGTCGGCGTCGGCCGGATCAACATGAACCGACTGCTGCACTGCCCAACCATGATCGGCCTCGCCCGGCGCGCCCTCCAGCTGTCGCTGGACTACGCCCGAGGCCGCACCGTCTTCGGCGGCCCCATGCTCGAGTTGCAGGCGATCCAGCACCACCTCGCTCAGATGTCCACCGACCTGCACGCCGCCCGCGCGTTGGTGTTGGGAACAGCGGCTCAGGCCGACCGCGGTGAGCCGGTGGTCGTCGAGGCCAACATGTGCAAGCTGTTCACCGCCGAGGCCGCCTTCCGGGTGGCCGACCTCGCGGTGCAGATCCACGGCAAGACCGGCGTCACGCGGGGTCACGAGGTGGAACAGATCTTCCGCACCCTGCGCATGTTCCGGATCGTCACCGGCACCACTGAGATCCACAAGAACGCGATCGCCAAGGGGCTCGCGGCCGGAGCGGCGCGGTGAGCGCCGACCGGCCGAATGGAGCACCCGGACACGGGACGCGCCTGTCGCGCGGTAAGAACCTCGCCCTGCTCACCGCATCGACCTCCATGGACAACGCCGAGAACAGCATCACTACGGTGATGTTCCCGCTCATGCGTGACGCCTTCGGGTTGTCGGCGGCGGCACTGGGTGCGATCACGGCGGTCGCCAAGGTCGCCGGCGCCGCCACAAGCGTCCCCTGGGCGATGCTGGGCCGGCGGTACTCGCGGCGATCCGTGCTGGCGATCTGCTCCGGGTTCTGGGGCGTCTGGATCATCGCCGCGGGCCTGTCCACGAACTTCACCGCGTTCCTGGTGCTCTACGGCATCGGAGCCGCCGGATTCGCCGGCTCGGGTGCCATCGCCCTCGAGATCCTCGGCGACGTCTACGCCGACCACCACCGGGGCCGCGCCACCGGAATCCTCTACGCTGGGGTTGCCATCATCACCGGTGCCAGCGCTCCGGTGTTCGGATCGCTGGCGCACTTCGACAACGGCTGGCGCTACGGCTATGTCCTGTCCGGCACGGTCTGCCTGCTGGTCGGAGTCCTAGTCCTGGGCTTCCTCGACGACCCCGGGCACCACGCCGCCAGGCACGCACCGCGTCGCGACGATCTCGATACCAAGGCCCGGAAAGTGGGCGATGGTCTTCGCGAACTGCTCCGCATCCGAAGCTTCCGCTACCTGCTCGCCCAGCGTCTGTTCTCAGGTCAGAACGTGATGATGACCTTCGGCGTCGTGTTCCTGGTCGAGGAGCGCGGGTTCTCGACCTCGACTGCCGCGGTCGCCGCGGTGCCGTTCTCCCTCGGTTATGTCGTCGGCACCCTCCTCGGGGGACGAGTCCTGGACCGCCTCCACGTGGCACTGCCCCGAAGCGGCCGCGTCCTGATGCTCCAGGTCAGCCAGCTCGGCTTCGCCGCCATCGCCTTCGTCACGCTGGAGATCACGGCGGAGAACATCGCCCCGTACGCAGCGCTGTTCGCGATGCTCGGGTTGCTCCAGGGCCAAGTTCCCGTCGTGAACCGCCCACTGGTGATGGCGGTCGTCCCCCCGCACCTGCGTGCCATGGCGTTCGCCGTCTCGGTCTACCTGGTCGAGTCCCTCGCCTACGGCGGGTACGCACTGCTCACCGGATATCTAGGTGACCAGATCGGTCTGCGATCCTCGCTGCTCCTCATCACCGCCGGACTCACCGCGGCGAACGGCCTCGCCTCTGCAGCCTTGTACCGCCCTTGTGCCCGCGACAGCGCCGACCAGCCACACCGGGAAAGCGCCAGCCACACCGGCTGAAGCCGGAATGCTGTCCATGAACTCGCCGCACCTGACCATTGGGCTGGCCCCCGCGGTCGGTGTCGCGGTGGCGAACTTGCTCGCTGGAGCCGTCGAGCGGCTACGCCACGGCTCGCGGATCGCTACTCCTGCTCCGGTCTTGACCGGGCGTATCACGGCAACCAGGTACTTTGAACTGTGGAAGACCAGCGCGGAGCCATAGATGCCAAGGTCACGGGCGGCCTCAGCGGCCGCTTTCCCACACGTGAGCACCCGTTCCACAGCCTCACGCTCGAACTCCGCCGAGAACGTTCGACGAGTCGGTCGTTGCCCATCTGACTCGCGGACACTCCTATCGACACGGGTGTCCAGTCCACCGGAGGAAGGTCGGACCGGCTTCCGGCACGCTGGAGAGCGAGAATGCCGCGCTGCGCAAGCGGGTCCGCGAGCTGCAGGAGGAACGCGAGATCCTGCGTAAGGCGGCCAAGTATTTCGCCGGACAGACGCGCTGGTGAACCGCTTCCAGTTCGTCGCAGACCACCAGCGTCGTTACGGCGTGAAGCGGTTGTGCCAGGTCATCGGTGTCGCGCGGTCCAGCTTCTACCACTGGAAAGCCACCGCGGCCCACCGGGCAGCCCGTAGTGTTGCCGATGACCGTCTGGCAGCGTGCATCCGCGTGGTCCACCGGGAATCGGGCGGCACCTACGGCGTCCCGCGGATCACCGCGGGCATCTGGTCAACCACAAGCGGGTCTCCCGGGTCATGCGCGGGATCGGGCTTTGCGGGCTGTGGCAGCGCTGTCGGCACCGCACCACGATCGGCGACCCCGCGGCGGCCAAGGCCCCGGATCTGATCCGGCGGGACTTCACCACCGGGGCGCCGAACACCCACTATGCCGGCGATATCACCTATCTGCCGATCGTCGACGGGACGTTCTGCTACCTGGCGACCGTGATGGATTTGTGCTCGCGCCGGCTGGTCGGGTGGGCCATCGCCGATCACATGCGCACCGAGCTGGTAATCGACGCATTGCGGGCCGCCGAACGCACCCGGGGCAGCCTGGCCGGCGCGATCTTTCACGCCGATCACGGGGCGCAGTACACCTCTCGAGCGTTCGCCGACGCTTGCCAGAAAGCTGGGGTGATCCAGTCCATGGGCGCGGTGGGAAGCTCCGCGGACAACGCCGCCGCCGAAAGCCTGAACGCGGCCTTCAAGCGTGAGACCCTCCAGGGCACCCGGTGCTGGGACAGTGAACGCCACGCGCGACTGGCCGCGTTCGGCCGGCTGCACCGCTACAACACCCGCCGTCGTCATTCCCACCTCGGTCAGCGATCCCCGATCGCCTACGAGAACAGCCTGATCCCGTCATCGACTACGCTGCCCGAAGCCGCATAACCCCGTGCCCAACATCCGGTGGCAAGGCCCGGAGTCGACCTCGCGGACAGCTCGTCGAGGGTGTGGCCGAGGCAGGCGGCTCGGTCTTCGATCATCCGAGGTCTTGTGGCTGTGGCGAAGTCCGTGGAAGGTCAGACCAGGTTTGAGTGGCTGGGTCCGGACGGGCGAGTTGGTGCGGTCGTGGTTGCCGTCTGCTGACCGCGGCGGCCTTGTGCTCCGGGCAGGCGGTGGCGCTCCAGCAGCCAATCGGTTTCGCGATGTCGTTGTGAGCGGGTGACTGCCGGGACCTGTTCGTGCCCGCCTGACTCGCACGTCAACGGGTCTGTGCCGGAGCGGTGGCTGCGAGCCTTCGCTGCATTCGGACCGCCTCCTCGACCCGGAATGGAATACCCCCAGGGGTATGCCTGTTATGCTGTGTGTTGGAGGTGCTCGTCATGGAGATGAAGCCGGAGTTGGTGGGGGACGCGCTGGCGCGGCTGCGCCGGGCGCGCGGGCAGTTGGGCGGCGTGATCGAAGCCATCGAGGAGGGGCGCGACTGCGCAGAGGTGCTGACGCAGTTGGCCGCGGTTTCCCGTGCTCTGGACCGTGCTGGTTTCAAGATCGTGGCCAGCGGGATGCGTTACTGCCAGAAGGCTCGTGATGATGGGGAGGAGCCGCCCATGACCGAGCAGGAGCTGGAGCGGCTGTTCCTCGCCCTCGCTTGAGGGTGGTACTCGGCTCTGAGCTCCTCCATCGGGGAGTCATGTTTGGGTATGTACCCCCCGGGGTATAACGGGTTCATGTTGGAGCAAGCACTGCGGCGTCGGTCTGCGGCGGGAAGCCGACGTGGATCGATGCCGGGCACGAGATCGAGAGGGGTGTTGCGTGGTGACGGCGGTCAACGTGGTCAAGCAGGAAGACCGGCTCGCCGGTGGGCTGGCGGTCGAGGTGATCGAGACGTCCTCGCTCGGGGACCGCAGCTACCTGGCCACTGATGGTGAGGTGGCCGTGGTGGTCGACCCGCAGCGGGACGTGGACCGGATCATCGCCACCGCCGGCCGGCTGGGTGTGCGCGTCGCGTTGGTGCTCGAAACGCATGTGCACAACGACTACGTCTCCGGTGGTCTGGAGCTGGCCCGGTTGACCGGTGCCGAGTACGGTCTGGCGGCCGCGGACGAGGTGCCGTTCGACCGTCGGCAGTTGAGGGACGGCGAAGTGGTGGAGCTGTCGTCGCGGATGCGGGTGCGGGCGGTGGCCACCCCTGGGCATACGTTCCACCACCTGTCCTACGTCCTGGAATCCCAGGATGGCCCGGTGGGCGTGTTCACCGGCGGGTCGCTGCTGTTCGGCACGACCGGGCGCACTGATCTGCTGGGTGAGCAGCACAGCGAGGAGCTGGCGCGCCACCAGTACGCGTCCGCGCGGAAACTGGCCGAGATCCTGCCCGAGGGTGCGCAGCTCTGGCCCACTCACGGCTTCGGCAGCTTCTGCTCGGCCACTCAGGCTTCCGGCGACTCGGCGACGCTGGGTGAGCAGAAGCGGATCAACCCCGCGTTGACGTTGGCGGAACGCGACTTCGTCGAGCAGACGCTTGCGGGGCTGGACGCCTACCCGGCCTACTACGCGCACATGGGTGTGAAGAACACCGCAGGACCGCCACCGGTGGACCTGCGCGCTCCGGCCCGGGCTCGGCCGGAAGAGCTCAAGCGCCGTCTGGAGCACGGCGAGTGGGTGGTCGACCTGCGCTCCCGCAAGGCATATGTGGTCTCGCACCTGGCGGGCACGGTCAGCCTCGGGCTGGATGGACCGATGGTGACCTGGCTCGGCTGGATGATCGACTGGGGCGCGCCCATCACGCTGCTCGGTGACTCCAGCGAACAGGTCGCTGAGGCCCAACGCGAACTGGCGCGGATCGGGATCGACGAGTTCGCCGCGGCGGCCGTCGGCCGGTCGGAGGAGCTGGCGGCCGACCCCGGCCAGCTGCGCAGCACCCGGACGGCCACGTTCGCGGATCTGGCCGCCGCATTGGCCGGCGATACCGACGGCCTGCCCCGCCCCGACGTCGTGCTCGACGTGCGCACCAACAACGAGTTCGCCGCCTCGCACGTCACCGGCGCGGTGCACATCCCGCTCTACGCAGTCAAGGACCGGGTGGGCGAGGTCCCCGACGGGGTGGTGTGGGTGCACTGCGGCAGCGGATACCGGGCGACCGCCGCGGCGTCGCTGCTGGAGGCCGCCGGTCGGACGGTCGTGGTCATCGACGACCGGTTCGACGCCGCCGCCGAAGCGGGTGTGCCGATCGCCGACGCCTCCTGACACGACCCGCAACAACCGAGGAAGGATGCCGAAGATGCCCCAGACCCCGCCCCAGACCATGGACACCGCGCAGGTCCGGGAGTTGCGCGAGACCGAACCCCAGGTTCGGCTGATCGACGTGCGCACACCGGGTGAGTTCGCCTCGACCCACATCCCGGGCTCCTGCAACGTCCCGCTCGACCTGATTCAGAAGAACCGGCACGAGCTCGGCGCGGCGCGGCACGACGACCCGGTGGTGTTGGTGTGCGCCTCGGGAAATCGTGCTGAGCAGGCCCGAACGTTGCTGGAGGCGGCCGGACTGGAGCGGCTCAGCGTGCTGCGCGGCGGCATCACCGGATGGGAACGCGACGGCGGAGACCTCAGCCGAGGCCGGGGCACGTGGGCGATGGAGCGGCAGGTCCGGCTGACCGCTGGCCTGCTCGTGCTCGCGGGGGTCGTGGCGAGCACGGCCTACGAACCGCTGAAGTGGGTCGCGGGGTTCGTCGGCGCGGGTCTGATCTTCGCCGCGGTGACCAACACCTGCGCCATGGCCAGGCTGCTCGCGCTGCTGCCGCACAACCGCACCACCACCGACACATCCTCCCCGATCGAAGCGATCAACGGGAAGGCTCCTGGCGCTCGAACCGGGGGCTAGTCGACGGGGCGACGCACGTCGAAGCGATGACGTCAGCGGTGGCGGACCTGGCCCGCCATCGGAACAGGTGGTGTTCGGTTGTTCTTGGCGGTGGCGTTCGGTGCTGTGATCGGCCTGGCGTTGGGACTGCTCGGTGCGGGTGGTTCGATCCTCGCCGTGCCGGCCCTGGTCTACGGCGTCGGACAACCCTTGCAGATGGCGATTCCCACGTCGCTGGCCGTCGTCGCGCTGTCCTCCCTCGGCGGTCTGCTACCCCGTGAGCGCCGCACGGTCGTGCGGTGGCCGGTCGCGCTGGTGTTCGGCGCGGCCGGCACCCCGGCCGCCTTCGGGGGCGCGGCGCTGGGACGGCTGCTCCCGCAGCGCTGGCTGCTGCTGGCCTTCGCCGCACTCATGATCGTCGTCGCGGTGAGGATGCTACGAGGCGGTGAGAACCGGGCTGGTGCCTGCCGCACCCGGGAAGGCGGCGTCAACTGGCGCACATGCCTGCCCAAGGCGGTGGCCGCCGGCGCGGTCGTCGGTTTGCTGACCGGACTGTTCGGTGTCGGCGGGGGCTTCGTCATCGTGCCGGCTTTGAGCCTGTTGCTGGGGCTGGGCGCGCAGGAAGCGGTCGCCACCTCGCTCGTGGTGGTGCTCATCAACTCCGTCGCAGGACTCGCCGCACACGCGGGCGCGGCCAGCGGCATCGACTACACCGTGCTGTTGCTGTTCGCCGGCACGGCGCTGGTCGTGTCGATCGTGGCTGCTCGGTTGTCCACCAGGCTGGATGCGGCGACCGTGCGCCGGTGGTTCGCCTACGTCGTGCTCGCCGTCGCGGTGTTCGTCGCCGTAGCGGCGTATGTGAACCCCTCCGCGCTGGGATGAGTTCTGACGCCATCGTTAGGCGAGAAATCAGGGCGATGGGCGTAGCGTTGTGGACGCTCGCCTGGGGCTGTGCTCACTTCGCCAGGATGCTGTCGATTTCCGTGCGGAACTGCTTGGAGACCTCGTCGTAGGTCCGCCCCGTTGGCTCGAACAACTCGCCGTTGATGAAGAACGTCGGGGTCCCGCTCACACCTGCCTTCGCCCCGTCCGACCGGTCCTGCTCGATCTTGGACATGACCTGCGGGGAGGCCATGTCGCGGTGGAACCGCTCCAGGTCCAGGCCGATCCGCATTGCGAACTCGTCGAACCGCGCCCGCGCCGCCGAGACGTCCTGGCTGACGCCGCTGCCGTCCGCGGCCACCGCCCACGACTCGTAGCCGTCGTAGAGCGCGTGGTACATCTCCCGGTACTTGCCCTGCATCGCCGCGGCTTCCGCGGCCTGGGCCGCTGGCACCGCCAGTGCGTGCACCGGCAGCGGGAAGTCCCGCGTGGCGAAGTCGATCCTGCCGGTGTAGTCCTCCTCCAGCTGCTTGATCACGTTGTCGTAGTAGGAGGCGCACGACGGGCACTGGTAGTCCAGGAACTCGACTACGGTGACCTTCTCGCCCGGTGCCTCGGTGAGGGTGTTGCTCCCGGGCTTGCGCAGGCTCGCGCCCGATGCGGCGCCGGGTCCGCTGCCGTGGAACAGCAGCACCCCGCCGATCACGCACACCGTGACGAGCACCACCACGGCCGTGAGAACGACGTTGATCGAGATTCCGCGCTTCGCGTACTTCTTCGACATCACTCACCACAGATAGTCAGCTCCAGATGGAGCGCGGTAGGTCCGCGCGGCGCCGGATGGCCTCACCCGGCATCGCGCGGACCCGCTGACATGCGGGTCAGGCCGACCCGGTACGTACCGTTCCTTGTGGATCGAGGTGCACCTGCACGGGAGCGAGGGGCTCCTCGGCGGGGCCGTTGAGCACCTCCCCGGTCGCGGAGTCGAACTTCGCGCCGTGGCAAGGGCAGTGCAGTTCGGCCTCCGCGACCGAGACCGGGCAGCCCTTGTGCGTACAGGCGGCCTTGAACGCGCGAACCGTGCCCGGTTGCGGCTGCGCGACGATGATCGGCTCGTTGTCCGGGCCGGTCACCGAGACCGCGCCACCGACGGGGATACCGGACAGCTTCGCCAGAGCCGCACCCTCCGCACCCGGGGTCGGCGGCGGCGTGTCCTCCGCCGAGCCGCAGGACGCGAGCGCGAGAACCCCGACACCGCCCGCCGCGCTCACGATCACTTCGCGGCGCCCGAGGACGTTCCTGCCGTTCTCCATGTCTCCTCCTCCGTAGTCGTGCCCGTTACCGACCGGCGGCGGTGCCGGTCCACACCGCACCGGCTCCCGACTCGCCGACCAGGTAGATCTGGGTGACCGATCCGGCGCTGAGTGCGAGGGCGCCGACGACCGTGGCCACGGCGATGCCGCGCCGCAGCGGCGATCGCAGCTCCAGCCCCTTCCGCTGCTCCCAGGTGTCCAGGCCGAACACCAGCAGCGCCCACACCGCCAGCCCGGCGATCCAGATCAGCAGTCCTTCGGCCAGTTCCTCGTGCTCTTCGATGAGCGGGGTGAACCGCATTTGCCCGGACAGCCACTCCCCGGATTCGGTGGCCAGCGGGACCGACGCCAGCGCCACCAGCGCCAGCGTCGGGGTGAACCAGCTCAGCTTCCGCCGTGCCGCGGGCCAGACCGCTGCGAGCACAAGCGCGAGCGAGGCCAGCGGGATGAGCACCACCGGGACGTGCACGATCAGGGGGTGGGCCGGCAGTCCGCCGATCGTGGCCGGGCCGAGCCCGGAAGGGGTTCCTCGCGCGGAGGCTGAGGGCGTGACCACGTGGGCCGTGGCGGCGGACAGCAGTGTCGTGGCCGCGTGCTCGGCGGGACTGCGCATATCGGGGCACCTCATTCTTCGTCGAGCGGCGCGGAGGCTCGGTCGGTCTTCGCAGGTCGTGGGGCGGGCGGCGGCGCGAGGTGCCGGAGCGGGCCGGTGAGCCCCGGGACCGCGACGTCGACGACGTCGACGACCGGGGGCACCAGCGGGATCAGGGCGGGGTCCTCCGGGGGCGCGGCGGTATCCGGTGGTGGTGGGGGTGGTGTGGACCCGCCGTTGTCCGGCGGCGGCGCGGGTTCCGGCTGTTCGGGCATCGGTGTGTGAGCGGGTTCGGTGACCGGTGCCGGGCTCGTCACGGCGATCAGCTCGGCCGTGTCGAGACCTTCCGCCCGGTCCGGCTCCGGCCGCCCGCCCCGCTCGTACGCGCGGACCCAGGCCAGGACCGTTCTGGCGTACTCGTCGGAGTGGTTGTAGCGCAGGACCGCCCGTCGCATCCCGTGCTCGGTGGACAGATCCGATCCGTCCGCGCAGAGGTACCGGCCTGCGGCCACCGTGGCGTCGTAGACGTTCTGCGGGTCCACGTGGCCGTCGCCGGAGCCGTCGGCTCCCCAGTTCGCCCATGTCGACGGGATGAACTGCATGGGACCGGCGGCTCGTGCCCAGCGCGTACCGTCGCGGATGGCCATGGTCCCGCCGGTGCCGTCCAGTTCCGGGCCGTAGATCGGGGTGCGCATGTCGCCGTCGGCTGTGACGTCGCCGCTTCGTGCGTGGTGGGACTCGACTCGGCCGATCCCGGCGAGCAGCGGCCAGTGCAGGTGGCAGCCCGGGTCGCCGAGCGCTCGCTCGGACTCGGCGCGCTGGTAGGCACGCAGCACCGTGCGCGGGATTCCCGACCCCACTGCACTGCTTCCGCTCGGCTGCTCCGGAGCGCGGACCGCGGTCGGCAGGTCCGGCGGAAGTTCGAGGTCGAACGGGGCGGTCGTCACCGATGCGGGCAGGCCGGAGGCGGAGTCGCGCTCGGTGCGCATGCGTTCGTAGCTGTCCTCCGGCGTCGCGTGCGCCGCCAGGACGAGCGCACCGGCCAGCACGAGCGATCGGTTCCGGATGCGTTCGCGGTGGTTGGTCCGCTCCGCGAGGAACCCGCGGGGGAGTCGGACGCGCGGGCCCTGTGACCGGGCTGGTTTCCGGCAGTCCACGATCAACCCTTCCTCTCGACGTTGTGATGTCACCCACGAGCCGACGCGGTCGTGCGTCGCCGCCGCAGCCCGGCGGTGATCGCGGCATCGACGAGCACGAACAGCAGCAGGCTCGGCCCGAACAGCGGCATGACCCAGCTGAGCGCCGCAACGGACACCAGCGCGGCTGCCAGGACGGGGCGCGGTAGCTGTCGCCACACCGGCGGCGGCAGGGTGGTCCACCGGCCGCGGTAGGGGTTGTGCACCCACCACATCCGGTAGCCCAAGCCGATCAGCACGAGCAGGCCGACGGCGAGGAGCGCGAGCAGGATTTGGTTCGCCAGGCCGAACAGCGTGCCGGTGTGGAACTCGGCGGCCAGCGTGGTCGCCTTCGCGACCAGCGAGAAGTCCTCCCAGCCGACGCGCTCCACCACGTTTCCGCTGTAGGGGTCGATTGCGACGCGGTCGCGCTGCACCGGGAAACCGCCAGAGCGCTCGGCCACGGTGAACGCACCGTCGGCCCCGTGCGGCGGGGTGACGACCAGCTCGCCGGTCAGTCCTTCGGCGAGGGCGACCGCCAGCGCCTGGTCGATGCCGATCCGCTCGTCTCCGGCGGACTGCGGGCGCACCGGAGCCGGCTCGAACTCCGCGGTCTGAGCCGCGAGTTCCAGCCCCAGCGAGGGGATCAGGGGCAGCGGGAGGGTCGGCACCGGTGGCGGGGTGCTGTCCGGCGGAGGTGTGGTCACCGGTGGTGGGACGTCGTCGGCGGGTGGGGCAGGGCTTTCCGGGGGAGGGGGCGGCTCGGTGGTCGTCGGTGGAGCGGGCGGGGGTGTCGGTTGTGGAGCGTCTGGTGTGGACGTTCGGGTCGGCGCAGGGGGCTCGGGCTCATCCGGCGGTTCCGGTGACGGCGCGGCCTTGTCCTCGGTCGTCGGGTCGTAAACGATCGGTATCTGCGGTTCCGGTTCCGATGGCGGTGCGGGAGTCTCCGGCACGGGCAGTGCGATCCCCGGCGGCTCGGCATCCCGCGTAGGGTCGGCGGGCAGCTCCACCGGGTCCGACACCAGCGCGCGGTCCCGGAAGTGCGCCGGGTCGGCCGCCTGGTCGGTACGGCCCCCGGCGAACTGCGAGATGCCCAGCCCGGACAGCCCCAGCGCGAGCAGCCCGACGCCCAGCCACAGCCCGAGCGGCCCGTGCACCGAGCGCAGCGCCATCCACCCCTTCGCCGACCGCGACCACGGCATCAGCAGCTCCCGCCAGGTCGGTCCGCGGCGCCCGCGCGGCTGCGCCAGCCACAGCACCAGCCCGCCCAGCACGATCAGCGGCAGCCAGGTCGCGGCGAGCTCCGCGTACACCCGGCCCGGCTCGCCCAGGTGCAGGTTGCTGTGCAGCTCCCGCAGCCACATGTTGGCCGGAGTGCGGTGCCCGTCGGTGTTCATCTCGCCGTTGATGAAGTTGGTGTATGGGTCGACGAACACCGTCCGGCTCTGCTCGTCCTGCAGGCCAGGCACCGCGAGCTGGACCTGCGTGGTGCGGTCCGGTTCCGGCGGCGGGATCACCGAGCGCAGCGTGGCCTCCGGATGGGCGTCCAGCGCCGCGCGCACCTGCTCGGACACCGGTGCCGGGATGCCGTCGACCTCGGCGACGAACAGCTGCGAGCGGTACAGGCTCTCGTGGATCTGCGGGCTGAACACGTAGACCAGCCCGGTCAGTGCCAGGACGACCAGGAACGGCGCTACGACGACCCCGGCCAGGAAGTGCACCCGCCGGGACAGCAGGCGCAGCGTGTTCAGCGCGGTGTTGCGCGGCGGTGCCGGTGGACGTGTCTGCTGGTCGGTAGTGGTCCTGGTCAACGCGGACTCCTTCGGACAGCGGCCGGGTGGCCGCTCACCGGACGTCGAGGGGCTGGGTCACCGTCTGCCGGCTCCCGTCGGGGGCGCGCAGCGTGAGTGCGAGCTCCCAGTCGCCGTGCCCGGGCACGGTCGCCGCGCCGCGCGAATAGCCCGGCCCTGCCGCGGTGAGCCGTACCGGGATCGGCGCGCGGCCGGGTCGGCGCAGTTCAGCGGTCACGGCCATATCGCCGGGACCGCCGCGAACCGAGACACGGGTGTCCAGGTGCACCCGGCCGGGCCCGTCCGCGCGGGGCAGCAGGACGAGGTCGACCGCGCCGTTCCCGCCGGGCTTGCCGGTGTCGAACGGGAGCCGGAACGGTGGCAGCTGCTGGCGCACCGACGAAGGGGTGGGCTCGATACGCTGGGCGTGCGCGGTGTGCGGAGGCCGGGTCGCAACCAGCAACGCCGTGGCGATCAGCAAGAGCGCGGCGAGACCGGCGCCGCCGGCGGCCAGGTTCCGGTACTGCTCGAGATGCGGGATCTTCCGCCTGTCCGCTTTGGACTCTGCTGGATCGGCTGGGTGGCGATGCAGCCGGAGGCGCAATACCGTGGTCGTGCCCGCCAGCAGTCCGATCAAAGCCAGCAGGCCGACCAGCAGCCAGGAGTGCGAAGTCACCGAGCCGTCGGTGCTGTGCCAGAGGTGGTAGAGCGCGACGAGCGCGAGCAAACCGGCGCACGCTCCGGTCGAGCGGTACCAGCGCGGCACGTAGGTGTGGCGCGCCGAGCGGTCCTTGCCGCGCAGCAGCAACCAGAGCATCCCCAGCCCGGTCACCGGCACCGCCGCCGACACCAGCAACACGACGTCGACGGCCAGGGACAGCGGCGTCAGCTCGGCGTGCGGACGCGCGAGACTCCAGGTCGCCGCGAGCGCCGCGCCGCAGCCGACCACCGCGCCGCCCCGAAGCGCCCGCTCGCCCTGCCGCTCCGCGGGCGGTGCGGCCATGAGCTCGACGAGGCCCAGTGTGATCGGTACGAGCAGCAGCAACCTGCTCAGCAATCCCGCGCCGGTCTCCGACCGCAGCGTCCCCCACAGCAGCTGCGGATCGAACGCGTCGCCCAGCGGCACCCACGCCGCGTACGGCCCGAACGAGAGGAGCACCGCCAGCGTCGAGACCACGACTCCGATCCACGCGCCGGTGACCACGCGGCGCACGATCCGCAACAGCGCGCCCGCGGGCCAAATCGCGGCCACGAAGAACACCGCGCCGATCAGCACCGCCATCGACGCGACCGCCGCGAAGCGGGCCGTGGTGTGGAAGGCGGCGATCGCCGGGTCGTGGCGGATCTCGATCTCCGGTACGCCGGCGGAGGAGGTCGGCTGGAACACGTCGAAGGTGAACGCGCCGCTGAGCGGTTCGAGGTGTTGCGACGGCAGCGTCCACGCCACGGTGTAGGTCCCGCCGAACCGGGTCTTGGGCATCGGGACGGAGATCGTGTCCGGCCGGCCCGGCGGATTCACCGGCCGCTCGAAGACGACCTGCTCTCCGGGCGGGTTGATGATCCGCACGGTGGCCAGACCGGCGGGCACCGGCCGGTCGAAAGTCAGCTCTACGCGGTCAGGTGACTTGACGGTCTCGGAGTTGCCCGGCGAGATGGTGCGCAGCACAGGGTCGCCGGTCGGCGCCGGGGTCGAGATCAGCAGCGTGGCCCAGCAGCCCAGCACCACCAGCAGGAGGCCGAGGACCTTGCGGCCCTGCGCAGGGATCCGCCGGTCGCGCCGGCCGGTCCGCTGCGGGCGTTCGTCGACGATCGTCAAGGGGATGGTCACCTCCGGACCTGAAAGTGTCCACTGAGGACGTCTGGGCAGGTGCGCAGCGCGCGAGGAGTTGCGGGGAGTTCGGCGGGGCGACCGCGGCCCGGAGCCAGGCCAGGAAGTTCCGGCCCCGGGCCGCGGGCTCACCTCAGCAAGCGCCAGGGGTGATCGGGTTCAGCTGCTCGCAGGTGAGCATCTCCCGCCACTTGCCCTGGTTCTGCTGCGCCCAGCCGTTGTAGACCAGCGGAACCGGCAGCACGCCCTGGCCGCCCATGCCGGACTGGCCGGTGATGGTGCCGTCCATCTTCGTCTCCGCGGTCGCGTCCATGGTCTTCTGGCCGACGACCGCCGCATCCTCGATGTTGCCGTCCCCGTTGGGATCGACGTCGATGATCTGGATGACGTTCGAGAACTTGTTGGACACGTAGCCGTAGTAGCCACCGCCCTGCTTGGCACCGAAGTTGATGCCGTGGCAGCCGGCGGTGCACGGCAGATCCTTCACGACCTTGTCGGTCTTCGGATCGACCACCGACACCGTCGTGGAGAGCACGTTGGCACCCAGCAGGGCCTTGCCGTCCGGGCTCACCGGCAGCTGGATCATCAGACCGCCGAACGGCTTGCCTTGCTTGGGACCGGTCAGCGGGTTGTAGTTCTCCCACAGGTCGATCGGCTTGCTGTGCACCTTCTCGCCGTCCTTGTCGCAGGCGTTCTCCGCAAGCGAGATGCACGTGATGCTCTGACCGAGGAAGTCCGCCGTGTACGCCTTGGCGTTGTCCGGCGTCATGCTCGTCGCGATCGGCAGCTGGCCCGTCTGCTCCGTCCGGACCTTCCCCGACTCCATGTCGACCACAGAGGCGTTGTTGGTCAACGTGTTCGGGGTGATGACCGTCTTCCCGTCGGCACTGGTCCAGTGCGCGTGCGGATGGCGGATCTCACCGGAGGGGCTGACCGTGATCCTCCGGGTGACGTGCGTGCCACCCGGGGCCAGCTCCACGATCTCGTTGCCGGCGTTGAGCCCGACGACCAGCTCGTCGGTGCCGGGCTTGGTCATCACGTGCGCCGGGTTGTGCCCGACCTGGGTCTGCCGGATGAACCGCCCGGTCTCCCGGTCGAAGACGTCCACCTTGTCGTCGAACCACTCACTCTGGTAGAGGTACTTGTAGTTCTTGTCCGTCCACATGTTGTGCGGATTGTTCATGTCGATGCCCGGAGCACCGATCTTCCGCTCAACCGACCAGTTCTCGGCGTTGATCTTGGTGGCGGACCCGACCTTGTTCTTGCCGGCCCACTCCTCCATCTCGGTGTCGATCCAGACCTCGCCGACGCCCGGCGTCGGCGGCGCTTTGTCGCCCGGCTTCAGCGTCTTCGGATACATGAACTTCTTGTCGAAGTAGGCATCCAGGTTCGGGATCAGCACCGGCTTGCCCGCCGCGTCGTACTGCAGGATCGGCGCAGGGGGCTGGATGGGGTTCCAGGTGGTCTCCTCGCCCGGCTTGAACCGCTGCCAGTTGTTCGGGTTGGTGATGTTGAAGAACGTGTTCACCAACCGCTGCACGATGTCGGCATTGGACGGAACGGTCAGCCCGTGCGAGTTGACCTGGAGGTTCTTGCCGAAGTCGAGCCCGATGGTGAGCGGGTCGTCGACCACGACGGCCCCCAGCATGTAGGGGGAGATCCGGTCCGCGAACGCGTACAGGCCCGGCTCGGTGAGCTGGATCGACTGCTCGCCGAAGAACCCACCCTTGGCATCGTCGAAGGGGTAGCCCTTCGCCCCTTCCGGAGCGATGAGCGCGAACGGGTCGCGCAGTCCCTCGGACTTGGCCGGGTCGACCCGGAAGTTGACCGTCACCGGCGGACCCTTCAGCGCGAACCGCTGGAGATCGTTGAGAACTCCTTGCAGATCCACGCCGACCGGCAGCTCGGCCAGGTTGATCGGCTGGTCGGCAGGCATGCTCGCGACCTGCCGGCTGAACTCGCCGATCAGGCCCTCGGCCTTGGCGGCATCGGCCTTGGCCTCCGGCTGTGACGTTCCGATCGAGCGCACCGATGCCAGGGTGCTGTCCAGGTTGAGCGAGTCGAGCAGGCTCACCCCGGTCTCTCCGAGCTTCGGCACGGGGCTCGTAGCGCCCTTCACCAGTCCCGTCAGCGGCGCAGCGATGTTGGAGTTGGTCAGGCTCTGGACCTGGTTCGCCGACAGCGCACCGCCGCCCGCACCACCGCCGGTCACCGTGCCCAGGCGGGGGAGCTCAGCGATGGCCAGCGACTGGCTGCCGAACAGGTTGAGCCCGGAGTCGTACCACTTTCCGTTGTCGTCCTTGATGTCGAAGGTGATGGGCAGCGGGCCGACACCGACAGGCGTCTGCGCCTGCGCCGGTACAGCGGCCGCCGTCCCCGCGCTGGCCGCGGCGATCACCAGTGAAACGGATGTCTTGAACACCCGTCGCCGCTTGCGGGATCCCGGTGGAGATTCTGCGGACATGAACTTCCTCTCTGTTCCGTGCGACCCTGGAGCCGTCGGTGAACGCCGCGCACGGCCGGAGAACTCCGCGCACGCTCGATCCGCGGACCTCTCCAAACGAAATGCGAGGGGTTCCGGCCTTGCTGTTTTCCGGCGGCACCGTTCGAACGAGTCGAACGACGGAAAGTAGAGCACGGCGTGATCCACTGCGAAAGGAAAGAACGGTAAATCGCGTGTAAAGGCGCGCTCACCGCAGGTTTCGCCTATGAGGTGAAACCGCGTTGCGCACTTCGGGCAAATGTTTCCCATCCGATGGCATGCGATGCGCTCGGCGCTGGAATCCCGAGCGCATCGCGTCATTCATTCCTCCCGTGTCTTCCGCTTCGTTCCCGGACGGAGCGCTATCTGGAGAGTCGGGAGGTCTTCGTCCGCGCGGAGCCGCTCCGGGTGGTGACTACAGCCTTCCCGTCGCAGGTCAATCAGGTTCCATCCGGACGCGGTCGTGACCTGGGCGCATCGTGCGGTCCGGTCCTGTCGTGTTGGTCGCAACCCGCGTCGGCACTCGTGTCGCGACCGTCTCTGCAACGTCAACGCCGCATCTCGGCGGATTAAATCTTCCTTTCTTCAGGCAGAGCCCGGAGGTGATGTCGGCGCACGAGTGAGCGTCGGCTGCCGATGTCTCAGCGAAACAGGTGACCGTCGCCGCGTATCCCTGCCGACGGTGCGGTCCAGTTCAAGGCCGCACGCGGCGGTGCGCGGAGTGGGAACCATTTGATCCGAGTGCCGCGACGGCATGTCGCCGTAGTCCGTCCGGAGCGCTTTTTGAAAGCGCCGGCTGAAACCGCTCGTCAGCAGCCACAACGGCTTCCTCGTCCAATGTTGCAGAACCATGAATTCCAGGTTCAAAAGGTACCCATCTGCGCCGGATCGCTGCTGGCCAGAGGCGCATTCGCTATGCCACTATGCCTCCCGGCAACGCCGATTCTCCCCGTTTCACTGCGGGACTCGGAAATGCGAGCCGGCGATGCCCGTCTCACCCGATCAATCGACGCGAACCCGGTTGCGCTGAACGACCCGCGCGCCCGCGTGCTGAGGGAGGTCCATGATGACCGCGACCGTCCTGTCCACGACCGAGGTGGAGCTCGAGGTGCTGCTCGAGCGCAAGGAAGTCATCGCTGACGGGGTGGTGCTGCTGACGTTGCGCCACCCCGCCGGCGAACCGCTGCCCGAATGGGAGCCCGGCGCGCACATCGATCTGCTGATGCGCGACGACCTGGTGCGCCAGTACTCGCTGTGCGGTGATCCCGCGAACCGCGCGGTCCTCCAGGTGGCCGTGCGGCGCGAGCAGGCCGGGCGCGGCGGTTCGGCGCATGTGCACGACGAACTCGCCGCCGGCGACCTCGTGCGCGTGCGTGGACCGCGCAACAACTTCCGGTTGTTCGAGGCCCCGCGGTACCTGTTCGTGGCCGGCGGGATCGGCATCACCCCGCTGCTGCCGATGATCTCGGCCGCCGAGCAGCGCGGCGCGGACTGGCGGCTGGTTTACGGCGGCCGCACCCGGGCGTCGATGCCGTTCGCCGAGGAGCTCACCATGCGCTACGCCGACCGGGTCAGCCTGCACTCGGCGGATTCCGGCGGCCCGCTCGACCTGCGCAAGCTGCTCAAGCGTCCGGGGCGCGGGACCGCGATCTACTGCTGCGGCCCGGAATCCCTGCTTGCCGAGGCGGAGAACCGCTGCCGCCGCTGGCCGGACGCCTTGCACGTGGAGCGGTTCGCCGCGGTCGCACCGGCCGACGCGGGCCCGGCCACCGCGTTCGACGTCGAGCTCGTGCGCTCGGGTATCACGGTCCGGGTGCCCGAGGACCGCTCGATCCTGGACGTGGTGGAGGATTCGGGGGCACCGGCGATGTCGTCCTGCCGCGAAGGCATCTGCGGGACCTGCGAGACAAGAGTCCTCGACGGCGCGCCCGACCACCGCGACTCGCTGCTGACCGAGTCGGATCGCGCGGCCGGCGACACGATGATGATCTGCGTGTCGCGGGCATGTGGGAGCCGGCTGGTGCTGGACCTGTAGCGCTCGCCTCCAGCCACAGCGAACCGGCGCTTTCCCCGCAGCGCGCCATTTCCGGATCAGCGCTGATCCGGAATCCACCCCGGCCTCTACGCCACGCCGGTTCCGCCTTCCAACAAGTTCCACACGGCCGGAGAAGAACTTCCCGGAATGATTCCGGATCCGTCCACAGCGCAAGAGTTGACGCGCGAGCGGTTACACCGGAATCACCTTCCGTGACCCGTTATTAACCAAGTGATCAGGTCGTCCGAGGTACGGTTCTGCCGCTCGTAGAACGACTCCGCCACGCACAACGCGGGTATTCCAGCAAAACGAGAACGTGCGGCGCGGAAACCAGAGGAAAGGCTGCGTGGAAGGTCACGAATCCTACCGGGCGGTGACCGGCCCACGCCCGCTCACGCCCCCGCGCCGGGCGCTCATCGCACGGCGCACATCCGATCTCGAGGAATCGATCACGATGGTCAAACGCGACGCACGCGCGCTTTCGCCGGAAGCGCTCGAGGAGTTGCGCAGACGTGCGGTCGCCGCGGTCGAATCGGGCAGTTCGCAGGCTCAGGTCGCCCACCTGCTCGGCGTCTCGCGGAAGACCGTCGGCGCGTGGGTGCGGGCCTACCGGCGCGGCGGCGAGAGTGCTCTGCGGCCCAGACCGCGCGGCCGCCGACCCGGCGACCAACTCGCCCTCACCCCCGCCCAGCAGGCCGCGATGATCAACGCGATCGTCGCCGGCGCCCCGGACCGGTACGGCCTCGCGCACCGGCTGTGGAACCGGCAGGCTCTGGCCGACCTCGTGCACCGCGAACACCGCGTGTTGCTCACCCCGGGCACCGCCGGGCAGTACCTGGCGCGCTGGGGGCTGGTCGACGAGACCTACCTGAAGACGATGAAGCAGGCGCAGGTGACCGCGATCGTGCCCCGCCGGTCCCGTCCGCTCGGAGATGACCAGGAGTGGATCCCAGGTGCGGACGTCTTGTGGTTGGCCTGGACCCGGCCGCACGCGCCGGGTCCGGAGAGCACCAGGCGGAACCTCATGATGGGCTTCCGCAACTACTTCGGCGACGTGCACGTGCTGCAGGTGATCTCCACCCGCGGCGTTGTGTTCTTCCTGGCCCGGGTCGGGCAGTTCACCCCGATGCAGGTGGAGGGATTCGTCGATGTCCTGCTGGCGCAGTTCGGCAGCCCGCTGAACCTGGTCGTCTGCCGCTGGCCACCGCACTCCGGAGAGATCCTGCGATCCCGGCCGGCCCGGCACGCCGGGAAGGTTTCGGTGCGCTCCATCGCCGACTGACCGCGCACTCCGCGGCACCCGTCGTCCCCCGTGATCCCGGGGGCTTGTTCCGAAGACGAAGGAGAGATCGTGAAGCTGACTTCTGCCCTTTTCAGCGGCCTGGCCTTGCTCGTGCTCGCCCTGGGTGCACCACCCGCACCGGCCGGCGCCTCGGAGGATCCGGGCACGCTCGTCGTCGGCGGTGCCCGCAGCTCGGAGCAGTACCCGTGGATGGCGTCCCTGCAGCGGGAGGGCAGGCACACCTGCGGCGGCTCGCTGATCGACCAGCAGTGGGTGCTCACCGCCGCGCACTGCGTCCAGGACGCCGCACCGGGCGATCTTGGGCTGCGCATCGGCAGTGCCGACCACACCAGCGGCGGCACCCTCGCTGGCGTGGCGAGGATCGTCGCGCACCCCGCCTACGCCGCCGGTCAGCCGAACGGCGACCTCGCGCTGATCGAGCTGGACAGACCTGTTCCGCAGGAACCGATCCCGATCGCCGAGGCATCGGGGACCGCTGGGACCGAGTCGCGGATCATCGGTTGGGGCCTGACCTGCCCGCTGCGCGGTTGCGGCGAGCCTCCCACCGAGCTGCAGGAGACCCAGACCCGCGTCGTCGACGACGTCGCCTGCTCGCTGAGCGGCATCGACGGCCCGACGGAGATCTGCACCGCCAGCAAGGGACTGCTGTCCGGCAACGCCTGCTTCGGCGATTCCGGCGGCCCGCAGCTGGAAGGCGGACCCGGCGCGTGGCGGCTCACCGGCGTCACCAGCCGGCTCGGCGCGGCCGTCCCGGTCTGCGGCGCCGGCCCGTCGGTCTACACCGACGCCACCGCCTACCGGGACTGGATCGACCAGACCGCGCGCTGAACCAGTCCGTCAGGGCACATCGCCTGGGCCTCCCGCTCATCGGCGACCAGGAACGTGCAGGCGGGTCCGGATGATCTGTCCGGGCGGGCGGCCACGATGGCGGCTGCGACGTCGCCGTCGGAGATGAACCGGATGCGGGCGCGGCTTTGCGGACCTCGGCCACCAGCTGCTCGGGGCGGGAGCGGTCCGGACAGGCGGCTGGGGCTGGTGGGCGCAGCCCTGGAGGAGTACGGTGATCGATGGTGTGCCGGGAAGTCTGGTCGGCGTCTTTGTTGACCGGTCTTCTGGATGGAGCACCCGCGAATGAGATCAACACGGCCGTTCGCTCGTCTTCGCCGCGCGGTGTTCGCGCGGCATTCGAACCCCTGGAGTGCGTGGTCCCGTTGGGTGACCGCACCGCTGGTTCTGGTTCCGGTGTGGACGCGGAGCCGGCGGCACGCCGTGGTCGTCGGCGTGTGGTTCGCGCTCAACCCGGTGGTCTTTCCCGAGCCCGCTGACCAACGGGCGTGGGCGACGAGGGCCATGCTCGGTGAGGAGCTGTGGATCGTTGCCCGTCCCAAGGACGCGGCGTTGGTCGTCAACGCCGCGGCCAGCGGTGCGGGACTGATCGCGCTGGCTGCGGCTTGGCGGCGCCGTCCGGTCCCCGCTGGTGCGGCGACCGTTGCCCAGATGCTGCTGTTGCTCGTGTACTGGGAGCTCATGGCACGCTACTTCGAGGCCCACCGCGATGCTGGGGAGGGCTGATGGCGCTGATCTACCGGACCCGGGCGGGAAAGCAGGAGATCGCTCGCTGGTGTCGCGATCAGCTCGACCAGTGGCACGTTCCGCACACCCGCCGGATGCTCGCGGTGCAGGGCGTTTCCACGCACGTGGTCACGGCCGGGGAGAGCGGTCGCACGGTCGTGTTCCTACCCGGCACGAACTTCAGCGCCGCCACGTGTCTCCCGCTGGCGACCGCGTTGTGCGCGCGTGCCCGGGTCGTCGTCGCCGACCTTCCCGGTCAACCCGGATTGAGCTGCGCAGAACGTACTCCGCGCGGTACTCGACTTGAGTGGTACGGGAGCTGGCTCACCGAACTGATCGACAAGATCTCCGATGAGCAGGTCGTGGTCATGGGGCACTCCCTGGGGGCCGCGAATCGCGCTGTCCAGCGACTCGCGGCGGGTCGGACGCCAAGTTCTGGTCTCGCCCGGCGGCCTGACCAGGCTTCGGCTGACCCCCGCCGTCGTCGCCGCCTCGGCGGCGTGGGTTCTGCGTCGCAGCCCGGCCGCCAGCGCCGGACTGCTGCGCACGATGCACGGCCCGGGCCACACGCCACGTCAGCTGGTGGTCGACTGGATGACTCTCGTGGCCAAGCACGTCCGCACCAGCACCGATCCGGGCAAGGCTCGAATCGCTGCTCGCGACGTGGACCGATCCGTCCTCGTCGGGGACCACGACGTGTTCCTGCCAGTACGCGCTCTCGCGCCGACGGTGCGCGACACCCTCGGGATCGAGCCGCAGATCGTTCCTTCGGCAGGACATCTGATGATCGAGGAACAACCCGCCCGGCTCGCGAGCGCATGTCTCGGCTGACCCGGGAATCGAAGCCGCTGCGGATTCGTCACGCAACTGCGAACGCCCGATGCGCCCGATGCGCCCGAACAGTTTGAAAGGACGTGCGAGCATGGACAACCCGGTGGCGCAGACCGCGGTTGGTCCGGTCGCCATCGTTGCGATCGACCAGCACGAGGACATTCCACTCGTGCGGTCCGATGTGGCTTACTGGATGCTTCCGGCGTCGGGGAGGTTGATCGCTACACTCACGAGGATTCCGGTGGTGCGGCGGTTGCTGATCAACGCTGCGGAGAAGAAGATTCCGGGCCTGTGGGCGAGCATGCTGTGCCGCAAGCGCTACATCAACGACCAGATCCGCGACGCGGTCCGTGCCGGGGTCGAGACAGTGGTGGTCCTCGGTGCGGGATTGGATGATTGCGCCTACCGCTTGCGATGGTTGTCGGACACCGTGGTTTTCGAGGTCGACTTGCCGAAGAACATCAGCCGCAAGCGGGCGTTGCTGAAAAGGCTCTACGGCAAGGTGCCGGATCACGTCAGGCTGGTGCCGATCGACTTCGAGACCGGGGACCTCAACCAGGTGCTCGCCGAACACGGCCACCGGAACGACGACACGACCGCGTTCGTCTGGGAGGCCGTCACGCAGTACCTGACCGAGACCGCGGTACGCCGGACTCTCGACGCCCTCGCTACGGCCGCGGGCGGCAGCCGACTGGTCTTCACCTATGTGCGCCGGGATTTCCTGGACGGGGCGGAGCTCTACGGCGGGGAAGCGCTCTATCGGGAATACGTCGTCGAGCGCCGGTTGTGGCGCTTCGGGATGGATCCCGGTGAGGTCGCCGGGTTCCTGTCCGAGTACGGCTGGCGGCTGACCGACGACGCCGGACCGCGCGAGTTCGCTGACCGCTACCTCCAACCGACCTGTCGCGAGCTGACCGCGAGCGAGGTGGAACGCTCCGCCTGCGCCGAGAAGGTCTGACCGCAAGGCGACGGAGGTGGGCTCCGGATGACCGTGATCGGTCAGTCCGAGGTCGACGCTTCCGGCGTTCTTCCTCTTCTTCTTGGCATCCGGGTGATGGCGTGACCGGGACATTGCGCAGCAGATCGTGACGTGTTGGTGCCCTCTTCGGGCTCCGTGCACCGTCCGCTCGTGTTCGGGTGGCATGAGGTCCACCGGTTACGAGGGCGGAATCGGCCTGCGTCGGCAGTGGCGCCCCGTCACAGGAGAGCCGTCTCCGCTCGGCAGGCATCGCCTGCATGCGCGGGCTACCGTGGACCCGGTTCCGACGCCACTCACCCAGGCCAACGGCCGAACGGAGGCCGTGCACTCCGCCGTGCTGCGTGACCGAAGGGAGGAGGAAGGTGACCGAACGATGTCCGGCGCACTCGAAGCGCCTCTGGCACCGCTGGGCAGGAATCGCTGTCACCCTGGTACTGGTCGTCCTCGGGGCGTGTACCGACCTGTCCGATCGCCAGCCACCCCCAGGCCAGGACCAGCAGGAGACGAACGCCTCGCCGCCGGGTGAAGCCGGCACACTCGCGGTCGTGCCGGATCTCGTCGAGCGCCTCGGGCCCTCGGTCGTGACCGTGCAGCTTTCCGAAGGTTCCGGCAGCGGCGTGGTGTACCGGGCGGACGGTCTGATCGTCACCAACGAACACGTGGTTCGCGGAGCGCGTGAAGTCACCGTTGCCTTCGCCGACGGCACCCGAGCCCAGGGCCAGGTCCGGGCGACCGATCGCCGCACTGACCTCGCGGTCGTGCAAGTACCACGTCACGACCTGCCCGCTCCGCAATTCGCCCGCGAGCTACCCCGCAAGGGTGTGCTCGCCGTCGCGATCGGCACACCACTGGGCTTGGAGAACACGGTCACCAGCGGCATCGTTTCGGGCCTCGGCCGCGAGGTCCCCGCAGCAGCCCACGCAGACGACATCCCACTGATCGACCTGATCCAGACTGACGCGCCGATCTCACCCGGCAGCTCCGGAGGTGCCCTGCTCGACGCCGCGGGCCGGGTTATCGGCATCAACCAGGCTTCCGCTCCATCGCAGCTGGGAGCGGAATCCATCGGGTTCGCCATCCCGTCGACCACGGTCGTCAGCACCGTCGAACAACTGCTGGCCGACGGCACCGCACAACACCCCTACCTGGGCGCCTCGATGGTGACCGTCACCGACACGCTGCGACAGGCGATGAAGCTGCAGGTCCAACGCGGTGCGATCGTGCTCAACGTCGAGCCCGACAGCCCAGCTGCCGCCGCAGGTGTGCAACCCGCGGACGTGATCGTGCGCTTCGCTGGTCAGGACATCACCAATGTCGAAAACGTTCTCGGTGCTCTGCGGAACATTCCACCCGGCCAAACCGCCCCGCTCACCGTACGTCGAGGCGGCCAGGCCGTGGAACTCACCGTCACTGTGGCTGAACGGCCCTGAAGCAGCCTGCCCCGTAATGATCAAGTACCGGTGGCGTGCATGGGAAAGCGCAACCTGAGGGAGGTCAGCTGGCCACCGCACCCGTTGCTGTGGCAGGACCGACTGCGGTCGTGTCCACTTCGGTCGGTGGCCTTTCGTCGAACTGGGTGTCGATGCCAGGAGGGTGGCCTTCTAGGCCACGGTTCATGGGGACTCGGGTGGGCAGCGCGTCTGGGATGGTGATGCGTCGTCAGGCCGGGTGGGGCGGTCTGTGCGTTGTGTGCTTCGGCGGAGGTCTTCGAGCGGTCGTGGGGGACGGGGTACGACTGCCGTGAGCCGTTCGGTTCTCAACCCGCGGACGAGTCCCAGGCATAGGAACAGCAGGACGATGCAGAACGGCATTCCGGCCGCGATCGAAGCGGCCTGCAGCGCACTGAGGGCGTCGCTCGCGCCCGCGCCGCCGGCGAGGAGAAGAACGGCGGCGATGACGCCTTCCAGCACGGCCCAGAACAACCTCTGCTGCCACCTCGGGTGGGGGTCGCCGCCGTTGGTGAGGATGTCGATGACCAGCGACCCGGAGTCCGAGGAGGTGGCGAAGAACAGCACGACCACGAGGATGGCGACCACCGAGGCCACGAAGGTCATCACGGCGTGCACCGGTAGCTGGTTGAGCAGAACGAACAGTGCCGATTCTGAACTTGCTTGCGCCAGTGGGTTGTGGGGGTCGTCCAACAGCAGTTGCAGCGCGGAGTTCCCGAAGATCGTCAGCCACACGATCGACGCACCGACGGGAGCGAGCAAGGTGCCGAGGATGAACGCTCGAATGGTTCGACCGTAGGAGATTCGTGCGATGAACATGCCCACGAACGGTGACCATGAGATCCACCAGCCCCAGTAGAACAGGGTCCACGAGGCTTGCCATTCCTGGGCTGCGCTGTCGCCGGGGAAGGTTTGGAGGCTGAGCCCGGCGAGATTCTGCAGGTAGTGTCCGGTGTTGGCGGCGATCGTGTTCAACAGGTCCAGCGACGGGCCGGCGAAGAACACGAACAGCATCAGACCGAACGCCAACCACAGGTTGATCAGCGACAGGCGGCGGATGCCCTTGTCGATGCCCAGCATCACCGACACGACCGCGATGGCCGTGATGCCCAGCACCAGCAGCACCTGCAACGTCGTGGTGTTGGTGATGTCGAACAGCGCGCTCACTCCGGCGCCGACCTGCTGGCCGCCGATTCCCAATGATGTGGCCAGGCCGAACAACGTGCCGAACACCGCCAGAATGTCGACGAGATTGCCGGCCCAGCCGTTGATTCTGTCTCCGAGCAGCGGGTAGAGGGCGGCGGCGGGCCGCAGCGGCAAGCCGCGGCGGAACGCGAAATAGCCCAGGGACAGACCGAGCACGATGTAGATCGCCCATGGATGCAGGCCCCAGTGGAAGAACGTGTAGCTCATCGCGTTCTCGGCCGCTTCGCCCGTACCCGGCTGCCCGGTCGGCGGGCTCGTGAAATGGGTGACGGGTTCGCTGACCGCGTAGAACACGAGACCGATGCCTATGCCCGCGGTGAACAACATCGCGAACCAGGCCAGGTTGCTGTACTCGGGCACGGAATCGGGAGGTCCCAGCTTGACCGCGCCGTAGCGGCTGACCATGAGCGCCAGCACGAAGATCAGGAAGAACGTCGCGGCGATGACGTAGAGCCACTCGAAGTACGTCGTGATGAACGTGTTGGCCGCATTCGCCGCACTCGACACTTGGCCTGGCGCGAACACGCCCCACAAGACGAACCCCACGGCGACGAAGCCGGCGGTGACGAACACAGGTGGGTTGGTGTGCGTCTTGATGTACTCGCGAACCATCGGAACGTCACCGCCCCGCCAGGCCGTCGGCACTCATGCGGGCGCACAACGACGCTGCACACCAGGCTAGTGCCGTGTCAGGCAGGGTTTGCCCTGTTTGATCGCGACGCGCCGTGGTTGGTGCCGCATAGGTTGGTGTGATCGTTTCAGACTGTGGATCATGGCTGAGCGGGTACGGGTTCGGGAGCTCGATGACGATGAGGGCAACCGGTTGTTGCGGATCATTCGTCGTGGCAGTGGGTCGGTGGTGACCTGGCGCAGGGCGCAGATGGTGCTGCTGTCCGCGCAGGGCATGCCGGTGGCCAAGATCGCGACAGTGGCGTTCACCAGCGAGGATCGGGTTCGAGACGTGATCCACAACTTCAACACCGACGGGTTCGACTCGCTGTACCCGAAATACAAGGGTGGACGTCCGCCGACGTTCACTCTGCCGCAGCGGCGAGAGATCAAGAAGGTCGCCAAGTCCAAGCCTGCCGAGCACGGGCTGCCGTTTTCGACCTGGAGTCTGACCAAGCTGGCGGATTTCCTGGTCGCCGAGGGGGTGGTCGAGGACATCAGCCACGAGGGCCTGCGCGCGATCCTGCGCGCGGAAGGGGTGTCGTTTCAACGGATAAAGACCTGGAAGACCTCCCGGGATCCGGACTATGCGGTGAAGAAAGCTCGTATCGAGCACCTGTATGCGATCGCCGACGGCGAGATCGTCGGCGAGACCGACGATCCGACCGTGGTGTTCAGCATGGACGAATTCGGGCCACTGAACCTGCAACCCCACCCAGGACGGCAGTGGGCCGAGCGGGGTGGCAAGCACAAAGATCCCGGCCGTGACCCCCGGCCCCGGCAACGAGCTACCTACACGCGTCCCCACGGGGTCCGCCACCTGCTCGCCGCTCTCGACCTGGCCACCGACAGAATGTACGGACACGTCAAGACATCCAAGAAGCGAACCCAGTTTCTCCAGTTCTGCCGCTACCTGCGCGGTCTGTATCCACCGAAGGTGCGCATCGCGATCGTCTGCGACAACGCCAGCCCGCATCTGAGCACCCGGATCGACACCAGGGTCTCGGTCTGGGCTGAGGCCAACAACGTCGAGATCGCCTACACGCCAACGAACTCGTCCTGGATCAACCGCATCGAGGCTCAATTCACCGCGCTGCGCTACTTCACCCTCAACGGCACCGACCACACCAGCCACACCGAACAAGCCAGCATGATCCGCCGCTACATCGCCTGGCGAAACCGCAACACCGACAACCCCCGACTACGCAAGATCGTCCAACGGGCAAACGTAGCCTGACGCAGCACTAGTCGTGACGCCGTAGGCAGCATAACGGCACGCTCGTCCACACCTGTATTCCTCGGCAGTTGCCGAGGTGGATGAGGAAGCGGTGCAGTCCAGTTGCGAAGAACCGAGCAAGCTCGGTTCTTCGCTGCGCCGCGGCCGGTGCTTGTCATCGAGCTCAGCTCGTTGACTGGTCAGCTCGGACGAGGACGACCGGGCAGGGTGCGTGCCGGAGAAACTCCCTTACCACTGATCCGACCAACAGCCCCGCGAGCGCTCCTCGGCCGGTGTCGCCGAACACGGCCAGATGTGCTTGGCGTGCATTCTCGAGTAGCACGTCAGATGGAACACCACGTTGTACGGATGCCTCTACCGCGCAGTCCGGCACGGCTCTTCTCACGTCCGTAAGCGCGGATTCCAGTGCGGTCCGTGCGTGCGTCTCTTGCTCGTCCACCGGTTCGGCGATCTTGTCGGCGAATGGCGGCGGAATTCGCCACGCGGTCACGGCGCGCACCTCACCGCCGACCCTGTGTGCATAGTGCGCGGCCCACCGTAGCGCTGCATGTGAGCCTGGTGATCCGTCGACACCTACTACGACGCACTCTTTCGTCGGATTCATAGGACGTCCTCTGCTGGTAGGGGAGTGCCATGCGCGGATTCCGCGCTTGCACTCGAACGGAAACCTCGATCCGCGCGAAGCCGGGAGCGGCATCAACCGTGTTTCGGACGTGCAATGAGATGGAAGCCCGGCACCGTCGTAGGGACTGAACCAGGCCGGTAAGCAGCTCGCTGCTGAGGCTGCTTGAATGCCCGCGGCGATCGGGAGATCCTCCCGAGACGGGGAACGGTCACTCCGGTCCCCGGCCAGGGCGCAGGACTCCGCCCGTCGGCGCGCCGCAGTCCCGATGTGGCCTGGCATCGCCGACTCAGCGCTGTGCAGTTCCCCGCTTCCGTGCGGTGCCCCGCAGCTGCAGAATGCGTGCCGTCGCGGCGAGCGCGATCAGCAGGCCGCCGCCGAGCGCGGCGAACAGCATCGCCACACCCAGTGCCAGAGTGCCTTGGGCCCAGAGGAACTGGACGGTGACGCTCGCGGGATTCTGCATGATGAACACCAGGAGGAACGCCAGCACGATCGCCGCGACGACGACCGCGGCCCACAGGCCGCTGACGCGTGTGTGCCCAACGTGCCGCAAGGGCGTGCCCGGGTTCTCCGGCTTGGCAGGGCCGGATTCCCCCACGACCCTGTGCTGGCCGATGTCGTTCAGATGACTGTTGCTGTTGCGTTCCATGACAAACCATTCCTTGCTCTGCTGTCGATCTCGACTCGGTTCGCGGATGCCGTCGAAGCGTTGTGTGCAACCTGCAATAGCTTGCAACCTTGCAAACAAGCATGTGCGCCGATGCAGGTGCATCACAACGAGGGGGACCGGCTGTGTTCGCCGTGGCTTCGTTTCATCCTTTCGGCAAGGTCGGCGCGCGGCGTCGAGCCCGTTGCCGAAGCATGGCGATCAGCTGTGGAGGCGCGTGGAGAGTTCTCCCTCGCCTCGTGGAGCAGGTGTGGTGACGTCCGGCTGAGAACCGTGGGCGGTGATATGGCCGGTGGCGTCGGTCCGGGCCGCGTCAGCGACCGCCTCTGCGGCTTCCTCCGCCGCGTGGGCCGCGTCCTCGACCGCACGGCTCTCCGATGCGTCGGACGAGGTTTCGCGGGTGGACTCCGACTTCGGCAGGGACTCGGTGAATGCGCGTGATACGTCTTCCAGCGCTGAGGTGAGCTCACCGGGAATGACCCAGAAGGTATTGCCCGGGCCCTGGGCGAGCTGGGGCAGCACGCTGAGGTACTGGTAGGCGAGCAGCTTGGGGTCGGGGTCGTTGCGGTGGACGGCCTGGAAGATCTGATCGATGGCCCGGGACTGGCCTTCGGCCTTGAGGATCTCGGCGGATCGGCTTCCCTCGGCACGGAGTACGGCGGCCTGCTTGTCACCCTCGGCGGTCAGGATCTGCGATTGGCGTTGTCCCTCGGCGCCCAGGATCACGGCGCGCTTGTCGCGCTCGGCGCGCATCTGCTTCTCCATCGCGTCCTTGATGGTGCGCGGTGGGTCGATCGCCTTGATCTCCACCCGGTTGACGCGCAGTCCCCACTTCCCGGTGGCGTCGTCGAGAACGCCGCGGAGCTGGCTGTTGATCGTGTCGCGGGAAGTGAGGGTGCGTTCCAGGTCCATCGAGCCGACGACGTTGCGCAGCGTGGTCACCGTCAGTTGTTCGACGGCCTGCAGGTAGCTGGCGATCTCGTACGCGGCGGCTCGTGGGTCGGTCACCTGGAAGTACAGCACCGTGTCGATCTCGACGACGAGGTTGTCCTCGGTGATGACGGGCTGCGGCGGGAACGAGACGACCTGTTCGCGCAGGTCGATCTTGGGGTGGACGTGGTCGATGTAGGGGATGACGAAGTTGAGTCCCGGTCGCAGCGTGCGGTGGTAGCGCCCGAGCCGCTCCACGTTGCGGGCGCGTGCCTGCGGCACGATCCGCACCGTCCGGATCACGGTGAAGATGGCGAGCAGAGCGATGAGCAGGCCCGCGATCAGCGCGGCCGAGACTTCCATGGTCACTCCCGCGGGTAGACGATGGCGGTGGATCCGTTGATCTGCATGACGTCGACGGTCGTGCCCGCAGGGATGACCAGGGTTTCGTCGAAGCTGTGTGCCGTCCATTCCTCGCCGTCGAGGCGGATCCGGCCGTCCCACGCGGTCACCTCTCTGAGGGTGTAGGCGGGCTTGCCGATGAGTGCGTCGACGCCGAAACGCTGGGTTTGCGGGCCGAGCATGTGCCGTGCCGCGATCGGCCTCACCAGCAGGACGCTCGCTGCGGAGGCAAAGGCGAACACCACGAGCTGCACGGGCAGGGGCACGCCGAGCGCCGCGAGCCCGGCTGTGATCAGGGCGGCGCCACCCAGCAGCCCGAGCGCCGCGGTCAGCGTGAAGATCTCCGCCACGCCCAGCACGACGGCGAGCAGCAACCAGACGAGCCACGCGTCCATGCACGACCCTCCTCACCCCGACGAGATCACAGGCACGAAGGGAACCAACCTTGGCGAGAGCATGTGCTGCACCGGTGCGGTAGACAAGTGGGCCTACCGGCCAATTGCGCGTCGCCTTGGTTTCCGGATACCTGCAGTCAGCGGGCGTTAACGTCGGTCGTCGACCGTGGGCGGCGTGCGAGCTGGGCTGGTCAACCGGGCCAGGAGAGGAGGCGTGCACCGAGGACGGCGGCTTGCAGGGTGAAGCGCTGGGTCGGTTCGGTCGCCGAGTACCCGCTGAGGGTCCGCACCCGATCGAGCCGGTAGGACACCGCGCGGACGCTCAGGTTCAGCTCGTCGGCGGCGGCCTGGATCGTGCCCTGGTCGAAGTAGGCCGCGAGCGTTTCGATGAGCGGCCCGGCGCCTCCACGTGCGCTCTGCAGGGGCGCCAGTACCGTCGCGATGAGATCTTCGATCGCGGCGCGGTCCCGCAGCAGGACCTGGAAGACGAGGAAGTCGGTTGATCGGACGACGCGCTCGCGGAAAGCGAGTCGGGCGGCGAACTCGACGCTGGCACGGGCTTCCTCGTAGGAGCGGAGTACGCCTCCGGGCCCGGGGTGGGCGCGTCCGATGCCGACCCGCCATTCGTGATGGGCTAGTGCCCTGGCGACTTGACGCGCCAACTCGGTGCATGCCTGCGGAAGCGTGCTGGGAGCGATGCAGACGAACATGCCGTCCTTGGTCGTGAACAGCAGTTGTCCGGCACCGAAGTGCTGAAGCAGGACGGTCTCCACGTCGTGCAGGGCGTGGGTGGTCTCGTCGAGCGGTTCGTCGGACTTGACGATCGCGACGATGTGCGCTTCGGCGAGGCGCAGGCCGAACCGCTGGGCGCGTTCGGCGAGGCTGCCGGGGTCGCCGCGGCCGTAGAAGAGGTCGTCGATGAACTCGCGCCGGGCGGCCTCCTCCTGCCTCAAGGCCAGCCGGTGCGCGTCCTCGTAGCCCTCGGTGGCCGCGACGACGGCGTCGTTGACCGCGCGAAGGCCGGCGTCCACGCTCCGCGGCGGCTTCGGCTTCGCCGGGGGCGCGGATCGAGCTCGCCGCCAGGTGGTTCGGGTCGCGGTGAGGTATCGCTCCAGCAGGGTGCGGAGTGCGACGCCGCCTTCGGCCGCTTGGCGGCCGGCTTCGCGGCAGCTGGCAAGTTCGTGGCCGGTCAGCTTCCGTCCGGTGGACAGCACGCTGGTGAGCATCTCGGGGTAGCCTGCGAGGATCGGGTCGTCGGGACCGCTCGTGCGAGACCCGCGTGCGGATCCGGGGCGCGGCGCGTGCTGCCCGCGCACTGCGCTGCTCATGTCCGCTCCCCTTCGAGTCTTGCGGGTGACGCGCAACGAAGCGGTGTCCGGCGTGCTCGATTGTGTCATGGCTGGGGTGGTGCCAGCATCTGTTCGCGAGGTGCGCGCAAGCGGCCGAACGGAGTAATCGTGTCCCAGTTGCCCTCTGCTCCCGGCGCGGCAGAAGATCCGGTCGCGAGTGCGTTCCAGGCTGTCGGCCGGGCGATGATCGCTGTCACCACGCGCAGCCTCGCCGGGCTGGACAGCGACGTCACCCTCCCGCAGTACCGTGCGCTGGTGTCCCTGGTCTCGCTAGGCCCGCAGCGCACGAGCGACCTCGCTCAGGAGCTGGGTGTCGCCGCCTCCACCGCGACGCGGCTGGCCGACAGGCTCGTCTCGAAGGGGCTGGTGACTCGCAGCAGGCACAAAGGCGATCTTCGGGTGACGTGGTTGACCCTGACCGGTGCGGGCAAGGCGTTGTTGGGGGAGGCGATGCGCTTGCGGCGCGCGGAGATCAGCAGCCTGGCGAGGGCGGCCTCGGCCGCCACCGGGCACGAGGACGAGTTGGCAGCGGCGCTCAACGCCTTCGCGGAGGCAGCTCGCGAGCCCGTCGATGCCGAGTGGTGGAGCAGGTGGGGGCAGTGCGACCACACGGTCGACGGAGCAGTCGTCACTGACCGCAACACCCGCTCGAAATCACGTTCGAGTTGAACCCTCGCGGCTTTCACCAGGTCTGCGGGTGCTCGTGGGAGTCCGGGTCGCCTCGGGAGCCGTAGTGCCAGGACACCGCACCGATACCGAGGCACGCGCCAATGAAGACCAGGACCGGCACACCCAGCACGGCGCCGATTAGAACCAGCGCAACACCGACGACCACTGCTGCCGTGGTCAGCAAGCACCACCGATCCGGCGGCCACTTCGCCGGAGCGGTGCCGACGTAGGCGGCCAGTCCGGGATCGTTGGCTTCGAACCAGCCCTCGATCTCTCGCAGCCGGCGCCGCTCGTACCGGCTCAGCATGACTGTTCTCCCGACTGGTGCGTTTCCGGCAGGGTTCAGGGCTCCGGTCCGCGGCCGACCGCGATCGCGCGAAGAGCGCCGCTCCTCGGCTCACGCCGCTTGCGGTGTGCGGTTCTGCCGGAGATCAATGGTGGGCCGGTCCTCACCGGTCTGTGACCGGCCGTCGACGGACTCGACCCACTCCGGCGACCGCTGACCTGGCCGGTACGGCGATTCCAGGTGCTTGGCGACGACTCCCGTGAACCGGTGATCCCTTGCCATGGCCTGCACTTGCTCAGCCGCGCCGTCGCGGAAGTGCGGGGGGACGAGCACACGCGGTGGCCAGTACAGTCGCAGGCCTGCCAGAACGGCCCGGCGCTTCCGATACGGATGGGACAGGAAATCTTTGCCGTTCAACGAAAGCAGGTCGAACACGACGTAGGCCAGCGACCTGCCGACGTTGCGCACATGCCACGGCAGGTCCACATCGGCGCCCACAGCGCGTGGGAACGAACTGGGCGGCTGCTGGTCCACTGCGACGATCATCCCGTCGAGGACCATCTCCCGGTCCCGGCTGAACGCTCGCAGCACGGTCAACTCGGGATAGTGGGTCGTGATGGGCCGCTGGGCGCCGTCGACGAGCTGCACCGCGCTGTCGTCCACCCGAGCGAGGCATCGCAGCCCGCTCCAGCGGAACTCGTAAGCCCATTCCGATCCGTTCGGTGCCGATCCACTGATCGGCAGCATCGGTGCGATCAAGGCCATTCACCTCCCCGGAAAAGGGAACGGGTTCCAGCCGGCTGCGCTGATGTACCCTTCCGGCAATTGCTTGCATCCGTGCAAAGAAAGCATGTGCGTTCGCTGCGCAGGGCCGCAAGGACGGTTTCTGGCCGTTTCGAGGTTGCTTCGTTGCCTGGTTCCGGCAATCACCACGCCGAGTGGGACTCGTCGACGTGCCGCCGTCCTATGTGAACGGAATCGCGTCGAGCACCCTCAGTACGTCGCCGTGGCCGCAGCCCGCCGGGGTTCCCGGCTCCAGTCGGCCGTGGACCGCCACGCGGGCGCCGGGGTGCACCACGGCAGGGTCGCCGTCGAGGAGGATGTAAGCGCGGCCGCGTTCGGCGAGGAGCAGGCAGTCCGGTTCAGTGCCCTGTTCGACCGTGCCGATGACGGAGATCTTGCGCTGATCGATGGGTGGTTGCGTCGGGTCGGGCGAGGGCGTCGTGGGCGCCGGTGCCGTGCGGCACGGAGGTACGGGTGGCGCGTCGCCGTCTCGCGTTGCCTGCACCTTCGCCTCTATCGTCGTCGTACCGGCGCGTTCGAAGGTGAGTGTCAGCGGGAAGGTGGTTCCCGGACGGACCAGCGTCGACAGGTCGCTGATCTCCAGGTGGTAGGGGGCGCCTCCTATGCGCTGGCCCGGAGCGTTCGGGACCGAGCCTTCCGGTAGCAGTGGAATCCGCTCGACTCGCTCGTGGACCCCGTCGCACTGCCGGTCCCAGTGCATCTGCACCTGCCTGGCATGCGGGCTTTCCACCCCGACGAGGGCATCAGATGCCTGGGCCTCGTTGAACAGCATCAACTTCGCAGTCGCGGTTTCACCGCGCTGGTAAGGATCTTCGGTCGCAACGAGGTGGACGTTGCGGAGCAGGACATCGCCAACCCTGGCGTTGCTGCCGACGGTGTTGCTGTCGATCACTTCCTGCGGGTTTCCGCATCCGGCTCCCGCGAGACCCGCCAACAGCGTGACCGCGACCAGCCGCCGCGAGAACCGGCGTGGGCCGGGCTGGTGAACGACATCGTTTGCGCACCTTTGCGATCGTCGGGCCTTCGCATCGAGGGAGTGTTGGTTCGTCATGCTGCTCCCGGTTACGGATCGCGGTCGTGTTGCGTGCCGACGGCTTCCGGCGTTTCGCTTTCACGGAACCCGTGCGCGCGGAACCGGCGATGCACCTGGGCTTGCACGCAGTGCGGGCAGAAGTGCGGCCCGAACGACCACGCCCAGCCCCGCCAGCCTTCGTGGTACAAGCCCCGCCACAACTGCGGCCAACGATCAGGAACTCCGTTGGAACTGCTCAGCGAGTGACCGCACCCGTCGCAGACGACCTTGAAGGACGTCCGCTCGCCGGAGCGTTGCCACCGGGTCATCCGAGTGTGTGGAACAACAGTCAACGCAACCTCCTGGGATACCGGCCGACCGGACCTGGATCGACACCGACGGAGTCGGGCCGGCTGTGCGATCAGCACGTCACCCACACGTGGTGCTTGCATGGGTAAAGAGTTATTTGCAACTCTGCAATGAAATGGTCAAGCCCGGTGCGCTGCTCCGCAATTGCGGTTCCCGGCTGGTTTCGAGCTGGATGCTTGCAACGTTTCGGCAAGATGCTGGACCGAGAGCAACGCGAATGCGTTTTCAGCTTTGGTCATTCGATGGGTTGGTTCCCGATCTGCGAGCAGGCGTGGGACCTCGTCAGATGCTTGAGTCGGTGCTGGTCACCGACGTGGCCGGGAGTGACTGCCGGACCGGCGCTGGACGGTGCGATGACGAGTACGGTCGCCATGCTCCTCGGGGGCGCGGTCGGAGTGCTCCTGCGGATGATGATCCGACGCTCGTGGCAGAACGATACGAGTCCGTTTCGGTGGAGCGCCCTCGCGATCACCGCTGGCGGCGCGCTGGCATTCGGTGTGCTGACCGGGTTGGCGCCCGCCGTGGCGAACCCGGGCCAGGTTCGCAGCGCCTTGAGCATCGGGGCGAGCAGCGCGCTGTTCACCTACTGCGTGTTCAACGCCAGCACCATGCAGCTCCTCGCACGCGCAGGTGACCGAGCATCAGTGGTCGCTGCGGTCGTGCACGCATTCGTCGGCTTCGTCGCCGCGGTTCCAGGGGTGCTCGCCGGAATGGCGCTCGCAGGCTAGCAGTCTTCCTCCCCGGTTTCGAGCTCGCGCCCGGCCTCCAGCGTCATCAGTGCGGGAATGAGCCAGGAGCGCACGACGAAGACGTCGACCAGAACACCGACTCCGAGGGCGAAGGCGAGTTCTCGGAACTGCGCCAGGGGCACCAGCGCGACGAGTCCGAAGCTGGCCGCCAGCGCCAGACCCGCGGCGGTGATCGCTCGCCTGGACCGCGGTATCGCGACGACGAGTGCTTCCCGCATCGGGCGGTTGCGCGACTCCGCCCGCACGTAGCCGACGCTGAAGACGCTGTAGTCGGAGCCGAGGGAGATCAGCAGCGCACCGGCCGCGAACGGCACGAAGAAGACGATGCCCTGCTCCTCGGTCGCGTGTTCGAAGAACAGCGTCGTCAGGCCGAGCACGGCGGCCAGCGACAGGAAGCCGGCCGCGAGCAGGTAGAGCGGGGCGACCACCGCCCGCAGGAACAGCACGAGGAGCAGCAGGTCCACCAGTGCGATGACCACGGCCACGCGGACCACGTCGGGTCGCGTGCTCTGGACCAGCGACAGCCCCAGCGCGGTGTCACCGGCGTAGGAGACCGACGTGCCACCGAGGTCGGACGCCGCGAGCAACTCCGGCATCCGGCCTTCGAGCCGGCGTAGATCCTCGACCGCTTCGGCGCCCAGCGGGTCGGCGTCGAGGACCACCAGGTAGCGGGCGGCACCACCGTCGGGAGCCAGGAACAGCCCCGCCTGCTGCCTGAGCTGCGGCGGGAGCGTGAAGTCCTGCGGCCCGAGCACCCTCGCTACACCGGGTTGGCGGGCGATCTCGCCCTGCAGCGCGCTGAGCGAACCGACGTCGGAGGCGATCCCCGGCCTGCTCAGGATGATCTCCGTCGGCGACAGCACGCCCGGTCCGAAGCCGTCCGCGGCGGCCTGCCACGCCACCCGGACCGGGTTGTCGCGGGGGAGGGAAGTCATCGGGGAGAACGACTCGCGCAGTTCCCGCAGCGGCAGGGCGGCCAGGACCAGCAGCGACGTGATCGCCACCGCGACGACGGCGGCGACCCAGCGGCGGGTGAGCAACCGGACCGTCCGCCCCGCGCCGTCGTCCTGCCCATCGGTGCCGGGGCGGGGAGGCAGGGGCCAGAACACCGCACGGCCGAGGACCGCGAGCAGCGCGGGCACCAGCGTGACCGAGACCAGCAGCGCCATCAGCACGGTGACCGCCAGGCCCGGGCCGAAAGCGCGGAACATCGTCGTCTCCGCCGCGACCAGGGCGAGAACACTGCCGGCCACGGTCGCCGCCGCGATGAGCACGATCGGCAGGTATTCCACCGTCGTCGCGCGGGCGGCCGCGCGACGCTCGTCACCTCGGGCCAGCCCGCGCTGCATCCCGGCCAGGAAGAAGATCGAGTAGTCGGTGGCGACCCCGAGCGACAGCGCGACCAGAACGGGCTCCAGCTGCGCCGGCGCGCTGAATCCCGTCAGCTCTGCGCCCGCTCCCACCACCCGGGCGGTCAGCAGGTAGGTCAACCCAGCGGTGAGCAGGGTGACCGCGGGTGCCAGCACCGACCTGAAGGTCACTCCGACGATGAGGGAGACCACGGCGACCGACCCGATCTCGACCCACCGCACGTTGTCTCGCACGATCGTGGTCTGCTCGGCCTGCAACGGCGCGGTCCCGGTCACGCCCACCAGGTGGTCTCCTGGCGGGTCGATGGCGGCCGCGTACTGGTGCGCGGCCTCGGTCTGCTTGCCGAAGTCGGCGGCTGGGTCGGTGAACAGGTAGGTCACCGCGGTGGTCGCCGGCGCACCGCCACCGGCTGCCAGTCCCGGCCGGTTGATCACAGGCAGTGCCAGTCGAACGCCGGACTGCGTCGTGCCCTGCAACGCCTCCTTGTTCACGGCCAGCGCGCGCAGCACCACGCGGGCCTGGGCGTAGGGGTTCAGGCCACCCGGGTCGTGCTCCACGACCGCCACACGCGTCAACAACGGCAGCCGGAACCGCTGCACGGCCTCGACCTGCGCGCTGATCGCCTCCGACTCCGTACCGACCACACCGGCCAGGCCACCGGAGCTGTGCCCGAGGGGCGGCAGGAAGCTCACTGCGGCGTACACGAGCCCGGCCAGGCCCGTGAGCACCAGCCAGCGTCCCCGCACCACGACGGCCGCGTAGCGGTTCGCCCAGGACCTCTCGCCGGCCGCCACGGCAGCTCAGCTCCTGGGATGCTGGGCAGGCCCCGCGCCGGGGCCTGCCCAGTTTTCGGGCGGGCGGATGCCGAGCCGGCGCAGCTCGGCCTCGGCGAGCCGCTGATGGCGGCCTTCGTCGAGGTCCCGCCAGGGAGAGCGCGTGACCAGCCGCAACTCCTCGAACGGCAGCCGGGCGAGCGCGCACCATGCGAGCTCCTCCACCAACATCGGGTCGGCGGGCCCCTCCAGTCGGCCTGCCAGCTTCGCGAGCGCTCGCATCCGCAGAATGCGGAAAGGCAGGTAGACCAGGGCCAACGGCACGAGACCGACCAGCGCCACGGCCACACCGACCACCACCGCCAGAACGCGGATGTTCGAGCGCACCCGCACCGCTTCCGCGTGGACACTGGTCGCGGTCGCCCGGATGCTGTCGGCCAGGCGCGCGACCTCGTCCCCGATCAGCGGAAGAACGCGCACCATCGAAAGCCCCTGCCCGGCCTGGTCCAACGCCGATGAAGCGTCGAACAGGCTGGAACTGAGCCGGGACAGCGCCCACAGCTGCACTGCCACGAGCATTCCGAGCGCCACGAACAACGCCGCGATCAACGCAGCGGCGATGTCGAACCTCCGGACCGCCCGGTGGTCGAGAAGCAACGCCGGTTCCAAGGCACGCGACACGAACCCCACCATGCCAACTCGCCGCAGTGGCCGCGACCTGTCAGGCTCGCACGAAATGGCTGGTGAGCAGGAGTCCGAGGCGCCCGGCCGCCGCAGCATGGCGCGCCGTCGATGGACCGTGGCCTCGGTGGTCCTCGCGCTCACCGCAGGCTTCAGCGGCGGTTACGCCCTCCACGCCATCAGCGTGCCGCCGCGTACCCACCCACCGGCGGCCGGCACGCCACCGCCGGTGGTCAGCCCGTCGCCCGCGCCCACCGACGTCCCGTGCTCGGCGGCTGCCGATGCGGGAAGGGAGCTCATACCTCGGATGCACCGCGCGGCTGAGGCGATCGGCAATCTGGATCCGCGGGCCCTCCAGCAGGTGCTCGACGAGATCGAGCAGATCCAGACCCGGCTGGAAGAGGCGGTGCGGGAGTGCCGGCGAGCATGCGCGGAAGCCGGACCCTGATGGCACCGCCGCCGTGCAGCCCGATCACCGAGAGGGCTGGCCCGGGTACCACCAGCCGGGCGGCGGAGGGGGTCGTCCGGACCCCGCGGTGGAGGCCCCGGGAACCGGGAGGTGCAGTCCTCGCTCCTCGGCGGCGCGGCTGATGTCAGACGGCGCGACGATCCCGACGAGTCCGTCCTCAGCGAGGACGAGAACGCACCCCTCGCCCTCCTCGCTCAGCCTGGGCAGCAGTGCTGTCAACGGCTCCTCGGGGGAGGCGGTGGCGATGCGTTCGGTCGGCCGCGCGACACGACGCAGTGCTGTCGTGCCCCGTTCCGGCTGGGGTACCGCGCTGATGGCGCGGCCGGTGATCACCCCGCCGACGCGCCCGGTGGGATCGAGGACGGGACAGATGGCGCGGCTGCGTGGATGCGGCTGTTCGGAGGAACTGCTCGATGGTCGATTCCCGTCGACCGCGGCGATGGGGTGGGACATCACGTCGCGCACCCGGATGCCGGCGAGCACCGCGCCGGCTCGCGCCTGTCGTTCCTCGGTCATGGCCGCGGCGGCGATGAACATGCCGAGCAGCACCCACCACAGTCCGGCGGTCGGCTCGATGATCAACTGCACGATGCCGCCGGAAGATCATCGCGTATCGAGGCGGCGCATCCATGTTCGTGCACGGGCCGAGACCCAGGTTTCTCTAGGCCGGGTCGGGGTCGAACGGCGTGCGCAACCGGCGCATGCCGGCATCGCTGTGGTCAGCGATCGGGTGGTGCTGTTCGGGGATGGCCCGGGTGTGTTCGGGTTCGGCGAACTGGACCGGACTCACCGTGCTCGCAGCGCGGGTGCACCCGCCGGCAGCCGGTACCCGGTCGGGGACCGGGCCGCCGCGGTGCTGGGGGCGCGGGCGGTGCACTGATGTTGATGCGGTGATGGCATTCCTTCCTTGTCCCGTGTCCGATCCAGTCCAGCGCGTGGTTGCGGTGGTGCGAATCGGTGCGGGCACTGTGTGGGGGCGGTGCGGCGGGGGTGGATGTGCTCGCCGAATGCACCGGTGGCTCCTCGCCCGGGCGGGTGAGGAGCCACCGGAGAAACAGAGAGGGTTGTCAGACCGCTCGCACGAGGTCGGCCTGCGGGCCCTTGGGGCCCTGGCTGACCTCGTAGGACACCTGCTGGTTCTCCTCCAGGCTGCGGAACCCGCCGGCATCGATCGCCGAGTAGTGCACGAACACGTCCGGCCCGCCCTCGTCCGGAGCGATGAAGCCGAAGCCCTTTTCCGAGTTGAACCACTTCACGGTTCCGTTAGTCATGCGTGTCTCCTCCTGGGAGCTGGGGTATGACGGGCGACCGCACCGTGCGGAGGCCCGGGCCGGGGGATCTCAGACGGCGGCTAACTCCAGCTGCGACCAAAGAAAGAAGCTCGCCCGCATCAACATCCTGCGAGCATGCACAAAACACGAACCCAGAAACAACGACCACCAACGACCCTACACGCCCCCCGGACGCCGTCAACCCGGACGCCGCGACGAGCACCCGGCTGTGCGCGTCAGCGCCCGGCTTGGCGTGTTCGGCAAGTGGATCTTGAAGGCTGATGATCCGAGACACAGCAGCGAGCGGGGTGTCCTCGTCGACCCGCTGCCGGGTACGCCTGGCCCGCCGAAGCTGACGGCGGGAACAACGGCGATCCCCAACCTGCCGAGCGCTGCCCGGCTCAGCCCCTCCTGCGCGGGCCGCGAGAGACCACACCAGAGCGGGGGCGGATTTTCTGTATCAGCGACCACAGAAACTCTACATCGGGCGCTCGTGGGACTCGAGTACGTCGCGGCGCCACCAGCGCCCGGCGGCGCACGAGCGTCTGGCCCCGCTGCGCGGTGGCCTGCACGTTCATCGGCCGAGCTGGACGATGTCGGCGGCTCGCGGCCCGGCGCAGAGCAGCGGCCGGCGCGATGGGCCTACTCGCATCCCGAGCCGCAGGGGATGAGCATGACGGAAACCCGCAGGTGAGAGGAGTTTCCTCACCTGATCGATGAAATCTGTGATCGCTGGAGTAGACATTCCCCGCTGAGTGTGTGTAATCTTCTGCTCGTCGCAAGAGAGAGAACGTCAGGTGGCACGGGAGATGACGAACTACCCGTGAGCAAGTGCAAGACGGTCCGGCCTGCCGGGGCCGATCAGTGGAAGGGGCTCCGGCAGGCGACCAAGGACAGTCGGCAACGCATGACCGGTATGTGCAAGCCGCCGGTGCCGACAGTCGCGTGAGGATAGGTAAGTCAGGAAACAGAGGAGAAGGGACGGGTTGCACACCATCGGATCGCCTGCCTCCGGCTGAGTTCCGCCGGGCGGGTACCGCAGTCCCATCGGATTGGAAGGTGGTCTTCGGTTACGCGAACGCGATCCCCGCAGTCTCCGCCTCTAGTGCGGATCACGCGGACACAGAAGGCCGATCTCACGGTCGGCTGATGGAAGTGAAACCCACAACCCTGGGGCCCCGGTGCCAAACGCACCGGGGCCCCTCTTGATGCGGAGGCGCCGATGACCCCAGAAACCCCCGACCCGCAGACCGCGGACGAGAAGTTCGACGACGAGCACTACCCCGCCTACACCATGGGCCGCGCCGCCGAGATGCTCGGCACCACCCCGGCGTTCCTGCGCAGCCTGGACGAGGCACAACTGATCGAGCCGCAACGCTCCTCCGGTGGGCACCGCCGCTACTCCCGCTCCCAGTTGCGCCTGGCCGCTCGCGTCCGAGAACTGGTCGACCAGGGCACCGGTCTCGACGCCGCCTGCCGCATCGTCACCCTGGAAGACCAACTCCAGGAAGCCCGAAACCTCATTGATCCGACGTCACCGTGACGCTCACTGTCGAAACGCGCTCTTCGGTGCGGGCGTAGGTGCGGTTGTAGACGGCGACGGTGTCGCCTTCGCGCGAGGCGAGGTTGCGGGCCGAGTTCGAGCCCATCACCGCCAGGCCGACGACGCCGATGTTGGCTACTGCGGTGCTGGTGGCCATGCGGACCTCTCTCGTTCCGTTGGTGCGGAAATGCTCTGGCGGCGAACAGTGCGCCCGGTCATCGTCTTTCGGCTCCGAAGTCGAGGAGCACCTTTCCTGACACCGAGGCGTCGGCGGCGATCGCGAACGCTTCCAGCGCCTCGTTGGCGGGGAACGTGTGGGTGACGATCGGGCCGATCGCCAACGAACCGTCGGCGAGGGCCGCGATCACCTCGTCGATCTCGTCGTTGAACCGGAACGAGCCCAGGAGGCGGAGTTCTCGGGTGATGGCGAGCGAGATCGGCACGGGCTGGTCACCGGTGGGCAGCAGGCCGACCATGACCACCGTTCCGCCGCGGGTGGCGCCGGCGATGGCGGAGGCGATACCGCGGTGGGTGCCGGAGGACTCGATCACCACATCGGCGTCGACATCGGCGATCGCCGTGCTGTCGGTGGTAATAAGGTTCGGACGCGTAGTGCCATCAGAACTGGTGACAGCGCGGCCGTCATGCAGCCGACCCAGCAGCTCTGATCTACGGGTCCGGCTAGTGGGGAAGGGGCCGCCGCCTTGGTGACGAAGTCGCTCGGCGGCGGCCGTTCGTTCCGGGCGATCGTGCTCCCTGCGTTCTGTTGTTGTCTGAGAGGACGAGGTCAAGCTGCTGCGCGAGACTAGCGATGAGTTCCAGACGCAGGGAGCCAGTGCCGTGTCAGGCAACGTTGGGTAGGTAATCGGGTCGGCGGATTGTGGAGTCGGGGTCACGAGGCAGTTCGGTCGACGGGCGCCGCCGGGTTGAAGGCGGAAACGCTGCGGTGCGTACCCAGGCAACCGCGGCGACGAAGCAACGGGAGCACTGGAGCTACCTCGACGTGACCGCACCCGGATGGCAGGAGGGCTGGGAAGGCCCGGCCGAGCGCTACTCTCAATCGCCGCCGTACGTGAGGTGGAACTGGCACGACGAATACGGCGACGCCACAGCGGCCGAGGGCTGGAGTCCTCAGCCGAGCGCGGCCTGAGGTCGCTCCGGTGATGGACCGTCCCGAAAGCCGACGACCTCGACCCGGCCGCGCCCTGCCCGACGCACGGCGGCGGCGCTGGCGGCAGCCACCAACTTTTGGGCCAGGTATCGGTCAGCGGCGGTCCGTACTGGCGGACATGCTTGGTGATTCGCCTGAGGCGACAAGGGCCGCTACGTCCGCTCGTTGTGCTGGCCCCCAGGTCTCCTTCGTCGCCAGGACACCGATCAGCCCGACGATTCCGACGCACACGTAGAACCCGGCCGGCCCGGCCCAGCTGAACCGTTCCGCCAGCAGCACCGCCAGGAACGGTGCGAACCCCGCGATCGAGGCAGCGAGCTGGTATCCGATCGAAGCTCCCGACGTTCGCGTGTTGGTGCGGAACAGCTCGGCGAACCATGGTCCCTGCGTACCGGTCAGGGCCGCGTGGATGAGGCCGATACTGATGAGGAACACCATCACGACCAAGACCGGCGAGTCGGTGTTCACCAGCAGGTACATCGGAAAACCGAAGGCCGCGGCCAGCCCGCACGCAGCGAGGTAGACCGGGCGCCGCCCGACCCGGTCGGTCAGGATTCCGGACAACAAGGTCATGGCCACGGCGAGAACGCTCGCGGATATGATGCCGATCAACGCCACGCTGCGATCGCCGCCCTGCCGGTCGGTGACGTAGGAGAGCAGGTACGTCGCGGTGAGGTAGTAGGCGCACGATTCGACCACCCGCAGCGCGATGACGCGCAGGATGTTTCGCCAGTCCTCGCGTACCACGGCCAGCAGCGGGTTGCTTTCGATTCGCCCTTCCGTCCTGGTCTTTTCGAACTCCGGCGATTCGCTCAGCTTCATCCGCACGATCAGCCCGACCACGATAAGCACCGCGCTGACGAGGAACGGAAGTCGCCAGGACCAGTCGTTGTTCAACGGTGCCGAGGCCAGGAACGCGATGTTCGCCAACGCGATTCCGAGTGGATTGCCTGCCTGGGGGATGGCCGCGAACCGCCCGCGCTGGTTCCACGGGGCGTGTTCGAACGCCATCATCACCGCGCCACCCCATTCGGCGCCGAAGGCGAGTCCTTGCACCACCCGGATGAGCACGAGCAGGACCGGCGCCAGCAAGCCGACCTGTTGGTAGGTCGGCAGAACCCCGATCAGCACGGTCGCGATACCCATCACGAGCAGCGCACCGACCAGCACGGGCTTGCGCCCGAAGCGGTCACCGAGGTACCCGCCGATCGTTCCGCCGAGAGGCCGCATCAGGAAGCCGACGCCGAGGGTCGCGAAGGCGAGAAGGGTGCCGACGACGGGGTCGGATTCAGGGAAGAACACGTCTCCGAAGTACAGTGCTGAAGCCGTGCCGTAGGCGATGAAGTCGTAGTTCTCGACGCAGGTTCCGGCCGCGGCCGCCAGTGCCGTTTTCAGCTTGCCGGGCGATCCGTGGGCTGCCTGTACCCGCACGTCGTCACGCTCAGATGCGCTCATTCTCGATCTCCTTTGACTTCAGAACGCATACCGCTGTCGTGTCGTGGCGATCAGAGTTCGGCCATCAGCTCACGTGCGCCGTCGAGCTCGAGTTCGCGCAACTTGTGCACCCGGCGCACCGTGTCGGCGTCGTTGTCGAACCGTGCTTTCAGGAAAGCTTCGAGCACCTCCCCCGCTGTGGCCGGGCCGATGAGCCAGGCACCCATGGCGATGGCGTTCGCGTCGTCGTGCTCGACGCTCTGGTGTGCCGAGTAGACGTCGTGGCCGAGCCCGCACCGGATGCCCGGGATCTTGTTCGCGGCCATCAGCGCGCCCGCACCTGTGCCGCACACGAGCACAGCTCGGTCGGCCTCACCGGTGCGAACGCGCTCACACGTCGCTCGGGTGATGTCGGGGAAGTCCACGGGCCCATCGTCGTTGGGGCCGCAGTCGATCACCTCGTGGCCGAGCCGCTCCAGGACGGCGCGGACGTGCTCCTTCATGCCGAGACCGGCGTGGTCGTTGCCCAGCGCGATACGCATGTTCATCCTTTCAGGACAGTTCGGTCGCTGCCGCTCCCGATGACTCGCGAACGATGAGTTCGGTCGGAAGCACCACGGAGTCCGGTGCACCACCTGCTATGACCTCGAGCAGCAGGCGCATCGCGGTCTCTCCCATTTCCCTGGCGGCTTGTCGCACGGCGGTGATCGGAGGATCGAGTTCGGCGAACCACTCGGTGTCGTCGAACGCCACCAGGCCGATGTCCGAGCCCGTCCGGAGACCACGGGCCCGTAGCTCGGTCAGCGCGCCCATGGCCATCGGACTGTCCGCGGCCAGCAACGCGGTCGGTGGTCGCTCGCCGGAGATGAGCCGTGCGGTGGCCAGCGCACCGCTGGCGGACTGGAAGTCCCCGACTGTGATCAACCCGGTATCGTCGTCGAGCCCGTTGGCGGCCACAGCCCGGACGAACGCGTCGTGCCGAGCTCGTCCGGTCGAGATCGAACGCGGGCCTCCGATGTAACCGATCCGCGTGTGACCGCGGGCCGCGAGGTGGGCGACGGCCTGCGCTATGCCGCCCTCGTTGTCGGCGGTCACGCTCGGCACGTCGAACCCGTCCACCGTCCGGTCCACGAACACGAGCGGCACCTCGGCCTCCACCGCGGACCTGAGGTTGCCACCGCCCGCACCCTGCGGTGCGACGATCATGCCGTCGACGCGCTGGGACAGGAACGTGTCGAGATAGGTGTCCTGCTGCCGGGTGTCCTCATCGGCGTTCGCCAGCAGGGTCACGTGCCCCGCACGCAACGCCGCTCGCTCGGCACCATAGGCGATGTCGGCGAAGAACGGATTGCGCACGTCGGATACGAGCAGGCCGATCGCGTTGCTCCTCGTCGACCGCAGACCCCGTGCCCGGGCATCGGGTCGGTAGCCGAGCTCCTCCGCCGCCGCCCGCACCCGCGTACGGGCCTCCGACGAGGTGGCCGGGTTGCCGGAGAGGACCCGCGATGCGGTGCCGACGGACACCCCCGCCCGCGCGGCGACGTGCTTGATGGTCACGGCCTTGGTCACGCGCGAACCCCTGTGGAATCGTTTCCATGCAAACGGTTCCCTGGACTATGTCGAAACGATCCCCGTTCGTCAACCCGCTGCACACCGCACGATTCAGCACAGGGGAGGAAGCCGGTGGATGCTCATGTCCCAGCTCGCGAGACACACGACCGGGTCGCGGCCACCTGCCGCCGTCTTCGGCGACGCGCCTCTGAGCACGACCGATCAGGCGCTTGCCCGTATCGGTTGTGCGGGGGGTGTTTGCTGTCCGGCTTGGCCGATCGCACCGGATGCTATGACACCGCCGAGGACCAAGCCGACTGCGAAACACTCGCCATCGCGGGGATTTCGAAACCGCCCACGGGCTTCCGTCGCTTCGGCTGCGACTCGCCATCGGTGGCCTGGTCGGTGTGTGGTGCTCCTCGGCGCCCGCGTGTCACGCCGAGGTGTCCGCACCGGTGCGGTCGGAATCTGGTCGCCGAGCCCGCGTATCCATGCTTCGGCACTCGGCTTTGCCTACGCCCTCTGGTTCCCAGTGCGGGCCGCGAAATTCGCGGGCACGGCCGACGCCGAATCAGACGGCGTACCTACCAGGACCAGGCTGGTGGCAAAGGAAGGGCGCCACGATGACGACGGCCGGGGCTCTAGAGCAGAGTCACGAGGAAAGAAACGAGGGGAGTGAGGCGGCAGTTCTCCCTACTGTCACATGGCCTTCCGGTACCCAGCGGTCGGCATCGCGATGCGGACCACGCGTTCGGCCAGCAGCTGCGCCGGATCGAGCAACGGCACTTCCACGGAGTCCGCTCGGAGCCTGAGCACGATCTCCGTGCAGCCGGCGATCACCGTATGGGCGCCCGCTTCGACCAGGGATTCGGCGACCGAGGTCAGCGCCCGGCTGACCGATTCGTCGACCGCCCCGGCCTTGACCGCTGCGATCGCGTCCATGACCTGCCGCTGGCTTCGCTCATCGGGCACGACCAAGTCGATGCCCGCAGCGGGCCAGAGCCGAGTGGTACAGCCCCGAGCGGACGGTGCCGGTGGTGGCCAGCAGACCTGCCCTGGAGGGCCGCGGCAGCGCTGTCCCCGCGGCTTCGGCGGTCACATCGATGATGCTGACCAGTGGCAGCCCGCAGGCCTCGGCCACCTGCGGCGCGAACGCGTGGGCGGTGTTGCACGGCACCGCCAGCAGATCCGCGCCGCAGGCCCGCAGCTTTTCCGCCCCTCGTGACAGCCACGGCGTCGGGTCGGGTCCGGCTCCCGTCAGGGCCGCGGTGCGGTCGGGCACGCTGGGGTCTGCCCAGATGACTACCCGAAGATGGTCCTGATCGGTCGCCACGGGCGTGGCTCGAACGAGCTTGTCGTAGAAGTCCGCGGTGGCGGCCGGGCCCATGCCACCGAGGATTCCCACCGTGAGGGTCCGGTCACGGGTGGTGATTGCCGAGCGGTCCGGCTGTCCCGAAAAGGTGCTCATCGGCGGTTCCCCGGCAGCACACCGACGAACAACCGGGGAGTCGCGGAGCCGCCCCTGCCGAGTCTGGTCCACAGTGGATGAACTTCCGGGGATGGGATCAGCGGCGTTCGCACTGCTGCAAGAGCAATTTGCTCAGCGGTGGCGCGGATGTCGGCGAGCGTGACGAGCTCGGTCATCCGAGCCGCCCCCGCACTGCCCTGCCCGGCATCGCATCGGCCAGCAGGCGACCGTCGCGCACGACGAACTCACCGCCGACCGGCAGGTGGTCGACGCCCGCGGAGGGCGCGGCGGGATCGGTGTAGGTGGCCCGGCGTTACCTGGGCAGTCCCGACAAGTGGCAGCTCATCGGCGGTCTCGGTGTCGGTGATGCTGCCGTCGGTGATGTAGCCGGCGCCTGCCGGCGCGGTGGGGGTGACCGCCATCCGCGCGACAGGCGCCAGCGGCAGCGAACAATACGGATGCGGACTGCGTTCGCAGACAGTCGCGCTGGCATGTTCTGCGCACAGTTTTGCGCTATTGCGGATAGCTTGCAAGAGCGAGTGCTGTGCGCCTCGGAAACCGTGTGGTCAGCGGCGGATCGCCTTGGCGATCAAACGGCCGATGACGAGGTAGACGAGGGCGGCGAGTCCGTAGTTGAGGATGACGCCGAGGAGTGCGTCGTCGGGGGTGAAAACGTCGCCGAGTCCGAGGACCAGGACCTGGGCCAGGCCGTAGACGAACGAGACGAATTCGTTGCCCTGGTTCGCATCGAAGACCACGAACAGGATGTGCAGAACGAAGACGGTGACGACCGTGCCGGTCACGATGCGAATGATATTCGCGATCGTGTCGCCCGTCTCGTCCCGCCGCCGGTTTCCCGGCTCGTGGTAATCACCCTGCGGCGGGCCATGTCCCGGAGAGTGCCCAGGGCCCTGCGGCGGGTAGGGATTGTGGCCTTGCGGTGGGCGGTAACTCATGGGGCGCGATTGTGAAGACCCGTGGATCCACATCGCAAGGCCAGATGCGGTGACTGTTTTGAGAGCACAAACACATCGGACGTGAATTCGCTTCGGGAAAGCTTCGTGGTCTGCATTGATGCCGGGTTGGTGATTGCAACTAACAGGAGTGCTCGCGAAAGAGGTTGTTTCGGCGTGACACGGGCGTTTTCTGATCGTTGCCCGCGCTGTGCGTTTGCTCCTATTGGGACGCGTTGATCTTTGCGATGCTTGCGCCCCAGATGGTCGGGGGTCATGGCGAACCGAATTCAACGGCGCCTCAAGCGCGTCCGGGAGAAAAGGGAACAGCGATATGACCTACACGCAACCGGGTCACCAGGCGCGCGGACGGGCGCCGGAGCCTCGGGTCCGGAGGAGGCGGTGGGGCCGCAAGGTCGTCGCGGTGCTGGTGGTGCTGGCGCTGGCGCTGGTCGGGTTCGTGCTCTACGTGGACTACTCGCTCAAGCGCGAGCAGGCGCTGCCGGTCGATGGTGAGCGGCCGCAGGACGGGCCGGGGACGAACTGGCTGCTGGTGGGTTCGGACAGCCGGGAGGATCTGGACCAGGAGCGCAAGGACGAGCTGGGCACCGGGGACACGGCGGGCCGGCGCACCGACACGGTGATGCTGGTGCACATCCCGGCAAGCGGCGGTATGCCGACGATGGTGAGCCTGCCGCGGGACTCGCTGGTCGAGATCCCCGGGCAGGGCGAGGACAAGCTCAACGCCGCCTTCGCCTACGGCGGTTCGCAGCTGCTGGCCCGCACCGTGGAGAACAACACCGGGGTGCGCATCGACCACTACGCGGAGGTCGGTCTGGGCGGCTTCGCCGACATCACCGACGCGATCGGCGGGGTGGAACTGTGCGTCAAGGAGCCGATGCAGGACCCGAAGGCCAATCTGGACCTGCAGCCGGGCTGCCAGACGTTGCAGGGGCCGCAGGCGCTGGGGTACGTGCGCACCCGGGCGACCGCGCGGGGTGATCTGGACCGGGTCCAGCGGCAGCGGGAGTTCCTGGCCGCGCTGACCGAGAAGGTCTCCGGCCCCGGGGTGCTGGCCAACCCGTTCCGTCTGTTCCCGCTGATTCTGAACACCTCCCAGTCGTTTCTGGTCGACTCCGGCGACCACGTCTGGCACCTGGGCTCGCTGGGCCTGGCGATGCAGGGCATCGCCTCCGGGCAGGGCGTGACGACCACCGTGCCGTTCGGCGGTTTCGGTGAGACCGACGGCGGCGCGTCGGTCGTGGAGTGGGACGAGGAGGGCGCCGAGAAGCTGTTCGGCGCGCTGGCCGCCGACACCCCCGTGCCGCAGGAAGTCATCACCACCGCCGAAGGCATCGGAGGCTGACGTGGCGCAGGTTCGTCAGGCTGGTTCGTTCGGCGCTGAACTCGAGCAGGCGCTGGAGGCGTTCGAGGCCTACCTGGCCGAGACCGCACCCAGCGGCCGGCGCCACGCTGAACCGGACATGCACTCGGAGAAGTTCCACGAGCTGCGGATGGAGGTGATCCGCCGGGCCGAAGCCCTGCCGCGCGCGGTGTGGCCACGCCCGACGTGCGAGCACTGCGCCGGGCAGCGCGAGGTTCAAGCGGTCAAGGCCCGGTACCCGGTCGGGGCGGGCTCACCGGAGTTCGACAGCGTTCGCCGGACGTGCCCGGACTGCTGGGGAACCGGACTGGCCTTGAACAGCGACCACGGGGCGTGATCACGGCGGCTTGACGACCAGCGTCGGGACATGTGGGTCCGTCTGGTCGCGCGTTCGACGTCAGGAAGCCTGCAAGAGCGATGTGTTCTTGCAGGCTTCCTGCATTGGCGGCTTGACCGCTGTGCCGTGCGGTTGTCAGAGGCGGCAGGCGCGGACGTCGGAGGAGACGATCGCCTTGGCTCCCGCCGCGGCCAAGCGGTCCATGATCGTCGGTACGTTCTTGCGGCACACCATCGCACGCACGGAGATCCACCGGTCGTCCGCCAGCGCGAGGATCGTCGGGGATTCCAGACCCGGGGTAAGCTCGGCCGCCGCGTCCAGTTCCTCTCTGCGGCAGACGTACTCGAGCATCACGTATTGCTGGGCGACGACGACGCCGCGTATGCGCGCGAGGAACTGCTCCTTGGCGGGCTCGGCATCGGCATCCGCGCGGTCGACGAGCACGGCTTCGCCCGTGCAGATCGGGTCGCCGACGATCGCCAGGCCGTGGCGGCGCAGTGTGTGGCCGGAGCTGACGATGTCGGCGATGGCATCGGCGACTCCCAGCTGGACGGAGATCTCCACCGCGCCGTCGAGGCGGACGACCTCTGCTTTCAAGCCTCGACGTGCGAGGTCGGTCGAGGTCAGGTTCGGGCGGGAGGTGGCGATCCGCTTGCCGTCGAGGTCGTCGACGGTCCATCCGTGCTCGGCTGGAGCGGCGTAGCGGAAGGTGCATTCGGCGAAGCCCAGCCGGAGGCGCTCGGCCAGGGGCGCCCCTGATTCCAGCACGAAGTCACGGCCGGTGATGCCGAGGTCGAGCTCGCCCGAACCGACGTAGAGCGGGATGTCCTTGGGGCGCAGGAAGAAGAACTCGATGTCGTTGTCCGGGTCCAGGACGGTGAGGTCCTGCTTTTCGTGCCGTTGCCGGTAGCCGGCTTCTTCGAGCATCCGGGCAGCCGGATCCGTCATTTGTCCTTTGTTGGGCATGGCCACGCGCAGTCGGTCGTTGTGGGGCAACGTCGCTCCTTCCAGAGCGCTGGGCCAGGAGTTCCGACGAGGGGACCCGGTTCACGCCAGCAGGGTTTCCAGGTAGTGCGCCACGCCGTCGTCGGCGTTGGTGCCGGTCACGGCATCGGCGATGGCCAGGAGGTCGGGGTGGGCGTTGGCGACGGCGACCGCGGTGCCCGCCCAGGCGAGCATGGGAAGGTCGTTGGGCATGTCCCCGAAGGCCACGACGTCCGCGGCGGTGAACCCGAGCTCGGCCGCCACGCGGGCCAGCGCCGCGGCTTTCGTGACGCCGCCGGACATGACCTCGCAGAAGTCGGCGCACGAGACGGTGATCTCGTAGTGGCCGTGGTGGGCCAGGCCGGCTTGCACGAGGCGGACGTAGGTGTGGGCGTTGCCGGGGAGCTGCACCATGATCTTGCTGAAGCCCTGGTCGTCGATCGCGTCTTCCAGCGCGTCCACCCGCATCGGGTCCGGGCACAGCGCTTCGTCGATCCGGAAGCCGTGTTCGAGCACGACGTCCGGGAACCGTTCGGCGCCGAAGCGGATGTTCCCGCGCGCGGAGCGCAGAGCGGTCAGCGCCTGCCGGGTGCCCGGCGCGTTGAGGAACCGCCGGTCGATGACCGCGTGGCGGGCGAAGTCGAAGCACACGCTGCCGTTGCCGCAGATGGCGATCGCCTCGTGGCCGAGTGCGGCCGCGATGTCCCTGACGTCGCGCACGGGCCGGGCGGTGGCGATCACGAACGGCCAGCCCGCGGCGTTGAGCCTGGCTACGACGTCGCGGGTGCGGTCGGTGACCTGCCGCGCCGGGTTCAGCAGCGTTCCGTCCAGATCGGAGGCGATCATCATGCGCTTCGACACCGGGCGGGCTTGCGCGCACCGGTTCATGGCCGGGCCGCGACCGCGGACCGGTAGTGGGAGGACAGCGCGACGACTGCCGCGGCGGCGGTACCCGCGATCGCGGGGAGCAGGAACGCCGTGCCGAGACCGGAGTTCTGCACCACGACGCCGGCGACCGCCGAACCCAGCGAGTTGCCCGCCACGAAGATCGTGACCACCCATGCGAAGGCCTCGGTCACGGTACCGGTCGGGGCGACCTCGCCGACGATGACGAATCCGCAGGCCAGCACGGGGGCGAGGAACAGGCCGCTGATCAGCGCGAGACCGAGCATCACCGGGGGAGCGGCCACGCTGGCCAGGGGCCAGTAGCAGACGGCGAGCGCACCCAGCAGCCACGCCATTCGGCCGCGGTTCGTGCCCGGCCAGGCGCGGGCGCCGTAGACCAGACCGCCGATCAGGGCGCCCAGCGCGTTCGCTCCGAGCAGGTAGCCGGCAAGCCCCGGCTGATGCACGTGTTCCCCGTAGGCCGCGGCCACGATGTTCAGCACGCCGATCGCGGTGCCGACGCAGAGGAGCGAGACCAGCAACACCCGCAGCGGCGCCGACCGCAATGGGCCGGCCCAGTGCGGTGTGCGGGGTTCGGCGCGCCAGGTCCGGACCGGCCGTGCGGCGACGAAGGCGAGCGTGCCGGCGACCGCCACCAGGCCGGTCACCCACACCGCGCCGGTCTCGCCCGCAAGCGAGATCACGCCGATCACCAGCAGCGGCCCCGCGACGAAGATCACCTCTTGCAGAGCCGCGTCGAGCGCGTACGCCCCGGCGACCGCAGCCTCACTGGGCAGCACGCTCGGCCACAGGCTGCGCAGACAGGGTTCGAGCGGGGGAGTGAGCAGACCGGCGATGACCACCGCGACACCGGCCACGATGAGGTTGCCCTCCGACATCGCGAGCAGGGCGAACCCCGCGCCGGAGCCCAGTGCTGCGACGGTGAGCACGGTGGGCTGGCCGTGGTGGTCCACCAGCCGGCCCAGAACCGGGCCGCCGATGGCAGACGCCAGCGCGTACGCCGCCGTGAGCACGCCGATCGGGAGATAACCGACTTCGTGTCCCCGGAGGAACAGCACGATCGCCAGCGCCCCCATCCCGTTGGGCAGCCGGCCCACGAGGTTGCTGATGATGAGGTGCTTGGCATGCGGAGCCGCGAGGACGTTGGTGTAGATGCGCACGTCGTCTCAATTCGTCGTCATGGTGAGTTCGCTGTCCGCCGCGTCGCCCGAGCCGGAGTCCGCGGAGAGGAAGCGGATCTCGATCCGGACCAGCCCACGTTCGTACAGGTAGAGCCGGACGAGGGCGGGGCCCGCCATGCGGCGGACCCGTCCTCCCTCGTTGAGGTGCAACCAAAGCCAGGCCGCGTCCGGGTCGAACTCGATCCCGGACGGTGACATCGGCGTTCCCTGGCGGGCGTGGTACCGCTGCCGTGCTGTTGGTTTCCGGCTGCGGTTGGGCGGGGACCGTGGTCGTGCTCTGGCTGCTCGTACAAAGCCGGGGAACATGACCGACATGGCTGCCGCGTGGTAGCCGGGGTCGGCGGTCGGCTCCGCCTTCGGCATGGCTGCCGAAGGTGTAGTCACCTACTTCGCCGACCGTATCGACCCCCACCCTTGAGGACGCGCTAGGATGCTGGGTCAGCGCCTTCGCCGGATCTGCCCGGCGACTGATCTTGGCTGCGGTGTTTCAGTTCTGCCCGCGTCGACACGCTTCTTGCGCATCAAAGCGCTGAGCACAGCGAATGCCTCGACGTTCCAACTGGTTTCAGCTTCTGAGTGCATCGTCCCTGTCCTCGAAGTCCCGCGTCGAATCGCCGCCTTGTCGCCAACCACACCCATCGGACGTGAGACCGCACAGTTCTTCGGAGCGCAAGAGAACGGAGTGAAATCCCATGAGTAGCAACAGAATTACCAACGGCATCGAGCGAGCGATCATCGAAAACATGCTCGATCGCAACCGCGAAGCCCTGATCGAGACCGTACGCGGCCTCTCCGAAGCGGATGCCCGACGCCGACTCGTCGCTTCACTGACGACACCGATCTCGTTGATCAAGCATGCCGCGGCCGCCGAACGGATCTGGTTCCAACGGTTCTGGGCGGGACTCGACGAATCCGAATGTGACGGATACTCGAACCGGGACGAGGGAACCTTCACCGTCACAGACGACGAGCCCTTGGCTGACGTGATCGCCGAGTTCGAACGCGCGAGCCGACGATCACGTGAGATCGCCGCCCGCTTCGACCTCGACGACACCAAGGACAACCCCCGTGAAGGAACAGTCAGCATGCGATGGACCCTGCTGGCCATGATCGAAGAATTCGCCCGGCACGCAGGACACGGCGACATCCTTCGCGAACAGATCGATCAGGCCCCACCTCGAAAGCCAAACCCGTGAGACGTCGGCACCATTAATGATCTTTCGGTAATAGGGCGAGTCGCTGTGCGTGGTTTGTGTTGTGCGGTGAGATGATCGTGGTGTGCCGAAGTCTTCACGATCGACGGGCAAGCAGGCCCGTGAGAGCAAACCTGTTGCTGCTAGACGGGATTTCGAGGCGTTGCGCCAGCGGCGGATGCGAGCGGCGGAGATGTTCGATCGCGGCGAGCGGCAGGTCGATGTGGCTTCGACGTTGGGGGTGTCGGCGCAGACCGTGTCGAAGTGGTACCGGGCGTGGTCGGCCGGTGGTCGTGAAGGGCTGGCCGGTGCCGGTCGTGCCGGGCGGGTGCCCAGGCTGTCCGATGAACAGCTGGCCGAGGTGGAGGCGGAGTTGCTCAGAGGCCCACGTGCCAACGGGTTTTCTACTGAGATGTGGACGTTGGCCCGGGTGGCTGAGGTGATTGAACGCCTCACCGGTGTCCGGTATTCGCTCACGCAGACCTGGACGATCCTGCGCGAGCGGTTGGGCTGGAGTCGCCAGCGTCCGGCGCGCAAAGCCGCCGAGCGCGATGACGAGGCGATCGAGGAATGGGTCAAGGCCGAGTGGCCGCGGATAAAAAGGGGGCCCGGCGCCGAGGAGCCTGGATCTGCTTCCAAGACGAAAGCGGTTTCTCTCTGCTGCCCGCGGTGAGGGCCACCTGGGCGCCACGAGGCCAGACCCCGGTGCTGCGGCACCGGTTCTCCTGGAAGCGCATGTCGATGTCCGGCGCGCTGGCCTACCGACAGGATCGCAGTGCAGCGGTGTTTGTGTTTCAGATCAAGGAGGACAGCTACAACACCACCTCCCTGATCGAGTTCCTCACCGACCTGCACACCCACCTCGACGGAGAGCCGGTCACGCTGATCTGGGACGGGCTGCCCGCCCACCGGTCCAAAGCCATGAAAGCCTGGCTGGCCACACAGCGGCATTGGCTTGTCGTCGAACGACTTCCCGGATACGCACCCGACCTCAACCCGGTCGAACAGGTCTGGGGCAACCTCAAAGCCACCGAACTGGCCAACCTCTGCCCCAACGTCATCGATGAAGCTCATGCCGCTGCGGAGACCGGACTGGAACGCATCGGCAACAGCTACCAACTGTGCTACTCCTTCCTCGAACACACCGGCCTCCGCCTATGAACCAAGATCACCCAAATACCGAAAGATCATTAAGCGCAGGTTCAGACGAACACGGGCGTGCGTGTCCTCCACTCCAACGTAGGCGGTGGGTGCCGGGCGTTCCAGCGAACACCGTTCGGGCTGGGCAGGGCGCCAGCGAGGCCACCACCGCCTTTCTGGATTCCGCGTGAGCTGTCCTTCGTCGCTCACCTCTGTCACTCAACCAACCGGTGGCGGGGAAATGGGGGCGGAAGAAGGCCTTGGTTATCGGGGGACAGACAGGACCACCCTCGGTGTTCACGCAGCAAAAACGGCCCGCTCCGCCTGGGTGGGGTGTGCCGCGGAGTTTGGTGATCGGTCACCCTGGGTCAGGTTGGCGTCACGTGCGGTGCGGCACGCCGGGTGCGGTGGGGGCTCTGTCCCGCCGGACCCGACGTGCCGTGCCTGGCGCACATCTTCGGCTAGTGTCCGTCGGCGCGTCGCTTCTCGTGCTCTGAGGTGAGCACCTCGTCGCGCTCCCAGAAGTCGGCACCGCGGATGTTCAACGCCTTCGGGTCGAACACCGGATCGAGTCCTTGCTTGCGCTGGCGCTCGTAGTCGCGCCAGATCTTGGAGACCATCGGGAAGAGCAGGGCGAGGCAGGTGAGGTTGATCCACGCGATGAGCCCGAGCCCGATGTCGCCCACGGCCCAGACCAGCTCGGCGTTCACGACCGAGCCGATGAAGACGATGGCGAGGGTGCCCAGCTTGAGCACCAGCTGTAGGCGCGGTCCGCGCTTGCCGTCGAGGAGGAAGAGCAGGTTCGAGTTGGCGACGTAGTAGTAGAGCAGCAGGCATGTGAAGCCGAAGAGCAGCACTGCCACGGCGACGAATCCGGCGCCCCACCCGGGAACGAGGGTGTCGATCGCCGCCTGCACCCAGTTCGGTCCGGCCTCGACGCCGGGCAGGTTGTTGACGAGGAAGCCGCTGGAGCTGTCCGAGACGTTGAACTTCCCCGAGATGACCATCATGAGCCCGGTGGCCATGCAGATGAGCAGCACGTCGATGTAGATGCTGAAGGTCTGGACGAGGCCCTGCTTGCCGGGGTGGGAGGTGCGGGCGGCGGCTGCCGCGAACGTGGCCTCTCCGAGGCCGTTGGCCGAGGCGAAGACGGCTCGGCGCACGCCCCACGCGACGGCGGCACCGGCGATGCCGCCCAGCACGGGATCGACGCCGAAGGCGGACCGCACGATCAGGAGGGTCGCTTCGGGCACGCGGTCGAGGTTCGCGAAGATCACGCCGAGCGCCAGGAGGAGGTACCCGATCGCGAGCACGGGGACCAGGGTCTGCGTCACCTTGACGATCCGCGTGGTGCCGCCGAAGATCACCGCCGCGATCAGTCCGGTCACGAGGACCGCGGGAACCCACTTCGGGAGGTCGAACGCCACCTGTGCGCTCGAAGCGATGGTGCTGACTTGGAAGCCGGGGAACACGAAGCCGTAGCCGACCAGGCCGAGCACGGCCACGATGCCGCCGACCAGCGGAAGGCGAAGGCCGTGCTTGATGTAGTACGGCATGCCGCCGATGTCCTCGTTGGCCTTCTTGCGGTCCTCGTCGTCCACCTGACGCTTGAACGTCTGCGCGAGGGTGGCCTCGGCGTACCCGACGGTGCAGCCGACGATGCCCGTAGCGGCCATCCAGAAGAGCGCTCCAGGTCCGCCGGCGGCGATGGCGGTCGCGACACCGGCGATGCTGCCGACGCCGACCCGGCTGGCCAGGGCGAGGACGAGCGCCTGGAAGGACGAGAGCCCGCCCTCATCGTCGTTGGTCTCCCGCAGCTGCCGGATCATGTCCGGAATCCGGCGGAACTGGACCCCTCTGGTCGCGATCGTGTACGCGATCCCGAGTCCGAGCACCACGTAGGCCATCGGTGCCCAGATCGCGTCCGAGACGTTCGACAGGATCTCCGTCAGGTCCATCAGGCCACCTCCGGCACGAGTCGGGTCAGCGAGTGCCGGATGCGATCGACCGCTCGGCGGGCAGGGCGCCCATCGGACTACGCGGAACTCCTGCGGACTCACCCTGCAACTCGAGTCCCGCCTTGACGGCGGCGATGAACGGCACCGAGATCATCGCGTCGATCACGGGGTACAGGGCCTTCCAGCGGGACAGGGCCCCGGTCAGGTCGCCCTCGGCGACGAGCCGGCTGACCTCGACGATCTCGTGCGGCACGACGTTCGCCGCCCCCGCCATGACGCCCGCGGCGCCTTCGGCGAGCGCGCTGTAGATGTAGGCGTCCCACCCGATGAACGTCCCGATCACGTCGCTGTGGTGGTGGATCAGCCGCAGCGCTTGCTCCCAGTTCGCGCTGGAGTCCTTGATGTAGCGGATGTTGCCCACCTCCTCGGCGAGCAAGCGCACGGTGCCGGGGTCGAGGTTGACGCCGGTTGAGCCTTTGACGACATTCGATGTAACCATTATGGTTACTTTGGAGGGGGTGGTCTGGTGGCGGGCAACAGTCAGCTCACCGTGGCGGCGCACGCTCTGACGTGGATCGAACTGCACCATCGACGTGAGGGTGGAGTCGCGACGTCCGAGAGGATCGCGGGGAGCGTCAATACCAACCCCGTCGTGATCCGGCGGCTGCTCGGCCGGATGCGCGATGCCGGGCTGGTGCACTCTCGTCGGGGCGCTGAGGCGGGATGGGTACTTGCCAGACCGCTGGAAGACATGACCCTGCGGGACGTGTACGAGGCGATCGAGCCGGCGCCGCTGTTCGCCGTGCACCGCTCTGAGCCCAATCTCGACTGTCCGATCGGTTCCGGTATCCGGCCCGTGATGCGTCTCGCGTACGCGCGAGTCGAGGAGGCCGTTCGCGCCGAGTTGGAGCACATAACGCTGGCCGATGTGTTCAGCGATGTCTTGGCCAGCTCAGATCTCACAGAACTGGAGCATTGATCCGCCATGGGGCAACTTGACGGAAAGACCGCCATCGTCACCGGCGGCAACAGTGGAATCGGATTGGCCAGCGCTAAGCGATTCGCAGCCGAGGGCGCGCATGTGTTCATTACCGGGCGACGGCAGGAGGCGCTTGATGCTGCACTGTCCGAGATCGGTTCGAACGCCACGGGAGTCCGGGGCGATGTGTCCGATCTCGCCGATATCGACCGGCTTTACGCTGCCGTCGCCGACCAGGGGCGGCGGGTGGATGTGCTCTTCGCCAACGCCGGCGGTGGCGAGTTCTCCACCCTGGAGCAGGTCACCGAAGAGCACTTCGACACCATCTTCGGCACCAACGCGAGGGGCATGCTCTTCACCGTCCAAAAGGCGCTTCCCCTGCTGAATGACGGAGCCTCGGTGATCCTCACCGGCTCCACCGCGGCGGGTTCCGGTGGCGAAGCGTTCGGCGTCTATGCCGCGTCCAAGGCAGCCATCCGTTCTTTTTCCCGAACCTGGGCCAATGAGCTCAGGCATCGCAAGATCCGTGTCAACACGCTGGTCCCCGGGCCCATCGCAACACCTGGCAGCGCTGGTCTGGCCCCCAATCCGGATGAGGCGGCCAAGCTGTGGGGCTTGTTCGCGAGCCAGGTTCCCCTGGGCCGCATGGGCCGCCCAGATGAGGCAGCCGACGCGGCGCTCTTCCTCGCCGGCGACCAAAGCAGTTTCGTCACCGGTACCGAACTCTTCGTCGACGGCGGCCTCAACCAGGTCTGACCGCCCGCAGCCTCGCTTCTTGCATCCTCACTCGGAGTGGTTTCCGAGGGAGGGCCGCCGAGGCAGCGCGCTAGGTGCAGACCGCGTACTCGCCCGCGAACGGCCTGCTGTCTGAGCTGCTGCCGCCGGGACGGATTCTCCAAGCGAGATTTCCGTTGGCGTCGAAGAAATCCACGTAAACGGGCAGGTTGTTGCGGTAGGAGTTGACGTGTTCGCGGAGCCCGTAGACGAGGAGGGTCCAACAGCCGACTCCGGTTCGCTCGGTCACGAACCTCATGTCGTTGAATCCGGTGTTGTAGTACAGACACAGGCCATGGGGTCGGCAGGCTTCAGCGGCCGAGGCCTGCGGCGCGGTCAGGGCGCCGGTGGTCGCCAGCGTCACCGCGGCAGCGACGGCGACTCCGGCTCGTCCTGCCCGTCGAGTGAATCTCATCGGCGTTTCCCCTCGCGTCCGATTGGTGCCTGGCCCGTTCCGGGTCTCTTCCGCACACACGTCCAGATCGAAAGGGTTGTTGTCCCAGAGCGAGCACTTCACCCAGACGGCGGTATCCGGTCGTCGCGTCGGGGAGCGGCCACGGGGCGTACAGGTTGAGAGGTCGCGCAGCAGGAGCAACCGTGCCAGCGCCGCGGTGCACGACATCCGCGGGACGCTGTCGAAGCCCGCAGCGTGATCGCCTTTTCGGTCGCGATCGGCAAGTAGCTCCTGGCCGATCACGGCACCCGCTCCCGCACCGACGTCCTCGGCCTGGCCTCCACCTGGCTGCTCGCCTAGCGCGGCGGCCGGTCACGCCCGTGGCCCGGCATCTTTCGTTGCCGGGCCACGGGTTCCTGCCGGTCAGTGCAGGGACTGCACCGCGTCCTTGTTGAACGCGACGAGGTCGGTCAGTCGGTCGTTGAGGACCTTGTCGGCCCATTGCGGGTCGGCGAGCAGTGCGCGTCCGACGGCGACCAGGTCGAACTCGTCTTGTTCCAGGCGGTCGAGGAGCAGTTCGATGCTGTCGACCTTCGCGCCGGCGGCGCCGGTGAGGGAGGAGGGCTCGAAGACGCTGTCGAGGCCGACCGAGCCGACGGTGATGACCGGCTTGCCGGTGACCTTCTTCGTCCATCCGGCGATGTTGAGGTCCGATCCGGAGTCGGGGAACTCCGGCTGCCAGTAGCGGCGGCCGGAGGCGTGGAAGGCGTCGACTCCGGCGTCGGCCAGCGGGGTGAGCACGGTCTCCAGCTCACCGGGGTCGTCGGCGAGCCGTGCGTCGTAGTGGTTGGCCTTCCACTGGGAGAACCGCAGCACGACGGGGAAGTCGGGCGCGACCCGCTCGCGGATGGCGGCCACGATGTCGGCGGCGAACTTCGTCCGGGAGACCAGGTCGCCGCCGTAGGAGTCGGTGCGCCGGTTGGTGCGCTCCCACAGGAACTGGTCGATGAGGTAGCCGTGCGCGCCGTGCAGTTCCACGCCGTCGAAGCCGATCCGCTCGGCCTCCTGCGCGGCGTCGGCGAAAGCGCGGATGACGTCGTCGATGTCGGACAGCGTCATCGCCTCGCCTGCGGGGGTGCCGTCCAACGCGAGCCCGGAGGGCCCCATGGTCGGGGCTTCGGGGTACGGCGGTGCCCCCGCCGGCCGCTGGATCCCCACGTGCCAGATCTGGGGCATGATCTTGCCGCCGTGCGCGTGCACGGCTTCCACGACCCGGCTCCACCCGGCGAGTTGCTCCTCGCCGTGGAAGCGGGGGACCTCGCCGCTGAAACCGGCGGACCGGTGGTCGACGAGGGTGCCCTCGGTGATGATCAGGCCGGTCCCCGCCGCGGCGCGACGGGCGTAGTAGGCGGCCACGTCCTCGCCGGGAACGCCGCCGGGGGAGTGCTGGCGGGTCATCGGGGCCATGACGATCCGGTTCGCCAGCGTGGCCGAACCCAGCGTGAACGGGCGGGACAGTGCCTGAGCTGCGCGGGTGCTCACCGTGTCGATCTCCTGCCGTGCGTGTGCGGTGAAGTGTGTAAGTCAAACATACATTTAATGCCGCGAAGTGCAACTGTGATGATTGCTATTCTGGGATGGGAGCGGACGTCGCGTACGCTCGGTGCTGATCTGCGGGCGGAGGTGGATACCATGTTGGACATCCGGTTCTCCCGCGCGCTGCAGGTGATGCTGTTCCTGGCGCTGGCCGCCGAAGACGGCTCCACCGCGTTGAGCTCGGCCCGGTTGGCGCGCGGTCTGCGCGCCAACCCGAGTCTGGTCCGCAAGCTCCTGGTCCCGCTGACGGACGAGGGGCTGGTCGTCTGCACCAAGGGCCGCGCGGGTGGGGCCCGGCTGGGGCGTCCGGCGGACCAGATCACACTGGCGGAGATCTACCGCTGTGCCGTCGGCGACAAGCCCCTGTGGGCGTGCTCGCCGAAGGCGGAGCAGGTGTGCCTGGTCACCGCGCACGCGGCGGAGTACTTCGCCGCGCTCACCGCCGAGGCCGAGCAAGCGGTGCTCGCCTCACTCGGCGACCGCACCCTCGCCGACAGTGTGGGCGAACTGCGCAGCCTCGACACGGATCCCGATCAGTAGAACCCGTCGTCGTACCGTCCGGCCTCGCCGAGGATCGCGGTTCCGATGGGTGCGGCGATGTCTTGCCCACGGTGCTGTTCGTCGCCTCGAAGTTCACCGAAGCCGGATGTGCACCGTCCCTGCGCTGGGTGACCCATGCGCCCATTGGTGCTATGTCATCGATGAACTCACCGCTGCGTGCCCACAGCGTACGCAGCGATCATTGCTGAGCTGGACGCGAACGGATCGGGATTTTGCTGTGTCGATCTTGATGTGGTGTCGCGATCACTGGCAGAGGCCCTCTTCCACTGCACCCCCGGGGCTCAAGAACAGGCGCTCAGACGAGGAGGAGCGATTTTCCGAGCGTGGCGCGTTCGGCAAGTGATGTGTGGGCCTCCCTGGCTCGTGCCAGTGGGTAGGTCGCGCCGATGACCGGGCGGATTCGACGCTGGGCGGTCAACGTGAGCGCCTCGGTGAGCAGTTCTCGCACGGTGGCCTGGTCGGGGGGACCGGCTTCCAAGGAGTTGATGACCGTGACCTGGCGCTGCTCGGCCGCCCGCGGATCGATGTCGGCGAACCCGCCGTTGGAGGTGCCGTAGGTGACGAACCGGCCGCCCTCGGCCACCGTGTCGAACGCCGCCTTGCCGAGTTCTCCTCCCGCACCGTCGAAAGCCAGGTCGACACCCGCGCCGCCCACGGCGTCGCGGACCCGGTGCTGCCAACCCTGTTCCGAGTAGTCGACCACGACCTCCGCGCCCAACTCGCGAGCCAGCGCCAGCTTGCGCTCACCTCGCGCTGCCGCGACCACCCGTGCGCCGGCGTTGCGCACCAGTTGCACCAGCAGCGAGCCCGCGCCACCGGTCGCGGCCGCGACCAGTACCCACTCGCCCTTGTCGATCTTCGCCTCCTGTGCGAGCTTCAGTGCTGTGGCCCCATCGTGGAGCATGGCCGCTGCCTGAGTGGAGTCCACTCCGTCGGGAACCTCCACGACTTCCTCCGCACTGGCGACGATCCGCTCCGCATACCCGCCGGTGGCTCGGGCGAGGACGTGGCGCCCGACCCAGCTCGCATCGACACCCTCGCCCACAGACAGCACGCGCCCCGCACCACCTCCGCCAGGCACATACGGAAGCTCGATGGGAAAGAACTCTCCACCCCACCCACCGCGCAACAACGTGTCGAGGTAGATGACATCAGCGACGGCCAAACCCACCACGACCTGCCCCGGACCAGCCACCGGATCGGGAACTTCTTCGGGCACCAGCACCTCGGGCCCACCGAACTCACGCACCCGGATCACGCGCATCGTCACACCACATCCCAGACTTGACCGACTTGGTGCCCACCGTAAAACCTCAAGCAAAGTCGAGGTCAAGAAGCTCCCGCCGGAACCCGCGCCGGTCTCCGGATTCGACCCGTTCTGCGGTGGCGTATTCGACTTGGTCCAAGCTCCGGCAGGGGTCGCGGGGTTTGATCACTTCGGTGTCATAGAGGCCGTTGATCGTCTCGGCCGAGCTGCTTCGCCTGCAAAATCACCAAGGACTGATGACCAGGCATCGCCAGCACTTGGGGAATTCCGAGGTCGACCTGCGCTGGAGCGCCCCAGCCGGGCCTTGCGCGGAGCATGATGAGGCACTCTGGGCGAGAGGGCATGTACGGCATGGTTGGCCCAGGGTGGTGGGCTTCAAGGAGTTGGGGGTCAGAGAGCGGGCCAGGGGCGGGCGTCGCGCAGCAGTCCGAGCATCCCGGAGATGAGCCGCATCTGCTCCACAGTCCGAATGTCGGCCTCCAGCAGCCGCGGGCTGCACACCAGCACCGCCACCGACTGCGCTCGCGACAGTGCCACGTTCAACCGGTTGCGGGACAACAGGAAATCCAGTCCGCGGGGCAGGTCGATCGCTGACGAGGATGTCATCGTCGTCACCACCACCGGGGCTTCCTGGCCTTGGAACCGGTCCACCGTGCCGACGCGCACATCGCCGAAACCGGCGCCGGACAGTGCGTGCGTGACCGTCCGCGCCTGCAGGTTGTACGGCGCCACCACGAGGAAATCCGCGTCCGTCAGCGGACGGCCCTGCCACGTGCGCCCGTGCAGGTCCGCGATCACCGAGACGACCTGCTCCGCTTCCTCGATCGACCGCGTGGTGTTCCCGCGGTGCTCCACCGACGCGAGGTACAGCCCGGAGGCGAAGCCGTCGACCGAACGGTCCGCGGATGGGTGCGAGTGCAGCAAACCCGCGTACGACAACCGGGAAACCGGCGCGCACACGGCCGGGTGCATGCGCCGTGTCTGGTCCAGGAAGTAGCCCAGCTCGGGTGGCATGATGTCCGCGTCGCCGATCAGATGCCCCAACGCCGACGCCTCTGCGCCCGCCGGGTGCGTGCCCTGCACCACCTGCGGCAGCTGCTGCGGATCGCCGAGCAGCACCACGTTCTTCGCGCACATCGACACGGCCAGCGCGTCCGCGAGCGCGAACTGCCCGGCCTCGTCGATCACCAGTACGTCGAACGGTTCTTCGCGCACGGCGGTGTTCGCGAACGTCCACGCGGTGCCGCCGACGAGGTGCCCGTCGTTGTGCTCGGCGCGCCATTTGGCCAACGCGTTGTTCGATTTCGGCTGTTCCCACGGCAGCGCGGGATCCGGCGTCCGACGCGGCCGTTTTGCGCACGACATCGACGGCGCGTTGCCGAGCGCGGCGGACAGCACGTTCTCCACGGCCTTGTGGCTGTTGGACGTCACACCGACGGTCCGCCCGGACCGCACGAGGTGCGCGATCAGCTTACCCGCCAAGTACGTCTTCCCCGCCCCGGGCGGGCCCTGCACCGCGAGCACCGACCCGGCGAGCGCGTCGACCGCCTCGATCACGGTGGCCACCGAGTCCTCGCCGGACGCGGGCAGCGCACCCCCGCGCAACCGGGGGATCCGGCGCAGCAGGTCCACGCCCGGATGCGCGGGCAGCTCCGGGAGCGTTTCCCCGACCAGCCGGGCCAGCTCGGCCACAGCCTCGTCCTTCGGCGCGGGGCGCACCGGGCCGCCCGGCAGGACCGCGACCGGTCGCTCGTTCGACGTGCTGTCCGGTGCGCTGCTCTCCTCCAGCGTCAGCTCGACCGCCGAGGCCGCCACGACTTTCGCGTCCCGCGCATCGGCGCCGTACCGCAGCCGCACGGCGTCCCCGACCGCGAACGGATGCGGCCGGTCCGGGTCGCACGCCACTGTGAGCGTGCGCTTGGCCGTGCGCAGCCGTCCCGACGGCGGCACCCATTCGCCCGCCGACACCGACACCGGCACAGCGCAGGTCGTGTCCACCTCCAGGTCGCCGACCGGTGCGGCGAGCTGCCGGAAGAACTCCCACCACGCCGGGTTCGTCTCGCGCCGGTGGTAACCGACGGAGGCGGCGAGCAGCGCGCGAGCGTGGTCGTCCGGGGTGAAGTCGGCGGGATCATCGGGCAGGCCGTCGAGCAGCGGGTCGACCAGCGCCGCCAGCGCGGCCGCGCGTTCGGCCCGGCGCAGCGCGGCCTCTTCCTCTTCCGTCTGCCGCAGCAGGGCGTCCACTTCGGACTCCGGTGCCGGGGTTGCGAGCTCGATGCCCGCTTCCTCGCGGACGCGGTGCAGGAACTCCAGCAGCCGCAACGTGGACACGCAGTCGTACTCGTTGTATTCGGCGATGCCGCGCAGCACCTCGTCGGCCTCTTCGACGTCGCCGGCCTTGGAGAGTGTCAGGTAGTCCTCGTACGCCTCGATGCTCGACGCCGCGGTCTTCACGTCGCCGTCGCGGGCTTCCGGCATGTACAACGGTTCGAGGTACTTGATCGAGTACGACCGCTGGCCGACGCGCAAAGCCTTGCGTACCACGGCGTACAGGTCGACCATCCGGCCGCTGCGCAGCAGTTCGTCCACGGCTTCCTCGCGCGTTCCGTGCACCGCGGCGAGCCGCTTGACGGCCGTGACCTCGTACGGCGCGTAGTGGAAGACGTGTGCGTCCGGATCGTCGGTCAGCCTGGCGGTGGCGAAGTCGACGAACTCCTCGAAAGCACGCTTCTCCTGCGTCCGCGTATGCGCCCAGAACGGTGTGAAGCGCGCGTCGTGCGTGACGGCGCCGAACAGGTACTCCAGCCCGGTGCCGGCGAGCGCATACGGGTCGCCTTCCATGTCGAAGAAGATGTCGCCCGGGCTCGGTGGCGGCAGCTCGGCCAGCGCCGACGGGTCGATTACCTCGTAAGCCAATTCGCCGGTTTCGTCCTGCCGCACCTGGATCGCGGCCTGCGCACGCAAGGTCGCGAACGTGCCTACCGACATGTCACGGGGCCGGTCCGCCGGCTCGGCGGTGGCGAGCGCGTCGATCGTGCCGAGCCCGGCAGTCACGAGCTTGCGCCGCTGTTCGCCACGCATGCCCGCGACCAGCGACAGATCCCGGTCCGCCTCGCGCGCGGACGAGCAGTGGTCGGCGAACGCGCAGCCGGTGCAGGCGGGGCGTTCGTCGGCCCACATGCGTTCCGGCAGCCGTGGCGGCCGCGTGACCAGCCGGTCACGGAGGCGATCTAGCAGCGGCAGGAAATCGTCGACGCGCAGGCTGCGCGTGGTGCCGTCACCGAGCAGCAGGTGCATCTCCGGCCCGGCCGGCCAACCGGCGCGGCGCAACGCGTCGGCGTACGCGGTGAGCTGCACGACCGCGGACGGCTTCGCGTGCCGCGCGAGCTTCGTGTCATAGACCTCGTAGCGGCCTTGGTCGTCGCGGAGCAGGAAATCGGCGCGGCCGGAGAACTCGCCGTCGTGGAAAACAGCCTGGTAGACCACCGACGCGTTCGCCCGCAGCGCTTCCGCGGTGGCCTTCGCGGCGGCGACCTGGTCGCGCTCGTCGATTTCGATCACGGTCTTGCGCTCGCCGCGCAGCCGTTCGAGGGTGGCTGCCTCGTGCGCACGGCCGTGCTTGACGGCCAGCCGGTCGGGCCCGGAGCTCGGGCGCGGCGCGCCGGGCAATCCCGCCGCCAACGCCTGCTTGAGGATGCTGCGGTGTTCGCATTCGAGCAGATCGGCGAGGTCGGACGGGGTATGCATCGCCTGGCAGTCTGACATGCGCGCCCGTCCGGGTCGGCGCCGTGGGTGCCGACACGCCATGGCTCGCGGCGCGCGATCACCGCTGCGGTGGGAACGGCGCCACGTCCGGGTTCCAGGCGACGGAGATCTCACCGTCGAAAGCCTGCGCCGCTACGTCACTGAAGCGGTCGGCTTCCGCGTGCGGGAGCTGCTGCGCAAAGTTCGTCAGGACCGGCACCATGGGCGGCGTGCAGGCGCTCGTCGCGAGGGCGTTCGCGGAGCCCGCCGGTGCGCGTCGTCCTCAGCTGCCCGGCACGCCGCCACCTGGCACCGCCTGTCGGCCTGCGACGGAGTCACGCAGTGGCAACCGTTCGCCGCCCGGCGACGGGCGATCAGTGTTCGGAACTTCGCCGCCTGGCGACGAAAATGCCTCCGAGCAGGGCCGCGAGGGCGACCGCGACGCCGAACGCGGTCGCTGCGGTCGGTAGGCCGACTCTGTCGCTGAGGAATCCGGCGAGCATTGGCAGCACCCCGGCTGGGAGGTAGCCGCCGGCGTTGAGCGCGGCGTTGGCCTCGGCCAGGCGGGTCGGCTGCACCGACGCGCCCAGCAGGGAAAGTCCACCGAGCTGTCCGAGTCCCTGTCCGGCGCCGGCCAGCAGCGCGGCCAGCACCAGCGCGGGCACGGAGGCACCGTGCACCGCCACGAGAAGGCTTCCCATGGAGCCGATGGTGGCGCCCGCGCTGAGCAGGAGGATGCGGTGCACCGCGAGCCCGCGCACCGCGAACTGCACCGCTGTCGCGGCGGTGAAAAGCACGAAGATCGTCGCGCCGGACACGATCCGGTTGTCGGTGCCGAGCAGGTCCGACAGCAGCGACGGGCCGAGCGAGAGCACGAACCCGACCGCCGAGATTCCCGGCGCGAACGCGGCCAGCCCCAGTGCGAGCTGTCGCCGGTTCGCGCGGGGTACGGCGGGCAGTCGCACCCAGGAACCACCGGTCGAGGCGGTGCGCCGGGGCAGCGGCATCCGGACTATGACCAGCAACGCCGTGGCCAGTACCGCTGCGACCAGCACGAACACCGCGACCGTCGGGCCGGGCAGCGTTTCCGACAGCACCCCGGCCAGCAGCGGCCCGAGTCCGGCGCCGAGGACCATCGCGGTCGAGCCCAGCAGGGAGGCCAGCCGGGAGCGCCGAGGTCCGGCGACGTCGGTGACGGCGGCGGTCCCGGCGGACAGGATCGCGCCGACGGCGATCCCGGTGAGCAGCCTGGCCAGCACCAGCGTCAAGACCGTGGTCGCGGTGGCGAAAAGCAGGCACGCGAGTGCGCCGAGCAGCAGTGCGGGCAGCAGGATCGGCTTGCGTCCCAGGCGGTCGGAGGCGACGCCTGCGACCATCAGCGCGCCCAGCAGTCCGACGATGTAGGCGGCATAGACGACGGTCACCACGCCTGCGGAGAAGCCGATCCGCTGCTGCCACAGCACGTAGAGCGGAGTGGCGGCGTTGGACAGCACCATCACCGCCGTCACCGGCCACGCGGCCAGCCAGATCTCCCGGCGGGGTGGTGCGAGTGCCGGTGCCGGCAGGACCTGCGTCATGAGAACTCCTCGTCATCCCTTGTACGATCAGACTCGAACTTAGTCATCAGTACGAGAAAAGTCGTACTGTAGATCGTGAGGTGTAACCGATGTCACCGCGTGCCGCCGGGACCGACCTGCCCGCGCCGCTGCCCGAACCCGCCGTGGAGGACCTGCGGCTGGAGACCGTGTTCGGGGCGCTGTCCGACCCGCTGCGCTTGGAGATCGTCCGCAAGCTGCTGCTCGAGTCCGAAGCCTTCGACCACACCTGCGGCTGGTTCGGCTTCGACCGTCCGAAGTCCTCGTTGACCCACCACTTTCGCGCACTGCGCGACGCCGGCGTGCTGCGCCAGCGCCAGTACGGCCTGGAACGGCGCAGTCACGTCCGCGTCGACGACCTCAACGCGCGGTTCCCCGGGCTGCTCGACCTGGTCACTGAGTGGAGGCCCTTGGCGGTCAGCTCAGGCCCGTGATCTGCCCGAGCTGAGCGAGACTTTTGGGCATTTGCTCAGCAGATGAGCACGACCCTTGGGGCTGTCGTCATTGTTCGCGTGCGGCCATTGCTGGACCGTTCTGGAACCACGTGCTCGCCGGAGAACCTGCCGGTGTCCGGCGGCGCTGAGGATGTCCAACGATGAGCCGGAGACTCCATGACGCAGCATTCCACCGAACAGCAAAGATCCGTGCGCAAGGTCGCCGTTGCGAGCCTCATCGGCACCGCGGTCGAGTGGTACGACCTGTTCGTGTTCGCGACGGCGTCGGCCATCGCGTTCAACGCGTTGTTCTTCCCGACCTTCGATCCTCTCGTCGGCACGCTGCTGGCGTTCGGGACGTTCGCCTCGGCCTACATCGCCCGCGTGATCGGAGCAGCCTTCTTCGGGCACTTCGGTGACCGGATGGGCCGCAAGTCGATGCTGCTGATCTCGCTGATCATGATGGGACTGGCGACTTTCGCCATCGGTCTGCTGCCGACCTACGCCACGCTGGGGGTGTGGGCGCCTGTTCTGCTGCTGGTGCTGCGGGTGGTTCAGGGGCTCGCCCTCGGCGGTGAGTGGGGCGGTGCGGTGCTCATGACCGTGGAACACGCGGCCGAGGAGAAGCGCGGGTTCTTCGGGTCGTGGGTGCAGACCGGTGTCCCGATCGGCACGCTGCTGGCCAACTCCGTGTTCCTGCTCGTTGCGCTGCTGCCGAACGAGCACCTGCTGAGCTGGGGATGGCGAGTTCCTTTCCTGGCAAGCAGTTTGCTGGTCCTGGTGGGTTTGTTCATCCGGCTGCGCCTGCTGGAGACGCCGGCCTTCGAGAAGGTGAAGCAGACCAGTGGTCAGGTACGCGTCCCGCTGGTGGAGGTGTTCCGCCGTTACTGGCGGCAGGTCGTCCTCGGCGGGGTGGCCACCATGTCCACCGGTGTCGCCTTCAACATCCTCGTCGCGTTCGGCCTCACCTACGGCACGAACACCCTCGGTCTCGAGCGCAGTGCCATGCTCGCGGTGGTCCTCGTGTCCTGCGCCGCGGGAATCGCGCTCATCCCGATGTTCGGTGCGCTGTCCGACCGCATCGGACGCAAGCCCGTGATCATCGGCGGCATCGTGGCCGAAGCAGCGGTCGCCTTCCCGATGTTCTGGCTCATGGACACGAAGGTCTTCGGCCTGGTGCTGCTGGGCTACCTGCTCCTGATGACCGCCTTCGCCGCCAACTACGGACCGATCGCGACGTTCCTCGCGGAGCTGTTCGGCACGCAGGTCCGCTACTCGGGCCTGTCGGTGAGCTACATGCTGTCGGGGGTCCTGGGCAGCGCCGCGACGCCCGCGGTGACAACCGCGCTGCTGAAGGCGACCGGACATGGTTCGTCCGTCGCGTGGTTCATGATCGGCAGCGCGGCGATCTCGTTGATCTGCCTGATCTTGCTCGCCGAGACGTTCCGCAGCGCGATCGATGAGGACCCGGCGTCCACTGCAGATGCCGACACCGCTAACGCCGTCACGTCGAACTGAGCGGGACCAGGAGCAACGATGACGATCAAGCGCATCCGTTCGGTGCCGGGCGGACCCGAGCCGGTCGGACCCTACTCGCAAGCGGTCGTCGCCGACGGCCTCATCTTCACCTCGGGCCAGATCCCCGCGGTCCCGGGGGAAGCCTGGCCGATGACTTTCGCCGGACAGGTCAGGCAGACCTTCGCCAATCTCGCCGACCTGCTCGCCGGGGCGGGATCGGATCTGTCCCGGGTGGTGAAGGTCAACGCCTACCTCACCGACGAGGCTTACCTCGACGAGTTCAACCGGATCTACCTGGAGACCTTCGGCGATGGGCTCCCGGCGCGAACCACGGTCGCGGTTCGGCTGTGGGGCGTGTTGCTGGAAGTGGACTGCATCGCCACATGCGCGAGGGCACCGGAAGAGCTCTGACCGCGACAGGAAATCCCGCCGTCGTGTCGTTCACGACGGCGGGATCGTTCTGTTCCGGGCTCAGTTCTTCAGATCGCCCCGGCACATCCGGGAGGCGACCTCGGTCAGCATGGTGACCCCGGCCAGCAGATCGGCATCCGAGGTGTACTCGAACTCGTTGTGGGCGATGCCCTGCGCGCTGGGGACGAACAGCATCACCGTCGGCACGATGTCCTTCATGTTGGTCGAGTCGTGGCCCGCCAGGGTGAGCATGCGGCGTCGGGAGAGGCCGAGTTCTCCGGCGATGGCCTCGGCCATCGACACCCCGGCCGGTTGGTACGGCTCGATCTCCCAGAAGTGCGCCTTGGCGACTTCGATCTCGACCTGCGCCTCCCGCTCGATGCGGGCGAACTCGGCGCGCAGCCGGCGATCCGCCTCCTCCAGCACTTCCTGGTCGGGTGAGCGCAGGTCCAGGTGCAGCTTCACCTCGCGGGCGACGACCACGGGTGAGTTCGGCGTGACCGTCAACTGGCCGACCGAGGTGTGCAGCCGTCGCGGCGGGGCGTGGTCGATGAGCTCGCGGGCGGCCACGACGAGCCGCGCCGCGCCGAGCAGCGCGTCGCGGCGCTCTTCCATCGCGGTGGAACCGGTGTGCGCCTGCTCGCCGCGTACGACGACCCGGTACTTGTGGGCGGCCCAGTTGGACTCGACCAGGCCGATGGTGACGCCTTCGGCCTCCAGTTCCCGTCCCTGCTCCACGTGGATCTCGGCGTAGCCCGCGATCTCGGGCATCTGACCGGTGCCGGCGAAGCCGATCTCCTCGAGCGCCTGCTGGACGCTCACCCCGTCGGAATCGGGTGTCGAGAGGGCTTCGGCGAGGTCGAGCTTGCCGGTGAACACGCCACTGCCCATCATGCTGGGCTGGAACCGCGAGCCTTCCTCGTTGAACCAGTTGACCACCGCGACGTTGAAGGGCGGGGGCTCGGGCGAGCCCGCGATCCGGTCGCGAAGGCGGACGGCCGCGTGCGCGGCGGCCAGCACGCCGTAGGCACCGTCGAACCGGCCCGCGCAGGGTTGGCTGTCCAGGTGCGATCCCATGAGGATGTACGGGGCACCCGGCGTCCACTCCAGCAGCCCGAAGAGGTTGCCGATCGCATCCACCCGGACCTCGAACCCGCGCTGCCGCAGCCAGTCCCCGAGCCACACCTTGGTCGCCCTGTCCGCGTCGGTCGCGGCCTGGCGTTCCACTCCTCCGGACTCGGTGGCGCCGATCGCCGAGAGCGCGGCGAAGTCCGCCAGGAACGCCTCGTCGTCCACGGCGGCTTGCTCGCTGTCGATCCCCATGTCCCGTCACTCCTCGCTCACAACTGCGTTGCCGGGTTCATGCTTGGGCGGCCGGATGCCCATTGCAATGGCGATAGTCCACGGGTCATGGCCGAAGTGCTGTGACGATGCACAACGCGTGCGTGCCGTGATCAGGCCGGTGCGGTCGTTGCCCTGTCCACCAACTGCTCGTCGCAGGCCATCGCCACGAGGACGGCGGCCGCGTGCTCGGGTCGTGTGATGTCGTGGCCGGTCAGCTCGGTGAACCGGTGCAGCCGGTTCAGCACGGTGTTGCGGTGGCAGAAGATCTCGTTGGCGACAGTGCTGATCGAACCGGACCGGAGGTAGGCGTGCACGGTCTCGAAAAGCCGGTCCCGTTCGTGGGCCGTGGTGGCGGTGGGGGAGGGGAGCACTTCGTCGCGCAGCGCGGTACCGACTTCGGCGAGGCGCGCCGCGACCACGTGCGGCCAGCGCTGGACCAGCCGGACGGGGCCGCCGAGGTCCCCGGAGATCGTGGCCGCGACTTCCATGCTGATGCGCAGCGCCCGTGGCAGGTCGGCCAGTCCGTTCGCGACGGGGCCCACTCCGCAGGCAACGGAGCCGAGCCACTGCCCGGTATCCCCGCGCGACCGGCGTGGTAGTTCGGCGATGAGCACCTGGCGCCGTTCGACGTTCTGGACGTGCACGGGCATCGACCCCGCTCTCAACCGGTCAGCGGCTTGCCGCAGTGGCCGCGGTGCGTCCGTGGGGGCGGCGGCGACGAGGATGCGGCCGGTCGCGTTCATGCCCAGCGCATTGGCGACCTGCGCCACGATCTGCGCATCACGGCCATGCGTGGCCAGCAACGAGTCGACCAGGCGGTTGCGCTCGTCCTCGCGCTCCCTGGCGAGCACGGCCGCTTCGTTGACGTAGGCCATGTGCACCCGGGTGCTGTATTCCTCGACGACGTCCCACACGCGAACGGTGTTGTGCACCAGACGAGGAAGGTCGGCTTGGTCGACCCGGCGCAGGAATGCCGACCACAGCACCCGGAAGTCCAGCCGCACCGCGCGGAGCAGGACGTCCAGCGGAACGCCCAGATGAGCACGCCTGCGCCCGATCCGCTCGCAGGCGTCGTCGAGCCGGTGCGGTACAGGTAGGCCCGCGGTGGTGCGGAGCAGGAATTCGATGCTGGATTCGGCGTCCTCGCGCAGTTCCTGCCGCGGCACCACACCGCTGGCGTAGGGCTCGATCGCGCTCAGTTCCGCGATGAAGTCGTCGACCAGTTCGTCCAGGTCGTCCAAGCATGCGTGGACCAGGTTGCGGAGTGGCTCGTCCGGATCGAATTCGAGGCTCGACATGTGTGTATGCCCATCTGGTTGTGATCGTCTTGCCGGGAATTTCGCCCAGCCTGTGCATGAGCCAAGGGGATGGTACGCGTTCGCCGTCGACCCCACCGGACGAGTTGAACGCGACCGCGGCGGTGACACGCGGCTGCACCTGCGATGTGCGGATGCACAGAATCCGCCGTGCAAACAGCGACGTTTCACCATTGTGGTGGGCCGCTGCCGCGAGCACGCTGTCGGCAACGATTTCCCAGTGATGTGCCCTACACCTTCTACGGAGAGCTCCAATGCAGTTGATGCCACGTGAGCTGGAACGCCTGCGCCGTTCGCGGTTCACGAGCTCGCCGCCCACGTGTCCGGCATGTGTCCAGGAGAGCCGATATGACCACTGTTGTGACGCGCGATAAGCCGCGGGTTACCGATTCCGAGGCGAGGCGAATCGCGTTCGCCGCGTTCGTCGGAACCGCGCTCGAATGGTACGACTACTTTCTTTTCGGAACGGCCGCGTCGATTGTTTTCAACCGGCTGTACTTCGTCAGCGGCGATCCGCTGGTCGCCATGCTGGCGGCGTTCGCCTCCTTCGCGGTGGGGTTCCTCGCCCGTCCGGTCGGGGCGGTGATCTTCGGCCACGTCGGCGACCGCTACGGCCGCCGGACGTCGCTGATCGTCACGGTCACGATGATCGGAGTGGTCACCAGCCTGATCGGGCTGCTACCGGACTTCGCCGCGATCGGCGTCGCCGCGCCGGTCCTGCTGACCTGCCTGCGCGTGCTCCAGGGCGTCGCGGTCGGCGGAGAGTGGGGCGGGGCGGTCACGCTGGCGGTCGAGCACGCGCCTCCGGAACGCCGTGGCCGCTACGCCGCGCTGCCCCAGGTCGGGTCGCCGGTCGGGACGCTGCTGTCGTCGGGTGCCTTCGCCCTGGTGTCCCTGCTGCCTCCTGAGTCCTTCGACTCCTGGGGCTGGCGACTTCCGTTCCTGGCGGCCATCCCGCTGCTGTTCGTCGCCCTGTACCTGCGGCGGCGCGTCGAGGAGTCCCCGTTGTTCGGCGAGCTGCTCGAACAGCAGGAACGCTCGTCGCTGCCGGTGGTCGAGGTGATGCGCAAGTCCTTCGGGCGGGTGCTCGTCGGCATGTGCGCGTCCCTGCTCGGGGTCGGCGGGTTCTACCTGCTGACGACGTTCGCGATCAGCTACGGAACGGAGACGCTCGGTCTGCCCCGGTCGCTGATGCTGGGTGCGACGCTCGTCGCCGCCGCGGTGGAGGTCGCCATCCTGCTGGCCTTCGGTCGTCTGGCAGAGAGGTTGGGATCGGGCAGGGTCTGCGTGCTGGGAAGCATCGCGTCCGCGCTCGCGGCTTTGCCGGTCTTCTGGTTGATCGACACCAGGAATCCGGCACTGGTGGTCGTCGCGATCACGGTGGGGGTGGCGTGCCTGTCCGTGCCGTACGCGGTGTCGGGCTCGCTGCTGACCGAGCTGTTCCCGCCGCACCTGCGCTACAGCGGGGTGTCGATCGCGTTCAACCTGGGCGGTGTGGTCAGCGGGTTCGTCCCGCTCATTGCGACGTCGGTCCTGGCCGCCAGCGGCGAGCGATCGTGGTCGGTCGCCCTGCTTCTCGTGGGACTGGCCGTTCTGACCGGTCTGGGTGGAGCACTCGGTGCTCGGCTGAGGATCAAGGACGAGGTGAGTGTGCGATGAGCGAGCGTTCGGGCGGGCAGCTGGTGGTGGACCAGCTGCGGCGACACGGGGTCGAGCGGGTGTTCTGCGTGCCGGGGGAGAGCTACCTCGACGTGCTCGACGCGCTGCACGATTCGCCGATCGAGACCGTGGTCTGCCGCCACGAGGGCGGAGCCGCCTACATGGCCGAAGCGTGCGGCAAGCTGCACGGACGTCCCGGCGTGGCCATGGTGACGCGGGGGCCTGGCGCGGCGAACGCGTTGGTCGCACTGCACACGGCATGGCAGGACGCGACACCGGTGCTGCTGTTCGTCGGCCTGGTACCCACGGCACACAGGCACCGCGAGGCGTTCCAGGAGTTCGACCTCCGCGGCTGGTTCGGCACGACGGCCAAGGCTGTTCTGACGCTCGACGATCCCGCACGCGCCCCGGAACTGGTGGCCCGCGCCGTGCACGAAGCGTGCACGGGACGGCCGGGGCCTGTGGTGATCGGTGTCCCGGAGGACGTGCTGGTACGTCGTGCCGAGGTGGACGACGTCGCGCCCCTTCCCGTGTCCGAGGGCGGGCTGAGCGGCGAGGACATCGCGGCGCTCGGGGAGATGCTGGCACGGGCACGACGGCCGCTGGTCGTGCTCGGCGGTTCCCGATGGGATGCCGACTCGTGTGCGGCCGTGACGAAATGGTGCGAGCGGTGGGAGATTCCGGTCGCCACCGAGTTCCGAAGTCAGGACAGGATCGACCACAGCAGCGAGACCTACGCCGGCGCACTGGGATACGGGAGAGACGAGCGCCTGGTGCGTCGTCTGGAACAGGCCGACCTGGTCCTCTTGATCGGCGGGCCGCTGACCGACGTCAACTCCGAAGGATTCACCGTCCAGCGGAGCTCCGATGCGCGAACTGTGCTGATCAGCCCGGACAGCTCCGCGTGGGCGCACGGCACTGATCTCGACCGCCAGATCGTCGCATCACCTTCGGGCTTCGCTTCCGCCGTGCAGGCGCTCCCCGCGACGGGAGAGTGTCGATGGCGGGAGTGGACCAAGGCAGCACGCCAAGACCACCTCGACTACGCGACACCGAAACCGGATGGGAGCAAGCGTGTCGACCTCGGGGTGGTCATGGCCGAACTCGCCGCCAGACTCCCGCACGATGCGATCATCACCTATGGGGCGGGCAACCACGCGATCTGGGCGCAGCGCTACCTGCAACACCGCGTCTACCCCTCGTTGTTGAGTCCTCGCAACGGATCCATGGGATACGGCGTGCCCGCGGCTGTGGCGGCGGCGCTGTCGTTTCCGGAACGTCAGGTGGTGTCGGTGGCCGGTGATGGCTGCTTCCTCATGAACGCGCAGGAACTGGCCACCGCGGTCTCCCGAGACGCCAAGCCCCTCATCCTCGTGGTGGACAACGGGGAATACGGAACGATCCGCGACCACCAGGAACGGGAGTACCCCGGCAGGGTGAGCGGAACAGCCCTGCAGAACCCGGATTTCGCCGTTTTCGCGCGCTCGTTCGGCGCGTTCGGCGAGAAGGTCGAGAGCACGGAGGATATTGGCGGGGCGCTGGATCGTGCGCTTGCCTCCGGAACCGCTGCGGTGCTCCACCTCGTCACCGATCCCGACGTGCGTTGCCCTTCGTGAGAATTGGGAGAAGATCTTGAGCGTTGAACTGCCGAACATCATCGACGGCAAGCGCCAGCAGTCCGCCGCGACGATGCCCTTCGTCGATCCCGCAACGGGTTCGGCGCTCGGGGTGGCGCCCCGCAGCGACGACGGGGAGGTCGATCACGCGGTTCGGGTAGCCGCGGAGGCGCAGCCGGGTTGGGGCCGCACCGTTGCCGGGGAACGGCAGCGGGCTCTGCTCCGGCTGGCCGACCTGATGGAGGAGCACGTGGACGACCTCCTCGACGCGGAGGTGCGCAACACGGGCAAACCGCGGGAGGCGACGCGGCAGCTGGAGGTGCTCCGCTCGGCCGATCAGCTCCGGTTCTTCGCCGGCGCCGCACGGGTCCTGGAAGGTCAGGCCCAGGCCGAGTTCGAACCGGGGCACACCTCGTCCGTGCGCCGGGAGCCGGTGGGAGTGGTGGCCCAGGTGACCCCGTGGAACTACCCGCTGATGATGGCCATGTGGAAGCTCGCCCCCGCGGTCGCGGCGGGAAACTCGGTGGTGCTCAAGCCTGCCGACACCACGCCCTGGAGCACGGTGCTGCTCGGTGAGCTGGCGCAGGAGGTGCTGCCACCCGGGGTGGTCAACGTCGTGTGCGGCGACCGCGACACCGGCCGGTCGCTGGTGGCGCATCCGCGACCCGACATGGTCGCCATCACCGGCAGCACCCGCGCGGGCGCGGAGGTGATGGCCGCGGCCGCCCCGAGGGTGAAGAACGTGCACCTCGAACTGGGTGGCAAGGCGCCCGCGGTCGTCTTCGACGACACCGACCTCGCCCACGCGGCGAAAACGATCGCGCAAGCGGGCTTCTTCAACGCGGGACAGGACTGCACGGCCGCGACTCGGGTTCTGGTCCAGGAAACCGTCCACGACGACTTCCTGGACGCACTGACCGCCGAAGCGCGGCGGACTTCCTGCGGACCGCCGGATGATCCGACTGCGGCCTACGGTCCGCTCAACAGCGCGGAACATCTCGCACGAGTGCAGGGATTCCTGGAACGGCTGCCCTCGCACGCGAACGTGCTCACAGGTGGCAAGACGTTCGGTCCCGGATTCTTCCACGAGGCCACCGTCGTCAGCGGCGTCCGCCAAGACGACGAAATCGTGCAGCAGGAGCTGTTCGGCCCGGTTCTCACGGTGCAGTCCTTCGCCTCGGAGCGAGAGGCTGTCGAACTGGCCAACGGGGTGAACTTCGGCTTGGCATCCAGCGTGTGGACACGTGACCACGGCCGCGCCACCCGGCTGTCGGCCGAACTGGATTTCGGGACAGTCTGGCTCAACTGCCACCAGGTGCTGCCCGCCGAGACACCCCATGGCGGGTTCAAGCAGTCCGGCTTCGGCAAGGACCTGTCGGGCTACGGCCTCCAGGACTACACGCGCATCAAGCACGTGATGAGCGCACACCACTAGCAAGCCCATCGGATGCCGTCGGCCCGGGCATACCCGTCTCGCCTAGTTGTAAGGAGTCAGCTCGCATTATCAGTGGCGTCCGTGCGTGTGCCTGGATCCTTGGCGATGTGGCGTGGCCGGGTGAGCTGTTCGGGCTGCAGCAGCGCATGCAGCTTTTGCGGGGTGATCAGGCCGGTGTCGAGGACGAGGTCGGTGATGGTGCGGTCGGTGGTGAGGGCTTGCTGGGCGATGGTGGTGGCGTTGGCGTAGCCGATGTAGGGGCTCAGGGCGGTGACGAGTCCGATGGAGTTGCGGACGGTTTGTTCGAGGTGGGTGCGGTTGGCGGTGATGCCGGTGACGCAGCGGGTGGTGAGGGTGTGGCAGGCGGCGGTGAGGTGGGTCAGCGATTTGAGCACGCTGTGGGCGATGACGGGTTCGAAGGCGTTGAGCTGGAGTTGGCCGGCTTCGGCGGCCATGGTCACGGTGACGTCGTTGCCGATGACTTCGAAGGCGACCTGGTTGACGACTTCGGGGATGACGGGGTTGACCTTGCCGGGCATGATGCTGGATCCGGCTTGGACGGCGGGCAGGTTGATTTCGTTGAGTCCGGCGCGGGGCCCGGAGGAGGTCAGGCGTAGGTCGTTGCAGGTTTTGGAGAGTTTGACCGCGACGCGTTTGAGCACGCCGGAGAGTTGGACGAGGGCGCCGGCGTCTTGGGTGGCTTCGACGAGGTTGTCGGCGGTGCGGACGGGGATTGCGGTGATGCGGGCGAGGTGGGTGCAGGCGCGGGCGGTGTAGTCGGGGTGGGTGTTGATGCCGGTGCCGATGGCGGTGCCGCCGAGGTTGATCTCCAGGAGGAGTTCGGTGGCTTCGGCGAGGCGTTGCCGGTCCTCCTCGAGCATGATGGCGTAGGTCTTGAGTTCTTGGCCCAGCGTCATGGGAACGGCGTCCTGGAGTTGGGTGCGTCCCATCTTGAGGACGTCGGCGAACTCGACGGATTTGTCGTGGAAGGCTTCGGCGAGTGCGCCCATGGCCGTGCGGAGTCGGTGCAGGCCCGAGGTGAGGGCGAGTTTGATGGCGGTGGGGTAGACGTCGTTGGTGCTTTGGGCGAGGTTGACGTGCTCCAGCGGGTGTAGGTGGTGGTAGTCGCCGCGGGCGTGGCCGAGGTGTTCGAGTGCGCGGTTGGCGATGACCTCGTTGGCGTTCATGTTGGTCGAGGTGCCGGCGCCGCCCTGGATCACGTCGACCACGAACTGCTCGTGCAGCGCGCCGTCGCGGATCTCGGCGCAGGCGGTGGCGATCGCCTCGGCCCGGGTCTGGTCGAGCTGCCCGAGGTCGTGGTTGGCGCGGGCGGCGGCTTCCTTGACCGAGGCCAGGGCGTTGACCAGGTCCGGGTAGGTCGAGATCGGTGTGCCGGTGATGCGGAAGTTCTCCACGGCCCGCGCGGTGTGCACGCCGTAGTACGCGTCGGCGGGGACCTCGCGGTCCCCGATGAGGTCGTGCTCCGTACGGGTTTCGCGGTTGCTCATGACGTCTCCATGCGGCGGTGCGGGTCTGCCCGGCGCTGCACTTGACAGGACGGGCGGTGCCGCTCACTCTAATGCTCCAATACGCAGAACGCAGTATATTGGAGACTAGGATGACTAGTGAACCGCATGTTGCCGAAGGTGCCACTGCGGACTCGTCGCCTCCGGACCACGAGCCGAGACGTCGTCGCTGGTGGCGCGTGCAGATGGGAGTTCAGGCGCTGTTGGCGGTGGTGCTGGGTGCTGCGCTGGGCACGTTCGCCCCGGCGGCCGGTGAGCACCTGAAGGTCCTCGGGGACGTCTTCCTGCACCTTGTGCAGATGGTGGTCGTCCCGCTGGTGTTCCCGCTGATCGTGCTCGGGATCGCCCGCATGGAATCGGTGCGTCACGTCGGCAGGGTCGCGGGCAAGGCGATCCTCTACTTCGAGATCGTCACCACGCTGATCCTGCTGCTGGCCGTGGGGCTGGGGAAGCTGACCGGCATCGGCTCCGGCGCCCCGGTCAACCAAGCCGACGCGGGGTCGTTGAGCGGCATGTCGCAGGGGATCGACTTCCAGAAGCTTCTCCTGGACGCCGTGCCGAAGAACGTCGTGGCAGCCTTCTCCGAGGGCAATCTGCTCGCCGTGATCGTGTTCGCCCTCTTCGTCGGGGTCGCGATGGCAGCACTGGGCGAGAAGTCCGCCCCGGTGCGCGCAGTGCTGGACTCGTGGTCGTCGATCATGTTCCGGATCGTGGGCTACGTCATCCGGTTCGCACCGCTGGGTGTGCTGGGGTTCATCGCCTACGACGTCGCGCACTACGGCTTGCAGGGCCTGACCAGCTTGCTCGGCTTCGTCGCAGTGGTCTACCTCGGGCTCGCCTTGGTGCTCGGCGTGCTGTTCCCGCTCATCGCCGCGATCTTCCGCGTTCCCTACCTGCGGATGCTGCGTTCGACCGGAGACCTGGCGGGCATCGCCTTCGTCACCCGTAGTTCCGAAGCCGTGCTCGCTCCGCTGCTGAGCCGCCTGGAAGCCTTCGGCGTCAGCCGGTCGGTCACCTCACTGGTCGTGCCGCTCGGATACTCGTTCAACACCGACGGCTCCACCCTGTACCAGGGCGTGGCGCTGGTGTTCCTCGCCAACGCCTACGGGACCGACACCAGCGTCCCCACCCTGCTGATGATGGTGCTCGTGCTCGTGGTGCTGTCGAAGGGGATGGCCGGTGTCGCCTCGGCCTCGATCGTGGTCCTCATCGCGGCGGGAAACACCCTCGGCCTGCCGCCGCAAGGCATCGCTCTGCTGGTCGGCGTGGACTTCATCGTCGACATGGCCCGCACGGCGATCAACGTCGTCGGCAACTCCCTGGCCGCGGCCGTGATCGGCCGGTCGGAGCGCGCCTTCACCCCCGCGACCCAGCCAAAGGCCCCCGAGCGTGTCTGACACCGTCTTCGACCTCCCGTCCTCCCGTGCCGCCGACTACCCAGGGGTCCTCGGTCCCACGGTCGGCGTGCTCGGGGGGATGGGCCCGGCGGCCACCGCCGACTTCTACGCCAAGCTCATCCGCGCCACCCCGGCGACCACCGACCAAGAGCACCTGCGCGTGATCATCTGGTCTGATCCGACGACCCCCGACCGCACCCGGGCACTGCTCGAAGGCGGGACCGATCCCACCCCGTGGCTGGTGTACGGCGCCCGCGTCCTCGCCGTCGGCGGTGCCGATGTCATCGCCGTGCCCTGCAACACCGCGCACGCGTTCCTGCCCGCGGTCATCGAGCGCGTCGGCGTCCCCCTGGTGCACATGATCGAGCAGACCAGCCGCCACCTGGCCGCGCTCCAGCCTCCGGTGCGCAAGGTCGGATTGCTCGCCACGACCGGGACGGTGCGCGCCAAGCTGTACGAGACATGGTTGGCGACCGCCGGGATCGCGTTGCTGGTGCCCGACTCCACCTCCCAGGCTGAGGAGGTGACGGCCGCGATTCGGTCGATCAAGGCGGGCAACGAGGATCCGGGCCTGCTGGCGAAGGCTGCGCGGCGGCTCGTCGATCGAGGTGCGCAGGCCATCATCGCCGGTTGCACCGAGGTTCCCCTCGGTCTGAACGCCGGCGAACTGCCCGTGCCCTTGGTCGACCCGACCCAGGTCTTGGCGGAATCCGTCATCGCTCGTGTGCGCGCGGGGCAGGATCTGAACTGAACCGTCTGCGGTATATTGGACGCAATATGGCACGGTGGGATGACGCGCCGGTCGAACGGCCACGCATGAGCGACGCAGCGTACGAGCGTCTCAAGGAGGCGATCGTCAGCGGCGAGCTCGCTCCTGGGGAAAAGATCAGGGACAGCGAGGTCGCCCAGCGTCTCGGACTCAGCCGCACACCGGTGCGCGAGGCCCTCACCCGGCTGGCCGACACCGGGCTCGTCGAAGCCAAACCCGGCGTCTACACCCGGATCACCACGCTCAACCGCCACGACGTCGCCGCCACCCTGGTCGTGCTCCGGTCGCTGGACGAACTCGCCGTCCGGACCGGAGTCCCCCACATGACCACCGACCACATCGACCGCATGCGCCGAGCCAACGAAGACTTCGCGCACGCCGTTGATCAGCACGACATCGCTGGTGCCTTCGCAGCCGACGACAACTTCCACGGGGTGGCGATCGACGCAGCCGGCAACCCGGTCCTGCGCAGGGTGATCGATCAACTGCACCCCCAGGTGCACCGGATCCTCTACCGCAAGTTCTCCACCCTGCTCGGCGGGCACGACACCGTCGACCACCACGCCAAGCTCATCGACCTGTGCGCCAACGGTGACGCGGACGGTGCCGCGGGACTCTCCGCCGAACACTGGGCACATCTCGGCGGACTCATCGACGAGCTTTTCGACGCCGACGCTCTGGAATCCAGCGCCTGACCCCTGTTGACGGTCCTACCGGGCAGCAACGTCACCCTCTTCCTGCCGGATCGTGGCCCGGCTGCACGCCACGAACGGCCCGTGTCGTTTCTGATCACACACGTGCCACCTGAGCGTCCTGCGCTGGTTCGGGCTGGGGGCAGTTGACGGACTTGCCGGACTTACGTATGCGACGTCCCGTCGAGAAAGGCGTTCGACATCGGCGTGGCCGTTCTGGCCCGCACGCTCGGGCAAGGGCTGACGCGCCGTCGGCGGCGGGATCCCCGACCAGGACCGGGGAGGAGTCCGGTCGTTGGACTGTCGCGTCCCAGAAGCCTCATCGCACCTCAGTCGTGCACGGCCGCCACGGGCAACGAGCTACGGAGATACCTCGGATCCGTAGGTAGGTACGTAGTGGCACCAATGTCTCCGCAACCGGGCCGAAGGACACTGGACACAACCTGATGACGCGGAATGTGGGAGGCGGAAGCAATGCTCCTCGAGACCCGCCCCGACCGAGCAGAGGCAGAGACTCCTCAGCCACGGCGTTGGCTACGCCCGTCGCCGCCCGGGCCTGCAGAGGTCCTGCGGTTCGCCGAACGCTACGCCGACGTGCGTGATCGACGCTTGGCGGACACGCTGATCTCGGAGGACGCCGCGGAGGAGCGTGACGAGCTCTCGGCGCTGGAGCGCATCTCCTGCCATGTGCATCGCCGGTGGGCGCACGAATGCATCAGCTCACCTGTGCATGTCATCGTCGTGACCGGCCACCGCTGGTGCCGCCGGTGCGAGGCTGAGGCTTTCGTGGCGGTGGACGAGGTTTCGGGTTCCGTGGATGTTGTCTGCACGCGTTGCCGCGAGGCCCCCGGTACAGCGGCCACGCGGCAGATCATCCGAACCTGCCGAGCCAGCTTGGCCGCCGCGTTCGGCCGTGAGCAGGCGCGTGTGCCTGCGGCGTGACACCGAGGGAGTCACCTGCAGTTGTGGGGATTTGCAGAACCGGCCGGGTGAGGGGAGGAGTTCGAATGCGGCAACGGCTCGGAAACACGCCTGAACGTTGCGCGGCGCTACGCGCGGTGCACGAGGGATGTGTGTGGTACGAGAACGGATTGCACGGACCTGGGCTCGGCTACACGTGGGCACCAGGCAACGATGCGCACCCGATGTCGTTGTACCGCGACACCCTGGACGAGCTCCGCGTGCACGGCTTGATCCAGGTGGAGACGCACCGGACCTTGACAGCCAGGAGGCACGAGGTCTCGCTCACGGTGACGGGCTTCCAACACCTGCACACCTGGCAGCAGGAGCCGGCGGCGCGTCCGAGCGGACACCTGGCTACCCGCGGAATTCTGCGCTGAATGCCAAGGACTGCGCCGCCCGAGAGAACTGTCGAGGTGATGCTGCGTCTCCGATCTCGGAGACGGGCCTGCGCCCCAGATTTCTCACCGAGTGTTCCGCTTCCGAGGCCACGAGCCCTTCTGCGCTGATTGTCCAAAGGGCCAACCAAGTGCACTTCGCCGTCAGGCCGGTGACTGATTGCCATCGAAGCATCGAGCTTGGTCAGCGGAGGGAATTGATCGCCCACCATTGATTCTTCTCAGTGGTAAGCTGGTACGACCACTTGGCTGGGAGAGGAGGGGCTCGTGAGTTCGGAGACCAGTCCGTGGACGCCGGTGCGCCAGGGTTCGGTGTCGGATCTGATCGCGCAGCGGATCCTGGAGGTCATCTCGTCCGAGCAGCTGCGGCCGGGCGATCGGTTGCCGCCGGAGCGGGCGCTCGCGTCGATGCTCGGTGCGAGCAGGCCGTCCTTGCGCGAGGCGTTGCGGACGCTGAAGGTGGGCGGGTTCGTCGACATCCGGCACGGTGCGGGAGTCTTCGTCGCCGATCCGTCGACAACGCGCACGCTGCGTGAGGCGATGGCGTCCGAGGAGATGAGCCTGACCGAGTTGTTCGACATGCGCGAGGTGCTCGAGGTGCCGGCGGCTGGTTGGGCAGCGCAGAACCAGGATGCCGAGCGCCTGGCGCTGGTCGAGGAAGCGTTCCAGCGCCTCGACGAGGCTTCGCGCGCCGATCCGGTCGACTGGGAGAAGTTGCGCGACCTGGATGCCGCCTTCCACTTGCGGATCGTCGAGGCCGCGGGCAACCGCTTCCTCTCCCGCACGCAGGGAGTGCTGCAGGAGATCCTCGCGCAGGGGATGGAAACCACTTTGCAGATGCCGGGCCGGCTGGAGAAGTCCCGCCAGGAGCACACCCGAATCCGCGACGCGGTGATTGCCGGTGATTCGGTCGCGGCGCGGCGGCGGGCGAAAGCCCACATCGAGGCGGCCCGCCGAGCGGCGCTCGCCCGGGTCCGGGGCGAGAGCGCGCCGCTCGGCGATGGAAGCCTGGGGCAGGCACATCCCGAGGCGTCCTCAGGCCACGACGGCGGGGACGGTCGGTAGGCCCTTCACCCCGGGGTCGAGGCGCAGCAGCCGTCCGGCCAGGGGCTGTTGCGCCGCTTCGGCTGCTGACAGCGGGTCGCGGGCGCTGGTGACGAACAGTTCCGACAGATCGCGACCGCCGAACGCGACGCTGGTGGGATGCGTGACGGGAAGCTCCACCACTCGGTCGAGGCGGCCGGTGGGGGTGTAGCGGTGCAGTCGACCGCCGGTGATCAGGGCGACCCACACGCACCCGTCCTCGTCGACGGTCAGCCCGTCCGGGCGCCCTTGAGCTGTGCTCAGGTCCGCGAACGGGCGGCGGTTGTGCGGGGTGGCGGTGGCCGAGTCGTAGTCGAAGCGGTCGATGCGCAGCGTGGGGGTGTCGGCGTAGTAGACGGTGCTGCCGTCGGGGCTCCAGGCGATCCCATTGGAGACGGTCACTCCCGGGACGACCGGAGTGAGCCGGTCCCCGTCGAGCCGGTACAGCGCCGCGGTTCCGCGGACCTTGTCAGCGTGCAGTGTGCCGATGAAGACCCGTCCTGCGGGATCGGTGAGTCCGTCGTTGAGCCGCATGCGAGGCCGCGGTTCGACTTCGGCCACGACCGGGTGAGGTCGTCCGTTTACTGTGATCAGTTGGTGGTCTCGGGCGGCCAGGAGCGAACCTGTCGACGTCGGAAACACCGCGGCTACTTCGCCACCGAGTTCTGCCGTCGTCGTCGTTCCGTCGCGGGTGTCGGTTCGGTGGATCGCGCCGCCGGTGATGTCCACCCACAGCACCGTGGTGCCGGTCGGGTCGCTGAGCGGGCCTTCGCCGAACCGGGCGGTGACGTCACCGACCGGTTCCACGTGCACCTTGTTGGTCATGGAGTTGTCCTGATGGCGTCGAGGAATTCGGCCGTGCGCCGGCGGAGAACGTCGGCGTCGAAGGTGCCGTCGGCGTGGGCGCCGAGCAGGTGTGAGCCGACACCGATCATGGTCGCGCCCGCGGCGACGCAGTCGTGTGCCAGTTGGGGAGTGATGCCACCGCTGGCCATCACGGTCAGGTCGGGCAGCGGCGCGCGCAGCTGGCGGATGTAGTCGGCGCCGACCGCGTTGATCGGGAAGATCTTCACCACGTCGGCACCGGCGCGGCGGGCGGCGACGATCTCGGTGGCGGTGAACGCTCCCGGAATCGAGACCAAGCCGGCTGCCTTGGTGGCCGTGACCACGTCGGCGTCGAGGTGGGGAGAGACCACGAAGCCCGCACCGGCCGCTGCGACGGCTTCGACCTCGGCAGTGGTGGTTACCGTGCCCGCACCGATGTGGGCTTCGGCGCCGAGTTCCTTGCGCAGCAGTCGCAGGGATTCGATCGGGGATCCGCCGGTCATCGTGACTTCGAAGGAACGCACGCCGAGGTCGTGGAGCGCGATGGTGAGGCGTAGGCACTGCTGGGGGGACATGCCCCGGTAGATGGCGGTCAGCGTGGTGTTCATGCGTTGTCTCCCGCGGTGGTCACGGTGCGCTCGCCGAGCGGGTCGTAGCGGCGGCTCAGGCTACGGCCGCCATCGACCGGGATGACGGTGCCGGTGATGAACGACGAGGCGTCGGACACCAGGAACGCGACCACGTCGGCGACTTCGCGGGGCGTGCCCGCACGCCCGAGCAGGGTCGGTGGTGTGGACTCGTCGCCCCAGCTGGCCCCGTCGAGAGTGTCCAGAGTGGATGTCGTGTTGACGACTCCGGGTGCGACTCCGTTCACGCGGATGCCCCAGGGGCTCAGCTCCACCGCCAGCGCGCGAGTCGCCGCGCGGACGCCGCCCTTGCTGGTGACGTACGGGCCATAACCCGGGACCGGCAGTTCCTCCTGCAGGCTGCCGAAGGTGACGATCGCACCCGGGCGGCCCGCGGCATGCAGCCCGCGGGCCATCGCGCTGCTCAGCACACCGAGCGCGGTGACGTTGACCGTCAAAATCCTGGTCCAGGCGGCCACGTCCGTGGCGAGGAAGCCTCCCTTGGGCGGGTAGGCGGCGGCACAGTTGACCAGGATGTCGGTCGCGGGCTCCGCGCCGAGTCGCGCCGCCAGCGCGTCGAGTTCGGCTGGGTCGGAGAGGTCGCAGACCAGCCCTTCCCAGCGTGCGGCGGCGTCGGCGGGCTCGAGCACCCGCGGGTCACGGTCGACGGCGAGCACGGTCGCGCCCCGGTCGGCCAGGTCCTCGGCCACGACCCGGCCGATGCCGGTGGCCGCGCCGGTGACCACGGCGCGACGTCTGTTCAGCTCGTTCATGGTGTTTCCTTGTCGTGGTCTCACAGGTGCCTGCGGGGAATGGCGTGTCCGCGCCGCCCGCGCAGGAAGTCGAAGTCGGCTCCGGTGTGGGCCTGGCCGACGTGGTTGCGGTACAGCCAGGTGTAGCCGCCTGGTGCTTCTGCGGAGGGCTGGGTGTCGTCGCGCTGGGCGAACTCGTCCGGGTCGACGCGCACGTCGAGGCGGCGCCGTGCCACGTCGAGGTGCACGAGGTCACCGGTGCGCAGGCGGGCCAGCGGTCCGCCCGCCGAGGACTCGGGGGAGACGTGCAGGACGACGGTGCCGTAGGAGGTGCCGCTCATGCGGCCGTCGGTGATGCGGACCATGTCGCGGACACCGGCGTCGAGCAGCTTCTTCGGGATCGACAGGTTCCCGATCTCGGGCATCCCGGGATAGCCGCGCGGCCCGGCGCCGCGCACGACGAGCACGGTGTCGGCCTCAGCAGGGAAGTCGGGGTCGTCGCAGACGGCGTAGTACTCCTCGACGGAGTCGAACACCAGCGCCGGGCCGACGTGGTCGAGCAGGTCGGGCGAGGCGGCGGAGAGCTTGATGACCGCGCCGTCGGGTGCGAGGTCGCCGTGCAGCACCGCAGTCGCCCGCCCCGCCGGGAGCACCGGGTCGGCGCACGAGCGGATCACGTCGCTTCGCCAGGTGTGTGCGGATCGGGAGTTGTCGGCCAGCGTTTTTCCCGTCACCGTCGGGACATCGCCGTGCAGCAGGTCGCCGAGTTCGGCGACCACCGCGGGCACGCCTCCGGCGTAGCAGAACTCCTCCATGAGGAACTCGCCGGAGGGCAACAGGTTGACCAGAAGCGGGATTTCGGCCGCCTGCTCGTCGAACGCCTCCAGCGGGAAGTCGACCTCCGCGCGCCCCGCGAGCGCCGACAGGTGTACCACCGCGTTCGTCGAGCCGCCGATCGCGGCGTTGAGGCGGGCGGCGTTCTCGAAGGAACGGCGGTCGATCAACTGCGAGGGCCGCAGGTCTTCCTCGACCAGTTCCACCGCGCGCCGGCCGGTCTGCTCGGCCAGCCGGGAGCGCTGCGCGTCGACGGCGGGCACCGCGGCACTGCCGGGCAGCGACAGCCCCATCACCTCGGTCAGGCAGGCCATCGTGGATGCGGTGCCCATGGTCGTGCAGTGCCCGCTGCTGCGGGACAGGCAGGCCTCGGCCGCGCCGAACTCCTCTTCGCTCATCCGCCCGGCGCGCACGTCCTCGCTGAAGCTCCACACATGGGTGCCCGAGCCCGCGTCGCAGCCGCGGAACTTGCCGTTGAGCATCGGCCCACCGGTGAGCATGATCGTCGGCAGGTCGACGCTGAGCGCGCCCATCAGCTGCGCCGGGACCGTCTTGTCGCAGCCGGCGAGCAGCACGACTCCGTCGAGCGGGTGCGCGCGCAGCGTTTCCTCGACGTCCATCGCCATCAGGTTTCGATGCAGCATCGCGGTCGGCCGCATCAACGTCTCACCGAGGGAGATCGTCGGGAACTCCAGCGGGAAGCCGCCCGCCAGCAGCACCCCGCGTTTGGCGGCCTCGGCCAGCTCGCGCAGGTGCCCGTTGCACGGGGTGAGCTCCGACCAGCTGTTGGCGATGCCGATGACGGGACGGCCGTCGAACATCTCGGGGGAGCGTCCCTGGTTGTAGAGCTTCGAGCGGTGGACGAAGCCCATCTTGCCGCCTGCGGCGAACCAGGAGGCGCTGCGCCGCGGACATCCCGTCGACGTGTCTCCGGCGGCACTGCCGGTTTCCTGCGGACTCAATGCGAGACTCCAGATCGGTGGATAGAGGTCTTACCAGTTATACGGGATGTGCAGATGTGGGTCCAGACGTCAGGCGCGGTGATGCCGCACCGACGCGTCCCCGGCCTCGACTTCGAAGGGCGTCCCGTCGAAGCCGACGAACCGGTGGGTGCCCGACGCCCCGCCGTAGGCGTGGAACGTCCACGGTGCTGCGAGCAGGTCATCGGTGTTGCGCAGCCCGGCGTCGACGTCGACGCGGGGGAGGACCACGCCATCGCGGACGAGCACCGGAATGCGATCAAGGCCAACGGTTTCCGCATGCATTCCCGGCCCGGTGTAGCGCTTGCCGGTCAGCAGATCGGTCCAGCCTCCGTCGGGAACGTAGAAGCGCCGCTCGACCTCGCCGGTGTCGTCGCTGAAGACCGGCACGACCATGATGTCGCTTCCCAGCAGGAAGGCGTCATCGCGCGGTACGGCCAGCTCGTCCTCTGGGAACTCGAAAGCCAGCGCGCGCATCAGCGGCCACCCGTGCCTGGCGGATTCGTGGGCGACCTGCCACAGGTAGGGCAGCAGCGAGTAGCGCAGCCGGATCCAGTTCCGGACCACCTCGAGCGCTTCCTCGCCGAACGCCCACGGTTCGCGCGGGCGCAGGCCGTGGGCTCGCATCAGCGGTGACAGCGCGCCGAACTGGGTCCACCGCACGTACAGCCCCGGGGTCAGCTCGGGCCCGAAGAAGCCGCCGATGTCGTGGCCCCACAGCCCGGGCATGCTCAGCCCGTGCGAGAGCCCGCCACGCAGGGTGGCGCGCATGCCCGAGACCGTGGACTCGGCGTCACCGCCCCACTGCGCCGGGTAGCGGTGCGATCCGGCCCAGCCGGAGCGGCCCCACACCAGTGGTGCGCGCCCGGTGTGCTCGGCGATCGCGTCGCTGACCGCGGCGTTGTAGCGCAGTGGGTAGAGGTTGTGGGCGTGCTCGGCCGGCGTGCCGTCTGCCAGCCGCACCTGGTCCGGCAGCCCTTCGCCGAAGTCGGTCTTGAACACCGCGACCCCGTCGTCGAGGAACGGCCGGTGCATCTGCTGCCACCAGGCGCGTGCGGCCGGGTTGGTGAAGTCGACGAGCGCGCGGGGACGGTCGTCGGGGACAGGCGTGTTCGCGATCCGCGCGGTCCCGCCCTCTGCGTCGTGCACGAGATGGCCCGCCTCGGCGGCCTCCGGATAGCGGGGCGACGCCGGGTCCAGGTAGGGCAGCTCCCACACCGAGAGCCGGATTCCGAGTTCCTGCAGGCCGGCGACGAATTCCTTGCGGTCGCCGAACCGGTCGGTGTTCCACAGGAAGTCGCAGTTGAGCCGGTCCACGATCAGCCAGTCCGGGTCCAGGTGCAGGATGTCGACCGGCACGTCGAGCTCGCGCATGCGCCGGCCGACCTCGGTCATCTGCTCGCTGGAGTGATAGCGGCAGCGCCCCAGCCAGTACCCGAACGCCCACGGCGGCGGAACCGGGCCACGACCGGTCAGTCGCGTGTAGCCGGTCAACGCCTGCCTGGGTGCCGGACCTGCGATCACGAACATGTCGAGCTCCCCGCAGTGGCTCTCGATCCCGAGTACGCCCGCCCGTGAATGCTCCACGTCGGCGACCACGGTCGCGCCCGTGTTGACCAACGCCAGATACCCGGCGGTCGAGTGCCACACAGGAGCAGGCTTGTAAGCCATGCCCGCCCCGGTGCCTAAGGCGTCCTCGACCCGCAGGGTCAGCCGCTGGCCGTTCTTGACCAGCCGCCCGAACTGCTCGCCGAAACCCAGGACCTGCTCGTCCGCGCCGAGTTCGAGGTTCAGCGTCGTGGTCTCGCCGACCATCATCGCGGGCGCGATCGGCAGTCCCGCGACCTGTCGCAGGCGGCCCGCGCTGCGCATCAGCACGCGGCCGGTGCGCACGTCTTCCACCAGCAGGGCGAATGGATGGCGTTCGATCGTCACCCGCACGGCCTCGGTCGAGAGCGTGATCGCCTCGTCGGTCTGCTCGGCCTTCGCGTGCACGGGCTCGGGGCGGGGGTCGACCACGATGCCGTACCGCGTCGCGTCCTGCTCTGCCGCGTCCGCGGACTGCACAAGGATGCGGACCACGTCGGCTGCGGCCCATTGCACCCGCAGGGTGACCTCGGTGGACCGCAGCGGAGGAGTGTCCAGTTCGGGCAGGTTGGGCATTGTCGTCTCGATGCCCTGCTCTGCCGGAGATTCTCCGGTCAGGTAGCCGACCGCGTCGGCACCGCGTCGGCAGAGCACGGTGCGTAGCCGCGCGACGAGATCCCCTCCCTCGCCGACGACGGCCTCGGTCACTTCGCGTAGCAGGAACCGGTCGGTCATGTGCTGGCGCCTCTCTGTGCTCGGCGTGCGCTGTCCCCAGTGGTTTCTTGACGGGTAGATGTGTGCCACCTTACGGTGCCATCTGGCAAGAGGTCTGACCACCTAGGAGGGTCCTATGGCCGTCGGCAACGACGCCGTCGTGCTTCGCACACCACGTGACGTCATCTCGCTGATCGACACCGGCCGCATCAGGCCGCGGCGTCCCGGGCTGGTGAAGGTGGTCGCGCTGGGCAGCATCTTCGTCGACGGCTGGGACCTGAGCAGCTTCGGTCTGGGCACCGTCCAGATCACCTCGGAGTTCGATCTGCAGAGCTCCGGGCTGAACTTCCACTCGCTGCCGTTCATCTCGGCCGCGATCCTGCTGGGAGCGATGGTCGGCGGGCTCCTCGGCGGCTACCTGACCGACCGCATCGGCCGCACGAAGATGCTGCTCCTCACGCTGCTGCTGATGGTCGTCGCGACGGTGCTGTGCGCGACGGCGCCCAATCCGGAACTGTTCTGGCTCTACCGCTTCCTCATGGGCGTGGGCGTGGGGCTCGACGTCCCGGTGGCACTGGCTTTCATCGCCGAGTACAGCGCGGTGTCGAACAAGGGGCGCAGCGTCACCGTTGCCCAGGTGATGTCCACCGGGGCGGCAGCGGCGGCGTTCTTCACGATCATCCCCGTGCACCTGCTCGGGGTGGGCGATTCGCTGTGGCGCTGGGCGATCGGGCTCGGAGCGGTCCCGGCGCTGGTCGTTCTGGTGCTGCGGTTCGTCTACAGTGCAGAGAGTCCGATGTGGGCGGCCAAGTACGAAGGCCTGGAGTCCGCGGCACGAGTCCTGCGCAAGACCTACGGCCTCAAGGTCGATGTGCGACCGGAACCCACCTCCTCGGAGCGCGACGACCGGACCCGCGCGGGAGACCTGCTGGCGCTGTTCCGCACGCCGTATCTCGGCCGGACGGTGCTCGTCACCGTTCTGGTCGTGACCCAGGCGGCGCAATGGTATGCGATCTCGTTGTACACGCCCAAGATCCTCGACCAGCTCATCCCCGGCAACATCATCCTCGTGCTCGTGCTCTCCGGATGCATCAACCTCGTCGGCGTCGTCGGCGCACTCGGCTGCGTCGCCGGAACGCAGCGGTTCGGCCTGCGCCGACTCGCCTTGATCGGCTACTCCGTCGCGGCCGCGGTCCTGATGGTCATCAGCGGCGCCTTCCACCTGCTCGCCGCACCGGTCGCCGCCCTGCTGATCGCGATCTTCTACGCCGCGCACAACTTCGGCCCCGGCTACGCAGGCACGGCCATGGGGACGTTGTCCTACCCGACGGCGATCCGCGGGATCGGCGGTGGCTACACCCAATCCGTCACCCGGCTCGGCGGCATCGTCGGTGCGTACACGTTTCCGGTGTTGCTGGCGGCCCAGGGCATGCAGGTGACCATCGCGGTCATCGTGCTCGCCCCGCTGATCGCGATCGCGACGCTGATGATCAACCGCTGGGACCCGGTCGGCAAGGACGTGGAGAACCCGGAGACCACCGAGCCCGCGGCGCCTTCCCCGGCCACCGTCCACCACTGACACACGCTCGAGAGAGGGAAACAACGATGCCCATTGCCAAGACGCTCATCGGCGGCCGGTGGGAGTCGCGGGACGTACGGCGCCCCGTGCACGACCCCGCCGATGGCTCGCTGGTCGGCGAGATCGACTGGTCGAGCAATCCCGCCGACGACGCGCGGCGTGCCGCGGACGCCGCGGCCCTGGCATTCGAGAGCTGGTCGACCACCACCGCCCGGTACCGGGCACAGGCGCTGCTGGCCGCAGCGGAGCGGATCGAGCAGCGCGCGGACGATCTCGCCGTGCTGCTGGCCCGCGAGGCGGGCAAGAGGCTGCCCGAGGCGCGCGGCGAGATCGCCTTCTCCGTCGAGTACTTCCGCTGGTTCGCCGAGCAGACCCGACGGCCGAACGGGGCTCTCGTGCCCGGTGAGGCCGAGGCGCGCCGGCACCTGGTGCGGCGCAAGCCGGCCGGAGTGGTCGCCAGCCTGACACCGTGGAACTTCCCCTGTTCCATCCAGGCCCGCAAGCTCGCCCCAGCTTTGGCCGCAGGTTGCACGGTCGTGGCGCGAGTGTCCGAAAAGGCGCCGCTCGCGGTCACCGAGATGATCCGCTGCCTGACCGAGGCGGGCCTGCCCGACGGCGTGGTCAACCTCGTGCACGGCAGCCCGGCCGAGACCACCGAGGCCCTGCTGGCCCACCCGGCGGTGCGGATCGTCTCGTTCACCGGCTCCACCGAGGTCGGACGGGCGATCATGGCGCAGGCCTCGGCACGCATCGTGCGCCCGCTGCTGGAACTCGGCGGGAACGCGCCGTTCGTGGTGCTCGACGACGCCGACATCGACGCGGCGGTGGCCGGCGCGATGCTGGGCCGGTTCCGCAACACCGGCCAGTCCTGCATCGCGGCCAACCGCTTCCTCGTGCAGGAGGCCGTGCACGACGAGTTCGCCGAGAAGCTGACCAAGCACATCGATGCGATGGTCGTCGGCAACGGGCTCGACGAACCGTGCCCGGACCTCGGCCCGGTCATCGACACCGACCGCCGCGACGCCGTCGAAGCACTGGTCGGCGACGCGGTCTCGGCCGGCGGCCGACTGCTCACAACACCTCGCGAAGTGCCGTCGCAGGGCAGTTTCGCCGCCCCCGCTCTGCTCACCGACGTTCCACGCGATCGCGGCCTGGCCACCGCAGAGGTGTTCGGCCCCGCCGCGGCCGTCTTCCGCGTCTCCGACGCCGATGACGCCGTCGCCTTCGCCAACGCCACCGAGATGGGACTGGCGGGATACGTCTGGTCCCGCGACATCACCCGCGCCTGGCGACTCGGCGAACGCCTCGACGCCGGAATCATCGGGATCAACGAAGCTCTGCCCAGCGTGGCCTTCGCGCCGATGGGCGGCACCAAGCAGTCCGGCCTCGGCCGCGAAGGCGGTGATCTCGGACTCGAGGAGTTCACCGACGTCCAGTACGCCTCGCTCACGCTGTGAGCGTGCTCGCCGCGGTCCTGCCCGCCGTCCCGGTCCTGCTCGGAGCGTTCACCCAGCGCGCGACAGGACTGGGCTTCGGGTTGTTCGGCGGCCCGATGCTGATCGCGATGACCGGACCGGTCGTCGGCGTTTCCTTGGCCAACACCCTGTCGATCCTGCTGTGCGTGCTCGTGCTCGCGCGCACCTGGCGCGACGCGGACTGGCGGGCCGTGCTCAAGCTGGGCCTGCCCGCCCTGGCCGCCATCCCGATCGGGGCGCTGGTCGTGCACCAGCTTCCCGA